>JAZRVV010000001.1:0-9953 GCA_045599345.1 Acutalibacteraceae bacterium
CTACAAGGTTGATAGGCAGTAAGTGTAAGTGTGGTGACACATTCAGCTAAACTGTACTAATAGGTCGAGGGCTTGTCTATACAAACAGGAATTGCTTGTGCACTTACCCTTAGTGTTCTTTGTTCAGTTTTGAAGGTGCAAAAATAAGAGCTTCACCAATTGGTGAAGCTCTTTTCTTATGCCTAAAATTACATATTCATGAAATTAGTTTGCATTTCTTGAAGTGTTTCAGGTGATGGCTCTGCTGTGAGTGGATCGTTTCCGTTCATTGAGAGGTAAATAATCTGCATGATGTCATTCATCATACCGTCAAGGTTTTCACGTGCATCCATCATTTCCTTCATAGGACCAATGTTAAACATATTGCGATATTTTGCAGCATATTCAGCCTGAATGTCAGCAAGAAGTTGCTCGTTTGGCTCTTCTTTCTGCATCTCTGCTTCATACTTTTCAGCAGTTGCCTGAAGTTCTTCTGTTGCTTTGGTTACGTCATCGTTGGACTTTGCAATCTCGCTAAGTTCCATGAATTTTTTATAGCGTTCATCAGCCTGGATTGAGACACCAAGCTGTCTTACAGCTTCCATAACATCCATTGTTATATCTCCCTTTTTTGTTAAATGATATCGAAAATCATAACATAAGACTCTTGTAATTGCAAATTGCATATCTTTTGTATATAATATCAAGGTCATTAGATTTATTAAAAGGAGATAATTATTATGGCAGATTTCTCAAAGCTTTTTGAGCCTTGGCATATCGGTACTTGCGAAATCCCTAACCGAATCGCTCTTACTCCTATGCTTTTGGAAGTTGCTGAGTTCGACGGTACTGCTGGCGATCGCTGTGTTGAATATTACACAGAGCGTGCAAAGGGCGGCGTTGGTCTCATCGAGACAGAGGTTACAAGAATCTCTGACTGGACAGGTTGTACAGGCCCTGCACAAATGTCAGTTACATCTGATAGATGCATCCCTGGTCTTAAGAGACTTGCTGATTCAGTTCACGCAGAGGGTTCTAAGATTTTTGTACAGCTCCATCACCCAGGTCGTCAGACATATCAGCTTGTTGTAACAGCTTGGAAACTTTCTGACTTTATCGGTCGTCATTGGGACGGTTGGTGGAATTTGTTCTTTGGTCTTACAAAGTACATGGACTTCTTTGATCAGCAGGCTATGCACAAGTTCTACTTCCCAACAGTTTCTGCATCTAACGTTCCTAACAAGGGACTTTGCTCACCAGTAGAGCAGTGGCAGAAGGTTAGACCTCTTACAAAGTGGGAAATTCACTATATCGAAGACGAATTTGCACGTGGTGCTCTTCGTTGTAAGAAGGCTGGTATCGATGGTGTACAGCTTCACTGTGCTCATGGTTACTTCCTTCAGCAGTTCATCTCACCTTACACAAACAGACGTGAGGATGAATACGGCGGATCTTTGGAAAACAGACTCCGTATCGTTAAGGAAATTATCGACAAGATTCACGAGCTTTGCGGACCAGATTATCCAATCTCAGCTCGTCTTACAGTTGATGAATATTACAGATTGTTTGGTTATGATCAGGGCCTTGTACTTTCAGAAGGCATTGAGGTTGCAAAGCTCCTCGAAAGCTATGGCATCCAGTTCCTTGATCTCTCATGCGGTACTTACGAGTGCATGAACGCTTGGTGCGAGCCAACATCTTTCGACCTTGGTTGGAGAAAAGAAAACGGTAAGGCTGTTAAGGAAGCTGTTTCTATCCCAGTAGGTCATACAGGTGTTATCCGTACACCAGAGCAGGCTGAAAAGCTTCTTGAGGAAGGTTATCAGGATGTTATCGGTCTTGGTCGTCCACTTCTTGCTGATCCACATTGGGCAAGAAAGGCAAAGGAAGGCCGTTCAAACGAAATCAACAGATGTATCTCTTGCCTCTATTGTCTTGAGTCAATGATGCACAACGCACTTCAGGGTGGTAAGCCAGGTCAGTGCGCAGTAAACCCACGTACATGTAACGAAATTGACTTCCCATATGAGCCACGCAAGACTGGTATGGGCCGCTCAGTAGTAGTTGTAGGCGCAGGCCCTGCAGGCCTCATGGCTGCAAGAACATGCGCACAGAAGGGCTTTAACGTAACTGTATTTGAAAAGAACCAGAAGGTAGGCGGCCAGATTCTCCTTGCTGCTGCTCCAAAGCAGAAGTACAAGATCGGTTGGGTTACAGAGGACTTAAAGACACAGTGCGACCTTCTCGGCGTTAAGTTCAACCTTGGTTGTGAAGCAACAGCTGAAAATGTTGCAGCACTTAACCCATACGTTTTGATTAACGCTGTTGGTGGTGTTCCTGTAACTCCAAAGATTCCTGGTTACGATCTTCCTAACGTTTACACACCAAACCAGATTTTGGATGGTAGCGTAAACCTTCAGGGCAAGACAGTTGCAGTTATCGGTTCTGGTATGACAGGTCTTGAGACAGCTGAATACCTCTCAGATATGGGCAACAAGATTGTTATCGTAGAGATGGCTGATACTCTTGCTCCTGGCACATGGGTACAGCACAAGATGGATGTTGTTCCAAAGCTTGAGGACAGAGGAACTAAGTTCTTCACAGGTTGGAAGCTTACACAGATGAACCCAGATTCAGTTCTCATTGAGGACGTTACTCTTCCTGGTTCTACAAGAAAGGTTCCTTGTGACGCTATCGTTATGTCACTTGGTGTACGTTCAGCTAAACTTGATGATTCTGTACTCGCAGTTTGCAAGAAGGTTATCACTGTTGGTGATGCTGACAAGACAGGCCGTATTGGTACTGCTACTCATCAGGCATATCGTGCAACAATTAATCTTGAATAAGATATAAATCCAAAGACTCGCTAGATTCCTAGCGAGTCTTTTTTGTGTTTGCTGTCAAGTATTTTCCTTTACAAACAACTATATAATGTATATAATAAACTATGTATAAACAATTTATAGTGGATAACTATCGTTTGGAGGTGAGAGCATATGCATAGTCTTGTCAAAAGAATACTATCTTTTGTTATGGTTACTATAATAATGCTCACCACATTTATGTTTTCTGGTTTGTCAGTATTGGCAGCAGAGAGCCAAACTGATTTTTATAATAAATTCAATGGCCTACCAACTGCCTATATAAATAAATTATGGAAGCTTAAGCAGCAACATCCTAATTGGCAATTCGAGCCAATGAATACTGGACTTGATTGGGATACGGTAATTAATACAGAAGCACAGCCAAAGTCAAACACAGTATGGCTATCAACAGGCAATGCGGTTACTAGGCTTTATGCCGATAGAAGTGTTGGTACATATACGGCTAGTCGTGGTCTTGATTACACATATGAAGTTCGTGATCAAGGAAGTGGCGGATATTATGTTGATGCATCAGTAATGGCAATCGCTGCTTTTATGAATCCTTACTATTTCCTTGATAGCGATGTAACAGTACTGATGTTTGAAAACTTGGGTTGGGGTAATCTTGATTACAACACAACAGTAAATAACATCGAAGCAATGCTCACTGGCACATTTATGTCTAAGTCAAATAAAGGCACAAATTATGTATCAGATTCGGGCTGTGTAACTTATGTAAATACAAGTGGTCAGAGAGTTTCAACTGGTGATACATATGCGGCCCTTATTTGTACGGCAGCTATGAATAATAAACTTAATCCATATTATCTCACTTCAAAAATACTAGGTGAGGTTGGAACAAATGGCAGTGGCAGTACTTCTGGTACGACCTCATCGTACACTGGATATTACAACTATTTGAATGTTGGTGCTACTGATAGTTCAAGTGGCAATGCGGTTGCAAATGGTCTTAATTATGCTAAGGATCATGGATGGACCACTCCGGGCGCTGCAATTTCTGGCGGTGCAGCAACAATTGCCAATGGATATATATCAGCTGGTCAGGACACTCCATATTTACAAAAGTTTAATGTTGCAAATGGAAAGATAACTCCATCACATCAGTATATGACAGCTATTAATGGCATCCATGTGACGTTACAAAAGACATACGATGGATATGTTAAAGCGGGAACACTTGATAGTGTTAGAACATTTAAAATACCTGTTTATAAGAATATGCCTAACGCAACCGGTTCAACAATCAGCTTCTCTGGATATTCTCAAATGGGAACGGTAGCAAGATCAAAAGCAACCATAAGAACAGCGCCAAATTATAGTGCTGCAACCGCAACGTTGTCTAGTGATAATGTTACATTAGAGGCTGGAATTCATAACAATGGTAGTGTTGTTACAACTGGCACAATGTATTACGGCCCACTTTGGTATAAGGTTGGCAATGCATATGTTATCGAAGATTACGTTGAAGTCGCTGCAAATGCCTCGGTTAAAAAAGGTGGAACACTTCAACTTAACACCTCACAAAATAGTGGAAGCACAGAAAAGCCAAGATTCATGTCTTGGGATAAGCGAATTGCAACTGTTAATGCAAATGGTGTTGTAACAGGCGTTTCAAACGGCACAACTAAAGTAGTTGCATACCTCGCAAACGGTTCATTTGCAGTAGTAAATGTAACAGTATCAGATTCGGGTTCTGGTGGCACTTCAACTAATATTACGTCATCAAAATATTCTATTAACAATGCGGCTCATTTTATAAGTCAAATACCTATTGGTACGACTGCTGGTGCTTTAAAATCTGGTATTACTGGAAGCACGACAGTGATGAAGAATGGAAAGGCTCTATCGGATAACGATATTGTTTCAACGGGCTGTACAATGTCAAATTATACTGTAATTGTTACTGGTGATATAAATGGCGATGGCAAGGTGACGGTATCCGATTCTCTTGGTATTCGTGACCAAATACTTGGTTCAGCACAACTTTCGACGATTCAGTATAAAGCAGCAGATTTAAATGCGGATGGTAGAATATCAGCTGCCGATTCGCTTGGAATACGTGATTATATACTTGGCGTTAGTGGTATAACGCCTAAGGCATATTGATGCAGAAAGAGGCTTATATGAAAAGGTTTATTGGATTAACATTATCTCTTGTTCTGTTAATTGCTATTAGTTGTGTACCTGCGAGTGCAAACAGCGGTAGTTTAAGTGCAAGTGGAGAAGCAAGACCTGGGGAAACATTTAATGTAACGTTCACGGCATCTGGTGCTGTTGGTTCATATAGTGGATCTTTTTCATACGATACTGGACTAGTAACATTAGTGTCTGTATCTAATGGAGGAGGAAGTCATTGGTCATCTTTCTCTCGTAACGGAAACAATATTTTCGCACAAAGAGATAGCGGAACAACTGATTCGGTTTCGTTTACGGCAACATTCAAAGTAAACAACGGTGTTACGGCAGGAACAAATATTAATATTGGATTTTCTGGAAGTATCGCAACAAATGTAAGTGCGGAGGATTCGTTTAGTGTGTCTACTTCAAGAGTTGTTGCGGCACCACTGTCGGACGATTGTGAGTTATCAAGTCTTACAATTGGCAACGCAAAAATGTCACCAGCGTTTAATCCAAATACAACAAATTATTCATGTGAGAAGGTTAAGTTTGATGTAGCGAAATTGAATATTTCGGCTACTGCACATGATAACAATGCAAAAGTTGCGGTAAATGGTGCTAATTTAGCGGTAGGCAAAAATACTGTTCGTGTAGTTGTTACAGCTCCATCTGGAAAGACAAAGACGTATTCAATTGCAATTGAACGTGAGCAGGATCCGAACTATGTACCAAGCAGCGAGACAGAACTTTCAAATCTCACAGTAAGCGAAGGAAAACTTTCTCCAGAGTTTTCCGTAAAGACAAGGGAGTATGTTGTATACCTTCCTTATGAGATTGATACAATTTCTGTAATTGGTGAAACAGCAAACGATCTTATTAAAGAGATTAAAAATGTAGAAGATTATAAACTCAAAGTAGGCACTAACGAATTAAAGGTAGAAATTACTGCTGAGGATGATTCGATTGGAACATACACAGTTTATGTAGTTCGTATGGATCAGTTTGGTGGTAAGGATACAGTTGGTGTACCAGCAAGCTTGCTGGACAAGGCGGAGGAGCCAGAGGCAAAGGAAGAGGCGCCTGCGCAGGTAAAGCAGGGCGTGTCTCCGATTGTTTTGGCAATCGCCGCAGTAGCATGCTTGCTCCTTGGCTTCGCCATAGGCGCAGCCGTATTTAAGAAAAAGGATAAGGCAGTAGAACCTGAACTTGAGGATGAGGTGCTTGTTGAAGCACCAGAATCAAATGAGGCTTCAGCGCCGTTTACAGTTGATGAAAACTATCTTAAATACTTTGAGGACACAGATAAAAAAGAATAAATAAAACGAAATGGGGCCACTAGATATAGGGCCCCATTTTTGTTTGCTACACAAGAGAAAAAATATAGGCGAAAAAAGTCGAAAAATCAACGTATTTTAGAGGAAAAATGCTTGATTTTGGATGTGCCTTGTGGTAATATCTTTGTACCTCTTAAAGAGGGTTCTTTTTTTGTGCCTATTTATAGGTTATATAATAAAGGACTTTCAAGTAAAAGAGGGAGGCAAGAGCCCTCCCTACAATGAGGGCAAATTTTTCCGATTAATGGAGGTGCCGTTATGAGAGTTAGAGTAACACTCGCCTGCACAGAGTGCAATCAGCGCAACTACAACACAATGAAGAACAAGAAGAACACACCTGACAGGTTGGAGATGAACAAGTATTGCAGATTCTGCAAGAAGCACACTCTCCATCGTGAGACAAAGTAAGGAAGGAGAATCTTTATGGCAGAAGAGAAAAAGACGCCTAAAGCTTCAAAACCTGAAAAGAAAGTCGAAAAGAAGCCTGAAAAGAAGGCAGCAGCTAATAAGCCAAACGTACTTGGCAGAATTAAGCAGTTCTTCAAAGATGTTAAGGCTGAGACTAAAAAAATTGTATGGAACTCATGGCCAAACACGGTTAAGGACACAGGCGTTGTTCTTATGGTAACCGTAATCATCGGTGCTGGTGTTTGGATCAGTGACGTAGTATTCCGCCAGCTTATCGAGCTTATCTATTCCATCGCTGATAAAGGTGGAGCAGAAGCAGCTATGATAATGCTTCAGAACCTCACAACATTGTTATAATTGGAGGATTTCCAAATGGCAGGAATTTCTAAGTGGTATGTAATCCACACTTATTCAGGTTATGAGAATAAGGTAAAAGACAACATCGAGAAGGTTGTTGCCAACCGTGGCATGCAAGACCAGATTCTCGAAGTTAAAGTACCAACAGAAATCGTAACCGAGATTAAGGATAACGGTGAGACAAAAGAAGTAGAGCGCAAGCTTATGCCTGGCTATGTACTTGTTAAGCTCACAGTAACTGAGGTTAAGGACGAACTCACAATGTCTGATGACGCTTGGTATGTTATCCGCAACACTCGTGGTGTTACAGGTTTCGTTGGCCCAGAGAGCAAACCAGTTCCTCTCACAGAGGCTGAAGTAGCTTCTCTTGGCGTAGAAAAGAGAGTTGTAGAAGTTAACTACAACATTGGCGATCTCGTTAATATTGTTGATGGTCCACTTGCTGACTACTCTGGTATTGTTGACGAGCTCGACGTGGACAACAACTATGTTCAAGTCCGCATCTCAATGTTCGGTAGAGAAATCCCAACTGAGTTTGAACTCAATCAGGTAGAACTCGCCGTAGAAAACTAATTTATTTTAATTTGGTAATTAGTGCCTTTGGCACTTTGATTACGAGGACCTCTTGGTTCTCAGTGGGAGGGACGCTAAAACGCGTTCCGCCAATTACCACAATATTTAAGGAGTGAAAACACAATGGCTCAGAAAATTAAAGGTTTTATTAAACTTCAAATCCCAGCCGGACAGGCAACACCTGCACCACCTGTAGGTCCTGCACTTGGTCAGTATGGTGTTAACATCATGGCTTTCACAAAGGATTTTAATGAGCGCACAAAGAACGACATGGGTCTTATTATCCCAGTTGTAATCACAGTTTACGCAGACAGCAGCTTTACATTCATCACAAAGACTCCTCCTGCAGCAGTCCTCATCAAGAAGGCTTGCGGCATCCAGAAGGCTTCAGGTGAACCTAACAAGAATAAGGTTGCAACAATCACAAAAGAACAGTGCCAGAAGATCGCAGAGCAGAAGATGCCTGACCTTAATGCATCTTCTATCGAATCAGCTACATCCATGATTATGGGTACAGCTCGTTCAATGGGCATCACTGTTGTTGATTAAGCTTGTTAGGAGGTAAAGAGTAATGAAACATGGTAAGAAATATGTCGAGGCTGCAAAGCTCATCGACAGAACTATAGCATATGATCCAAAGGAAGCACTTGACCTCGCTTGCAAGACAGCAACAGCTAAGTTTGATTCAACAATCGAAGCTCACATCCGTCTTGGCGTTGACTCACGTCACGCAGATCAGCAGGTTCGTGGTGCAGTTATCCTTCCAAATGGTACAGGTAAGAATGTTCGCGTTGCAGTATTTGCAAAGGGCGACGCTGCTAAGGCAGCTGAGGCAGCTGGCGCTGACGTAGTTGGTGCAGAAGACCTCGTTGAGCGTATCCAGAAGGAAAACTTCCTTGACTTCGACGTAGCTATCGCAGCTCCAGACTGCATGGGTCTCGTTGGTCGTCTTGGTAAGGTTCTTGGTCCTCGTGGCCTCATGCCTTCACCAAAGGCTGGTACAGTAACACCTGATACAGCAAAGGCTGTAGAAGAAGCAAAGGCTGGTAAGATTGAGTATCGTCTTGATAAGACAAACATCATTCACTGCCCAATCGGTAAGGCTTCATTCGGTGCTGACAAGCTCGCTGAGAACCTTGACGCACTTATGGAAGCAGTAGTAAAGGCTAAGCCAGCAGCACTTAAGGGCCAGTACATCAAGTCATGTTCTGTTGCTTCAACAATGGGTCCTGGTGTTAAGTTTGCAGCTTCAAAGTATCTTGTTGCTCCAGTTGAGAAGTAATTAAAATCGTACTTGACATGGGGTTTCCCGTGTGTTAGTATATTCGTGCTGTCCACCTAAGACAGCAGGTGTCAAAATGACGTAACAGGCAACTTGCCTTACCTGCCGAGGAACGACGCTTAACTAAACATATTATGTTTGTTATGCCCTTCCTTAGGTAGTTAAGGAAGGGCTTTTAATATTCATAGGAGGTGAATATTTTGGCAAGCGCAATCGTTCTTGAATCAAAGAAGCAGGCCGTTGCAGCCCTCGCTGAAGAGCTTAAGGGTTCATGCGCCGGCGTACTCGTTGAATACAGCGGTGTTACAGTTGCAGATGATACAGCACTTCGTGCAGAGCTCCGTCGTGACGAGGTTAACTACAAGGTAGTTAAGAACTCTATCCTCAAGAGAGCAGCAAAAGAAGCTGGTATTGATGGTCTTGACGATGTTCTTAATGGAACAACAGCTCTCGCTTTGAGCGTAGAGGATCCAGTTGCTCCAGCAAGAATCCTTAAGAAGTTCGCTGATTCTCACAAGGACTTCAACATCAAGGCTGGTTTCATGGATGGTGCAGTAGTAGACCTTGATACAATCAACAGTCTCGCAACACTCCCATCTAAGGATGTTCTTCTTGCAACAGTATGCAACGCATTCAATGCTCCTATCGCAGCATTTGCTCGTGTTATTCAGGCAGTTGTTGATAAGAGTGGTGAAGAGGTTCCAGCAAAGGAAGAGGCTCCTGCAGAGGAGGCTGCTCCAGTAGCTGAGGAACCAGCTCCAGCTGAGGAAGCAGCACCAGCAGAGGAAGCAGCACCAGCAGAGGAAGCTGCTCCAGCAGCTGAAGAAGCTGTCGCAGCCGCAGAATAAAACCTTTCTGCGAACGGTTTTATTCGATCGCGGTAAGTAAGGACGAGGGCTTTAGACCTCGGCCAAACCTTTAAAAAGTGTTAACCCTATTAAAGTGATTAACACGTCAAACTAGTAAATTAATTCTAAAAAATATATTGGAGGAAAATAAAATGGCTTCAGAGAAAGT
>JAZRVV010000002.1:0-33866 GCA_045599345.1 Acutalibacteraceae bacterium
TCAGAACCTGATGCACGGGTGTTAGTAAGGTGCTTGGTCTTACATACGTTACAAACGATATCCTCGTTTTTAGCACACTCGCCAACAATCATGCCCTCATATACTTCTACACCAGGACCAATAAAGAGTTTACCACGCTCCTGTGTGTTAAAGAGGCCATAAGCATTGGACTCGCCTGGCTCGTGAACAACAATTGAACCACGCTCACGCATCTGAATGTCACCCTTGTATGGCTCATAGCCATCAAAGATTTGATTCATAATGCCATTGCCGTTTGTATCCGTAAGGAACTCTGAACGATAACCAATAAGACCACGAGATGGAATTGAAAACTCAAGGTGAGTTGAACCACCTTCGTGTGCTACCATGTCCTTAAGTTCGCCCTTACGTGAACCAATCTTTTCAATTACTGTACCAACATATTCACCTGGCACCTCAACAACAAGGAGTTCCATAGGCTCAAGGAGCTGTCCGTTGTCATCACGCTTCATGATTACCTTTGGACGAGAAACTGCGAATTCATAACCTTCACGACGCATTGTCTCGATGAGGATTGAGAGGTGGAGTTCACCACGGCCAGAAACTTTAAATGTGTCTGTTGTGTCGGTCTCTTCTACACGCATTGAAACGTTAGTTTCAACCTCTTTGAAAAGACGGTCACGGATATTTCTTGATGTTACAAACTTGCCCTCTCGACCAGCAAAAGGAGAAGTGTTAACGATAAAGTTCATCGAAATCGTAGGCTCATCAATTTTGATGAAATCCATAGGCTCGATGTGCTCAGGGTCGCATGCTGTTTCACCAATGTTGATATCAGAAATACCTGAAACACAGATGATTTCGCCAGCCTCTGCCTGTTCAACCTCTGTACGCTTCAAGCCTTCAAAGATATAGAGCTTTGATACCTTAACGTTTTCCTGTGAACCATCAGCTTTGCAAAGTACAACCTGTTGGTTTCTCTTGATGCTACCACGCTCAATACGACCAACGCCGATACGACCGATGTAATCATCATAATCAAGGCTAGAGAAAAGTACCTGTGTTGGTCCATCTGGATCACACTTTGGTGCAGGAATTTCTTTGATAATTGCATCAAATAGCGGACGCATATCGCCAGAACGATCACGTGAGTCCTCAGACGCATAACCATCTTTTGCTGACGCAAAAATTACTGGGAACTCAATCTGGTCATCATTTGCGCCAAGTTCGATAAAGAGGTCAATAACCTCATCGACAACTTCTGCTGGGCGAGCGCCAGGTCTGTCTATCTTGTTAATTACAACTACTACTTTTTTCTTGAGTCCAAGAGCCTTTTTGAGCACGAAACGTGTCTGTGGCATACAACCTTCAAAGGCATCAACAAGAAGTAAAACACCATCAACCATAAGGAGAATGCGCTCTACCTCACCACCAAAGTCAGCATGACCTGGGGTGTCGATAATATTAATTTTTGTGTCTTTGTAATGAATTGATGTGTTCTTTGAAAGAATAGTGATACCACGCTCACGCTCAAGGTCTCCAGAGTCCATGACCCTGTCCTCAACTGTCTCGTGTGAGTTAAAAGTACCGCTCTGCTTTAAGAGCTCATCAACCATTGTTGTCTTGCCATGGTCAACGTGAGCTATTATCGCTACGTTTCTAATGTCTTCTCTCTGACTCAAAATTTCCACCTAGCCTTAAGTAATAATACTAATATATGTAACAAACGAAATAGAATTTTAACACCATACCTTGAACTTTGCAAGTGCGAATGTTAAAATGTCTTCGTACAAAATAATAGTCCAGGGGCGCTGAATGTTCTTCGGCTGAGATTCGGACCACAAGTCCTTGTCCCTTCGACCTGATCGGGATAATGCCCGCGTAGGAAAGGAAGATACTTATGAAAAACAATAAAACATATCGCTTAGTTGTCACTGCCATGCTTATTGCCATTGCTACTGTCTTAAACGAGTTTGCAGTGGTCCAGCTACCATATGGTGGTGGCGTTACTATTTTTAGTCAGGTTCCAATAATTGCCCTTGGCTACATCTTTGGACCAGCATGGGGACTGCTTTCTGGATTTGTAATGTCACTTCTCCAATTCCTCTTTGGTCTCTCAAATCTAAGCTATGTTAAGGGCTTTTCAAGCTACCTTATTTTGATACTTTTTGACTATTTGCTTGCCTATACGGCACTGGGACTCGGTGGCGTATTTAAAGGCAAATTTAAGAATAGTTATATAGACTTGACCCTAGGCACCATACTCGTTTGTGCGTTCCGTCTCCTCTGCCACTTTATCAGTGGCGCAACAATTTGGGCTGACTACACAAACGGCAACTCAATAGGTGCCGTACTCACTTACTCAATCACGTATAATGCTGGATATATGATTCCAGAGACAATAATCACAGTTATTGGCATATTAGCACTAAACAAGTTCTTGTTCCCAAGGCTTGATAAAAACGGTGTTTTGAAATAAACCAAAGAAGGAGTGAACCGTACTTTGGCAAAAGATAAAAAAATGGATGAGCTCGAAGAGCTCGTAAAGGAACTTCCTGGCGAGGAAATTCCTCTCAATGTCAATCCAGAGGACGATGACAAAATTCCTCTCGATCCAAAGACTGGTCTTGATCCAGAAAAGCTTGAGTCTGAGCTCAACGATTTAAAGGACCTCGTCCAAGGCGAGATTGACAAGATGATGGAGGACAATCCTGACGCCTCTTGGAAAGAAATTGTAAAAGAAGCAAAGGATGGCAAGGCGAACCGCAAAAACGGTAAGTTTTGCGAATGCTGTGGTGAAACAATTGTTGATGATGACGAGCAGTATTGCGAGGAATGCCTTGAGACGATGAAACACTATCCATTCTCATGGTGGAAATTGATTATCCCAGTTGTCACTGTGCTCCTTATCATCCTCTCATTTAGTTACTTTGCTATCTCTTTCCCAACTTTCAAGGAAACAGTTTCAGCAAACAAGCTCATCGCTGCTGGAAAACTCAATTCTGCACTCGCAGCATATGACAATATCAATACCGAAATCAAAGTAACTGATGACAACTTTGGTGGTCGTTATCTCAAATACCAGATCGACCTCTATGAAAAGCTTGGAATAGACTATTATGAGGACCTCTCTGATTTTATTGACAAATATTACACCGAGTCCCAACTAGCAAAGAAACGCAACAAATCTGTTAAAGCAGAAAAGGAAAAGATTGCGTCCTATCAAAAGCTTTATGAGTACTTTAACGATGTCTACAACACATCCAAGAGTTATGACGAATTTGAGGCTGCTTTTGACAAAAAGGTTGCTGGCAGGGACTTAAACGAAGCTCAAATTTACTACTATAAATACTACGCTGCCAACGTTTATGGCGAAGACCTTTCAATTATGCGCAAAAACGTTGAAAAGATTCGTGAGGTTGACCCAGAATACAAGGCTCTCTATCTCCCACTTCTTGCAGAAATTTCTCTCAACGAGAAAAACTATGACGATATGATTAAATATGCAAATGAGCTTTCAGAGTTCAACTGCGAAAGCCCATATGTATACCTCTATAAATCTATCGCTTATAGGTTCCAAGGTGACCTTACCAAGGCTCTTAAAGTTTGTAACGATGGCCTTAAAGTAAATGCAACAGATTCACTTCTTAACTATCAGCTTGGCATAATCAACCTGCTTTCTGGCAAGGAAAAAGAGGCTCTTGCTAATGCACAAACTGCATTTGAAAATGCTGACACAGCAAATGCATTCATCTCAGCTTCAAGCCTCTATTCACTATGTGCAGGCCTTGCAGGTGATGATGACACAAGAGCATCAATTGACGAGCAACTCTCCTACTATGGATTTACACTTGCAAACGAAGTGGACAAAGTCCTCAGTGGGGACATGTCAGTCGAAGACATCTTCACAAAGGATAAGGGGGATTTCACATGGGCACAATAAATTTTATTATTAAAATCCTCACATTCCCAGGCGCATTTCTAAAAGGATTTTTAGAGCAACTCGCCTGTCGTATGTTTGAAATCCCAATTGAGTTTTCAAGATACTTCCAAAAAAATGAACTTTGTGGGCACGTAGAACACATGCTCGCTCCAAAACAGGGAAGTTTTGGTGTATGCTTCCTTCCACATATAATCAGTCTTATCTGTGGACTTGCATTTTTAATACCAGCATCCCTAAACTCTGTTTACCTTGGCAAGTTTAATCTTTTTGGAATACTCTTTACCTATTTTGGAATCTCTTGTCTTCTCAATTGCTTCCCTCTTTTAGAGGATGCAATGAATATGTGGGATCATCTTTTCAAAGATGAGAACACCAAGGCGATTTCAAAGATTGGGCTTGCAATTCCAGCTGCGATTATGTACGCAGGTGCTTACCTTGAGCATTACTTCATAACTGTATTTACAACGCTTGGATTTGCATATGCCGTCCCTTACATCTTTGCACTGTTTATAAAATAAAATTAAGGCTCCCGACATCGGGAGCCTTTAATTGTTATCTTTATTTTACATTGAAGAATTCATAGAATGCGCGATATGCGCTGTATACGTCAATTTTTGCAACAACCTCAAATGGCGCATGCATTGAAAGCACTGGGACACCAAGGTCAACAACTTCAATGTTGTGGCGAGCAACATCAAGTGCTACTGTTCCGCCACCGCCGGCATCAACGGCACCAAGTTCGCCGATTTGCCATACGATATTGTTTGACTCCAAGATGCCACGAATTTTACCCATGAATTCTGCCGATGCATCAGATGAGCCTGACTTGCCACGAGCACCAGTATACTTTGTGATTACAACGCCCTTGTTAATGTAGGACACATTGCGCTTCTCCATTACTTCTGGGAAAGTAGGATCAAAGGCTGAGTTTACGTCTGCTGAAAGGCACTCAGACTTTGACATAACGTCACGACCGCAAGCGCCAAAACACTCTGCAAGGTCTGAAAGGAAGTATGAGAAGTAGAAAGAATCAAGACCTGTGTTGCCATATGAACCGATTTCTTCTTTGTCTGTCAAAACAGTTACAACTGTGTATGCTGGCTTCTTAACGTTAAACACAGCCTCTGCTGCAGGGTATGCGCAAACGCGGTCGTCGTGACCATAGCCACCAATCATACTCCTATCAAGGCCGATATCACAGGCCTTGAGAGCAGGTACGATTTCAAGCTCAGCTGAGAGGAAGTCTTTCTCAACAATACCATACTTCTCGTTGAGAAGTTTTAAGATGTTGAGCTTAACAAGATTTGATGCTTTGTCATCCTTAAATGGTCGGCTGCCAACAAGAACGTTGAGTTCCTCACCACGGATACCATCGGCAAGTGTACGCTTCTCTTGTTCCTTGCCAAGGTGTGGTAACAGGTCAGTGATTACAAATTTTGGATCGTTGTCATCTTCACCGATATTTACTGTGATTGTTTTACCATCTGGCTTTACAATTACACCATGAAGCGCAAGAGGGATAGTAACCCACTGGTACTTTTTAATTCCGCCATAATAGTGAGTTTTAAAGAGAGCAATTTCCTCTGACTCATAAAGTGGGTTTGGTTTTAAATCAAGACGAGGTGAATCAATATGAGAGATTGCAAGTTTAACACCGTCAGTGATTGGGCGTGTACCAAATACTGCAAGCATAATAGCCTTATCCCTGTTAATTCTATATACTTTGTCTCCGGCCTTGTACTTCTTGGTCTTATCAAACTCAGTAAAGCCTTTTGACTCAGCTTTTTCCTTCATCCAAAGGGAAATTTCACGCTCTGTCTTTGCTTCATTTAAGAACTTTTTATAATCTTCACAGAACTTGTCAGCTTTTGCGACTTCCTTTTCGTCCATCTGTGACTTCATTCCATGCTCTGCATCATAGCAGAGCTCTTCTTGAAGCTTCTCAGCTTTTGTTTTTTCTGCCATAATCTATACCTCCGTTAAAAGTCGAGAGTTGCCTCTCCGCTAATTTTTACTTCAATAAGGCGAGCAACATAAAGCGCTTGCTCTTTAAGCTTTTGCTCATCGCCGTCATTTTCAATCACAACATCAGAGTTCTCACGGAAGAAATCATCTGATAGTTGTGAGTTAATCCTGCGCTCTGCTTCTTCTGCCGTCAATCCGTCACGCTCCATGATTCGCTTAATACGAATGTCGCGTGGAGCAACAACTGATACGATAAAGTTGCACTGATATGCCATCTTGCTCTCAAAGAGTTGTGGCGCGTCAATAATTACAGCCTCATATCCATCCCAAAATGCTCCGTTGATTTTCTTCTCTATCAATCGAATTATTTCTGGATGAGTTATGTTATTAAGAAGCTTTGTTGCCTCTGGCGTGCTAAATGCACGCTTTGCAAGAGCCTTGCGGTTAAGGCTGCCGTCTCCATTCAAAACGTCCTGGCCAAAGGCCTCTGCAAGTTTTGGAAGTAGTGGCGAGCCTTTCTCGGTTGCAAGGCGTGCAACCGCATCAGCATCTATTATGGCATAGCCATATTTTTTAAGTTCATCGGATATAGTGCTCTTACCAGCACCGGTTGTGCCTGTAAGGCCAACTTTAATTGCTTTTCTCATGGGGCTTACACCTCAATTATATTATACTCTGCTGCGCGAAGGAGCCTGTTCATTACAGCAAGGCCAACACCTTCGTCGCTTGGACAACGAACGTAAAGTTCCTTGATGCCCTCGTCGTCACATGTACGAAGGGCGTCAAAGAGTTTGCTTGCATGAGCAAGGTCGTCTCCTTCTGCTCCAAAGAGCAATGTCTTACAATCAAGTTTACCTTCCTCACCATCAAAGACAAGGGCTGCAACCCCATCGACTTCTGCCGCTCTTTGGTTGACAAAATCTACAAAGCCAATAAAGCTTCCCCTTACGATTTTGACCTCTGATGAAGGTGAATAATGCTTGTACTTCATACCAGGAGATGCTGCGCGTTCACCCTCTTTGAGTTTGCCTAAAACAGCATCATCTATTATGAGTTCGTCTCCTAAAACCTCCTCAAGTTCGTCCGGTGTCACACGGCCAGGACGGAGGAGTTTTGGCTTGCGTGTCGCAAGTGTGATAACCGTTGACTCAACGCCAACCTCACACGGACCGCCATCAACTACGGCATCAATCTTGCCTGCCATATCATGCATTACATGCTCCGCCGTAGTCGGCGATGGCTTGCCAGATGTATTGGCAGACGGTGCGGCCAGCGGCACACCCGCAGCCTTGATAATCTGACGAGCAACCGGATGGCTTGGCATACGGATAGCTACCGTATCAAGGCCGGTTGTAACCTCGTCTGGAATAATTGGTGACTTGTCCAAAATAATTGTCAGTGGACCTGGCCAAAAGGCATCGGCCAAATCATAGACAACTGGTGGCACAAAAGCTACCAAATCATCGAGCTCAGAAAGCTCAGCTATATGAACGATAAGTGGGTTGTCCTGTGGGCGACCCTTTGCCTCAAATATTTTGGCAACAGCCTCTCCATCAAGGGCATTTGCAGCAAGGCCGTATACTGTTTCCGTTGGTATACCAACAATGCCACCCTTTTTGAGGATTGCGGCTGCCTTGCCATATTCTTCTTTGCTAAAAAGCTTAGTTTCCATTATTCTGCATCTGCTTTCAATTTTTCTGCTGTATCTGCAGTAATGAGCGCATCAATAAGTTCGTCAAGATCGCCATCCATTATCTGGTCAATCTTGTAAAGAGTTAAATTGATTCTGTGATCTGATACACGACCTTGTGGGAAGTTGTATGTGCGAATACGCTCTGAACGGTCACCTGAACCTACCATTGACTTTCTTGCATCTGCACGCTCTGCAGCTGCTTTTGCAAGTTGCTCCTCATAGAGCTTGGTACGAAGGATAGTCAACGCCTTATCCTTGTTTTGGAATTGGGAACGCTCATCCTGGCACTCAACAACAAGTCCAGTTGGGATGTAAGTTGCACGGATTGCGGATGAAGTCTTGTTTACCTTCTGTCCACCAGCACCGCTCGAACGGAATACATCGATTTTAACGTCCGCCATATCAAGTTCAAAGTCCACTGCCTCAGCCTCAGGAAGTACAGCCACTGTAACGGCAGATGTCTGGATACGGCCCTGTGATTCTGTTTCTGGTACACGCTGAACGCGGTGAGTGCCACTTTCAAATTTATAGCGAGAGTAAGCACCGTCTCCCTTGACCTCAAAACTTACTTCCTTATATCCACCGAGCTCTGTTGAGTTTTCACTCATAATCTCGTATTTAAAGCCTTTTGCCTCCGCATACATTGTGTACATACGGAAGAGAGAATGTGCAAAGAGTGCTGATTCCTCACCGCCAGTGCCGGCACGGATTTCAACGATTACGTTTTTATCATCGTTAGGGTCACGTGGCAAAAGAAGGATTTTAAGTTCCTCTGAGATACGTTCCATATCCTCTTTGCCAGATTTGTAATCCTCTTGTGCGAGTTCCTCAAACTCTGGGTCAAGACCACCCATATCAATGAGTTCCTTAGCCTCATTGAATGTTGTTTCAGCCTTTTTATATTCACGGTACTTTTCTACAACAGGTGTAATCTGTTTAAGTTCCTTCATAAGGGCTGTGTATTTGTCCATGTCGGAAATAACGGAAGGATCCGCAATTTGTTCTTGTATAGATTCGTAGCGCTGTTCTACTTGTATCAGTTTGTCTAACATAAAAACTCCTAATTAGTAACCAATAAAATTAACAAACTGTAGTATAACATTTTTTCTTGTTCTTTTAAAGGTTTATAGTTATACTTTTATTGTAATGTTTCTTTTTGGAGGCGAAAATATGCAAAAAGAGTATGTATTTGATGCAGCTGATGCAGCCGAAAAATGTATCCAGTGGATAAAGGATTGGTTCGATGAAAATGGCAAGGGATGCAATGCAATCCTTGGCATATCAGGTGGCAAGGATTCATCTGTTGCAGCCGCCCTTTGTGCAAAGGCACTTGGACCTGACCACGTCATAGGCGTTTTAATGCCACAGGGTGAGCAACCTGATATTGACTACTCAAGAGACCTTGTTGAGTTCCTTGGCATCCGTAACTACACCGTAAATGTCGGTGCTGCGATTGCCGATATTATTGAGGCAACTGACGTTGCAATCAAGGAATCCTCATCAGAGCCTTTTGAAATCAGCGTTCCAGCAAAAACAAACTTGCCTCCACGCGTTCGCATGTCCGTTTTATACCTTGTTGGCGCTTCCAACAATGGCCGTGTTATCAACACTTGCAACCTTTCTGAGGACTGGGTTGGCTATGCCACCCGCTATGGTGATGGCGCCGGCGATGTGGGCCCAATTTCCAACTTTACAGTTGAAGAGGTCATCGCTATTGGCCGCTACTTAGGCCTCCCTGAGAAGTTTGTTATCAAACCTCCATCAGACGGCCTCTGCGGCAAAACTGACGAGGACAATTTAGGCTTCACCTACCAGGAACTTGACGATTACATTCGCCGTGGAATCGAGCCTGCTCACAAGGAAAGAATCGACCACCTCCATGCGATAAATCAATTCAAGCTTCGCTACATGCCAACATTCAAATATTTCGAAGACTAAAATTAAAGGCTCCCGAAATCGGGAGCCTTTTCGTTTTGTTAAATCCTGTATATATCAGATGGTGCGCCATTGCAACCCTTTGCTTCAAGTGCTTTTTCAGCTGCTTCTACATCTGATGGCTTCATAACAACAAGAGCCTTGCCTGTTGTTTTGCCAATGCAAGCGTAGAGGTATTCAATGTCGACATTTGCTTCCTCAAGAATTCTAAGGATGCCTGAAAGGCCACCTGGCTGGTCGTCCATTACAGCTGCAACTACATCTGTAATCTTTACTACAACGCCCTCTTCCTTGAGCGCAGCCTTTGCCTCATCAGGCTTATCTACGATAAGGCGGAGCACACCAAAGTCTGATGTGTCTGCAAGAGAAAGGGCGCTGATATCTACATCTGCCTTTGAAAGAGCATCTGTAATTGCAACAAGACGTCCTTTTTTGTTCTCAACAAAAACTGAAAGTTGTTTGATTATCATATTGGCCCCTCCTTACACAAGTTTACGCCTGTCAATAACGCGCTTTGCTTTGCCTTCAAAGCGCTCAATTGATTTAGGGTTAACAAGCCTTACTTTAGCACCAAGTCCAAGAGTAGAACGAAGTTGAGCCGTAATACGTTTCTCAATTGACTCAATCTCTTTTACCTCATCAGTAAAGAGGTCCTCGTTCATCTCGACATTGATTTCAAATGTATCTGTATTGTTGACTCTATCAACAATAATCTGATAGTTTGGTGTGATTTCAGAACCTGCAACCTTGAGAAGTACTTCCTCAATCTGTGATGGGAATACATTGACACCACGAATGATGAGCATGTCATCAGAACGACCCTGTGGCTTGTGCATCTTAATATGAGTGCGACCACACTTGCATGGCTCTGTGATAAGGGAGCAAATATCCCTAGTCCTATAGCGAATTACAGGGAACGCTTCCTTTGTAATGCTAGTAAATACAAGCTCACCTGTCTCGCCCTCTGGAAGCACCTCGCCAGTATCTGGATTGATAATTTCAACTATGAAATTATCCTCCCAAACGTGCATGCCATCTTGGCATTCACATTCGCAAGCAACGCCTGGACCCATAACCTCAGAAAGGCCGTAGATATCATATGCTTTGATACCAAGCTTTTCCTCAATTGTGCTACGCATTTCCTCTGTCCAAGGCTCAGCACCAAAAATGCCTGCCTTGAGGCTGAGCTGATCCTTAACGCCCATGCGCTCGATTTCTTCACCAAGATACATTGCATACGAAGGTGTGCAGCAGAGAATTGTAACCTTAAAGTCAATCAATGTTTGAATCTGTAATGCTGTATTGCCAGCAGACATTGGAACAACTGTTGCGCCTATTCTCTCAACACCTGCATGAGCACCAAAGCCACCAGTGAAAAGACCATAGCCAAAAGATATTTGAATTATGTCATCCTTGGTTGCGCCAATGCCTGTGAGCATACGCGCAAAACAGTCAGCCCACATTTCAAGATCGTTTTCTGTATAACCTACAACTATCCTCTTACCTGTTGTTCCAGAGGATGCGTGAACACGTTTAACCTCTGACATTGGAACTGCAAAAAGGCCATAAGGATAGTAATCGCGAAGGTCCTTTTTATATGAGAATGGGAGTTTATAAAGGTCCTCAAGACCTCTGATATCATCAGGCTTGAGTCCTATTTCATCCATTCTGTTCCTAAAGCATTCGACATTGTCATACGAGCGCTTTACTTGCGCAACAAGACGCTCGGACTGGAGCTTTTTAAGCTCGTCTCGAGGCATTGTCTCTATGCTTTTTTGCCATAAATTTTCTGCCATTTAAGTCACCTTGATTTAAAAGTTATGGAGTGATTTTAACAAAAGTTCACTAAATATACAAGTCATAAATATATCGATTTATATACTATTCCGATATTGTTGAAATTTATAAATTAATGTAAACTATTTATATAGAGTTTATATGACTTTTTCCGACGTCACAATGGTATCAACAGGTATATCGTATGCTTCTACTTCCAAATTATCAAATATTTGAAAATCATACGCGAGGGATATTTTTTTAAAATATACACCCTCATTTTCTTTTTTTTCAAGATATCGGTCGTAAAAGCCACCGCCGTATCCAACGCGGTTGTGATTTCTATCAAATGCAAGGCCCGGCATTATCATAAGCGCCTCTTTTGGTGAGGCAACCGTGCCGACCCTTGGTTCAGGAATCCCTTGATATCCAATCTCGATATCGTCGAACGAAGATATTACATAAAACTCCATCGTGGTACTATCAAGCACCTTTGGAACAGCGACGGTCTTTCCATCGCGCCAAGCCTGCTCGATAATGTACCTCGTATCTATTTCCGTATTATAGGCAAGGTAAGGATAGATTACTTGAGCATCTTTGTAAAAATCCTGGTTCAGGAAAGTATTTGCAACTGCTCTTGAGTAAGCCTCAACATCCTGCTTTGAAAGCTCACGCTTTTTAGCTTTTACGATGTTACGCGCATCATTTTTATTCATTTATCTCCCTCCTTGCATCATATAGTATAGCAAAAGAAAGGTGGTCACTTCAATGGCAAAAACAGACATCGAAATTGCTCAGGAAGCAACTCCAGAACGCATCGACAAAATCGCTGCAAAACTTGGACTCACAGAGGAAAACTTTGAGTACTATGGTTGGTACAAAGCAAAGGTTGATTACAACATCTTAAACCAACCAAAGGATGGCCCAGAGGCAAAAGTAATCCTCGTTACTGCTATTAACCCAACACCTGCTGGCGAAGGCAAAACAACAACTACTGTTGGTCTTGGCGATGCTTTAACCAAGCTCGGCAAGAAAACTGTTATCGCTCTTCGCGAACCA
This sequence comes from Acutalibacteraceae bacterium, assembly GCA_045599345.1. Lineage (GTDB taxonomy): Bacteria > Bacillota > Clostridia > Oscillospirales > Acutalibacteraceae > UBA1227. The sequence goes on from JAZRVV010000002.1 coordinate 12,351, forward strand.
TCTCTTGGACCAGTATTTGGTGTTAAAGGCGGCGCTGCTGGTGGCGGATATGCACAGGTTATCCCAATGGAGGACATCAACCTCCACTTCACAGGTGACTTCCACGCAATAGGTGCTGCAAACAACCTTCTTGCTGCTATGCTTGATAACCACATCTATCAGGGCAATGAACTCGACATTGATACACGCCGCGTAGTATGGCGTCGCTGTGTAGACATGAACGATCGCCAACTTCGTAACGTCGTTGACGGTATGGGTGGCAAAGTTCATGGTGTTCCACGTGAAGACGGCTTTGATATCACAGTTGCATCCGAAATCATGGCTGCTTTTTGCCTTGCTACAAGCATTGATGATTTAAAGGCTCGTTTTGCAAGAATCGTAGTTGCTTATTCAAGAAGTGGTGAGCCTGTAACAGCAGGCCAACTTGATGCACCTGGTGCTATGGCTGCACTCCTTAAGGACGCACTCAAGCCAAACCTTGTTCAGACACTCGAAGGCACACCTGCATTTGTTCACGGTGGACCTTTTGCAAATATCGCGCACGGTTGCAACTCTGTAATGGCAACTAATATGGCGCGTCATTTCGGCGACTATGTTGTTACCGAGGCAGGCTTCGGCGCTGACCTTGGCGCCGAGAAGTTCCTCGATATCAAATGTCGCATGACTGGCATCAAGCCATCAGCAGTTGTTATCGTTGCAACAATCCGTGCGCTCAAGTACAACGGTGGTGTACCAAAGACAGAGACAGGTCTTGAGAACCTCGAGGCTCTCGAGCGTGGTCTTCCAAACCTCTTAAAGCACGTTGAAAATATCACACAGGTTTACAACCTTCCATGTGTTGTTGCCCTCAACAGATTCGATGCTGACACAGACGCAGAGATCGAACTTGTTACTCGCCGTTGCGCAGAGCTCGGCGTTAATGTTCGTATGTCCGAGGTATGGGGCAAAGGCGGCGACGGCGGTATGGAACTTGCAGAGGAGGTTGTACGCCTCTGCGACCAGCCAAGCAACTTCACATTCAGCTATGACCTTGATGCACCAATCAAGGACAAGATTGAAGCTATCGCAAAGCGCATCTATGGTGCTGATGGCGTTCAGTACGCAGGCAAGGTTTCTCAGGAAATTGAAAACCTTGAAAGCTTGGGCTTTGGCAAACTTCCAATCTGTATGGCTAAAACTCAGTACTCACTTTCTGACGACCAGACAAAGCTTGGTCGTCCAACAAACTTCAACATCACTGTTAGAAACATCACTGTATCAGCCGGCGCTGGCTTCCTTGTAGTACTTACAGGCGACATCATGAAAATGCCTGGCCTTCCAAAGGTGCCAGCAGCTACCAAGATTGATGTTGATAGTGACGGTAAAATCAAAGGCTTATTCTAATTGATTAAAGGAGGAGTTTTAATGAGCAACATCCCACAGTGGTCATGCGAAAAATTCCTAGATGAGACATTCTCCAAAGCCCCAGTACCTGGTGGCGGTGGAGTGGCTGCCCTTGTCGGCAGCATCGGCGTAGCCCTTGCTGGCATGGTGGGCAACCTCACCACAGGCAAGAAAAAGTACGCCGAATACCAAGCTGACATCGAGCGCATCTTGATTGACGCTCGTGCGCTCCAAGACGAACTCCTCTCACTTATAGACAAAGATGCAGAAAACTTCTATCCACTCTCTCAGTGTTACGGCCTCCCATCAGAGACCGACGAGGAGAAGGCAATAAAGGAAGAAAAGATGCAAGCAGCCCTCAAGGTTGCTATCACTGCACCAATCGACATAGTTAAGCTTTCATACAAAGCAATCAAACTCCACGAAGAGCTCATGACCAAGGGCTCCAAACTCGCCGTATCCGATGTCGGATGTGGCGTAGTTTGCCTCAAGGCCGCTCTTCAAAGTGGATGGCTCAACGTAATGATCAACTTAAAATCCATCACTGATGAAACTTACGTTAAATCAGTTACAGATGAGCTCTTACCACTTGTTATCGACGGCGAAAAGCTCGCCGATAGCATCTATGAAAATGTAAAATCACAACTTGCATAAAGGAGTAAATTTTAAGATGGCACAAATTCTTGACTGTAAACTTGTTGCACAGACAATCAAAGACGAATGTAAAAATGAGGCCGAACTTTTAAGGGCAAAAGGCATCTCGCCAAAGCTCGCGCTCATGCGTGTAGGCGAGAAAGGACCAGACCTTGCTTATGAAAAAGGAATCTTTGCCACAGCAGAAGCTACTGGAATCGAAGTAGAAGTTCACGCTCTCCCTGCTGATGTATCACAGGAGGACTACATTGCCGAGTTTAAAAAGGTAAATGCAGACCCATCGGTTCACGGCATCCTTGCATTCCGACCACTTGATAATATTGATGAAACAGTTGCAATCTCTGACAACCTAAGCGCTATCAAAGACTGCGATGCATCAACATCAGACAATATGGGCAAGGTAGTAATTAATGACCCTACCGCCCTTCCTCCATGCACAGCTGCTGCTGTTATGGAAATCATCGATTTCTATGCTGACGAAATCAAGGCAGAAGTAAGCAAGAAGTATAAAACTCCAGAGCTTGCAAACGATGCTCAGGCAAATGACGTTTGCTGTGGCCTTGACGTCTGCATAATCAACAACTCAAACGTTATTGGTAAGCCACTCTCAATGATGCTCACCAACCGTTTTGCAACAGTATCAATCGTTCACCATCTTACTCACTCCGAAATCAAAAACGACTATATCAAACGTGCAGACGTAATCGTATGCGCAACGCCTTTCAAGGATTCAATTACTGCTGATATGATTCCAGAAGGTGCCATTGTTATTGACGCAGCTATCGTTCGTGAAAAAGCTTTTGACGAAAATGGCGAGCCAATAATCAATGAAAAAACTGGCAGACAAAAGATCAACACATTCGGTTGCTGCGCAGCTGACGTAGAGGACAAGGCTTCTTGGAAAACCCCTGTCCCAGGTGTTGGTGGAATCACATCTGCTCTCCTTGCAAAGAACCTTATCAAGGCTTGCAAGGTACAAAATGGAATCAACTAAGGAGGTCACGTTATGATTTTTACAGAGAAAAAACCAATTGACGAGCTCCTTGCTATGATAGGAGACAAGCGCAAAGTTGTCCTCGTTGGTTGCGGCAGTTGCGCAACTTCATGCAAGACTGGTGGCGAAGAAGAAATCGCTGAGCTCACTACTATTTTGGGTGAGCACGGCATAGAAGTACTCGGTAGTGTTATCCCAGAGGAAAGCTGCCAAAAAATGCTTGTTAAAAAGGAAATCAAAGCTTTCCGTGATGTTGGTGCCGAGTGTGTTATCTCTTTGGCATGCGGAAACGGTGCTCAGACAGTAGCACAAAACACTGACCTCCCAGTTTATCCAGCAAACAACACAATGTATCTCGCTCAGGTTGAGCGCATCGGCATCTTTAACGAGATGTGCCGTATGTGCGGCAACTGCGAAATTGGCCACACAGCCGGCATTTGCCCAATCACAAAGTGCGCCAAGTCCTTGGTAAACGGACCATGTGGCGGACAGAAAAATGGCAAATGCGAAGTAAATCCAGAAAACGACTGTGCTTGGATTCTCATCTACAACAAGATGAAGGAGCAAGGTCGTGAGGACGAATTCATCAACCAGCTTAACCCAGACAAAGGATATGCAAAATACAGTTATCCACGTTCTGATAATTTAAAGAAAAAGGCTGAGGAGGTAGCAGAATGAGCGTTTTAAAAGAAGCTTTTGATGCAGGCAAATTTGCTGTAACTGCTGAAATGGCACCTCCAAAAGGAGCAGACTTTTCTGAACAACTTGAGGTAGCACAGCTCCTCAAGGGTAAAGTTCACGGTATCAATGTTACCGACATGCAGAGCGCATGCCTCAAGGCCTCATCTATCGGCCTTTGCGCAGCACTCAAGGCACAGGGCCTTAACCCTATCATCCAGATGACAGGACGCGACCGTTCTCGTATGGCCATTATGGGCGACATGCTCTCTGCCTATGCCCTTGGCATAGACACAATGCTTGCCCTCACTGGCGACCACACAACGGTCGGCGACTGCAAGGAATCAAAGCCAGTCTTTGACCTTGATTCTGTTGGCATCCTTAATATGCTCAGCCAAATGGAGGAAACCGGCCTCGACTGTGGTGGCAACGAAATCACAGGCGTAGTTCCAAAGTTTTACAAAGGTGCTTGTGTAACTCCAGTTTACGAGCCACAGATCATGCAGATTGCAAAGCTCAAGAAAAAAGTAGATGCAGGTGCAGAATACATCCAGACACAAGGCATCTTTGATGTTGAATCATTCAAGCGTTTTATGGACGCTGTCGATAAAGCAAATATCAACGTTCACATCATGGCTGGCATCATCCCACTTAAGGCCGCTGGCATGGCAAAGTTTATGAATGCCAACGTCCCAGGCATCGATGTACCAGACTGGATGATTGAACGCCTCGCTGCTGCCGCAGCTGAGGGCAAAGAAAAAGACATCAAGGGCCTCCCTGCAAAAGCAGGTATCGAAATGGCTGCTGAAATGATCAGCCAGATTAAGGAAGAAGGCCTCTGTGACGGTGTTCATATCATGGCTATCGGCGCTGAAAAGAACGTTCCTATCATCCTCGAAAAGGCAGGCATCAGCATATGAAAGTAACAATAATCGGTGCAGGTCCTGGCGGATATGAGACGGCTCTCTATGCTGCAAAGCGTGGCCTTGAGGTTGTACTCATTGAAAAGGACACCTTAGGTGGTACATGCCTCAACCGTGGCTGTATCCCAACCAAGGCTTTCCTTGCGTCATACGACAGCCTCAAAGCATGTGAGTCAGCAAGTGACTTTGGTATTAATATTCCAGAAGGCGACATCACTATTGACTATGCAACTGTGCTTGAACGCAAGAACAAGGTTATGACAAGCCTCGTAAAAGGTATCGCCTTCTTGATGGACAAGGCTGGTGTTACAGTTATTAAAGGCACAGGCTCCCTCAAGGATAACCATACTGTTTTAGTTGAAAAAACTGATGGAGAGACAGAGGAGATTAGCACAGACTACATCATCCTCGCAACTGGTTCTGTTCCTGTTGCCCCTCCTATCTTTAAGGTTAACGGTAAAAACGTAATCACATCTGACGAAGTCTTAGATTTAGAAAACCCACCAAAGTCAATGATTTTGGTAGGCGGCGGTGTTATCGGCTGTGAAATTGGTCAATTTTTACATGCAATGGGAACCGAGATGACAATTGTCGAAGCACTTCCAAGGCTTATGGCAACAATGGACGAAGATGTTTCAAAACAGATTACTCGTCAGTTCAAAAAAGAAAAAATTAAATCCATCTGTGGAGACGGCATCAAGGAAGTAAATCCTGGTGACGACAGCGTTCAAGTTACTCTTGAGAGTGGCAAAGAACTCGAAGCAGAGGTTGTTTTAGTAGCTGTTGGTCGTGCGCCATACACAGCTGGCTTAAATCTTGAGGCCGCAGGCGTTGAAATGGCAGAGCGCGGTCGCGTAGCAGTAGACAGCCATATGCGCACAAATGTTGAAAACATTTTCGCAATAGGCGACATCGTTCCAAGCGCTCAGCTTGCACACGTTGCATCAAAAGAAGGAATTGTTGCTGTAAACAACATCCTTGGCGAGGACGACGAGATGTCATACAAGGCTGTTCCTGGTTGCGTATTCACAAACCCAGAGCTTGCATCCTGCGGTACTCTTGAAAAAGACCTCATCGCCGCCGGCAAAGAAATTGACGTCGATTACAAAATTGGTACATTCGACTTTAAGGGCCTTGGTAAAGCGCAAGCATCTGGCCACACAACTGGCTTTGTAAAAATAATCACAGACATGAATGATGTTATCATCGGCGGTGAAATTGTTGGAGCTAGAGCATCTGACATGCTCCAAGTTGTTACTACAGCAGTAGAATGTGGACTCACAGCAACCGCTGTTGGAAAGTCAATTTTCCCTCATCCAACAATGAGCGAAGCTATAATGGAAGCAATCCATGACATCCATGGACTTGCCACCAACAAGATTTAATAGTATTATTAACGTATACTAATTTTCGGAGGACTATATTATGGCAGAATATCTTTATAACGAAGGCCATGCATGGGCCCTTGTTAATGGCGACACAGCAAAGATTGGTATCACACCTTATGCAGCTGAACAACTTGGTGATATCGTATACGTTGACTTGCCAGAAGTTGGCGACGAAGTATCAGTCGGCGATACATTTACAGAAGTTGAATCATCTAAAACATCCTCAGAGGTTCCGTCACCAGTATCAGGCGAAATCATCGCTGTAAACGAGGATCTTGACGATGAGCCAGAAGCAGTTAATGATGATGCCTTTGCTGCTTGGATTATTGAAGTAAAACTTTCTGACGAATCTGAACTTGATGATCTTCTCGATGCTGATGCATACGACGAAATCTGTGAATAATTTATATGACTAGACTCATTTATGCTCAAAGCTATTCGCATGACCCATATTTCAACTTAGGTGTTGAAAAATACCTCTTTGATAACGTCAAGGAGGATGAAATCATATTCTATCTTTGGCAAAATGAGCGTACTGTAGTTATTGGTAGAAATCAAAATATTTATGCTGAGTGCAATCTTTCAATGATTGATCAGCTTAATGGAAAAATTGCGCGCCGCCTCTCTGGCGGAGGCGCTGTTTTTCATGATTTGGGTAATTTAAACTTTACCTTTATCGCTTGTGATGGTTACTACAATGTTGAAAAACAGCTTGACGTAATCGTCAAGGCGCTTGATCAATTTGGCCTTCCTGCACAAATATCCGGCAGGAACGATATTACAGTTCTTGGTCGCAAATTCTCAGGCAATGCCTTTCATCAAGCAAATGGAGTCAACTGCCACCACGGAACTATTATGATAAACGTTGATAGTCTCCTTCTTGAAAACATCCTGTCAGTTGATCCAGAGAAGCTTGAATCCAAGGGAGTATCCTCTGTTTCCTCTCGCGTGACAAACCTGCACGAGATGTCAGAGGATATCAACATTGACAACATAATTGTTGCCCTCAAGGATGCCTTTATCCACGAGTATGGCAAGGAGGGCTTTGATGCAACTCTAGAAGTCGGTGGCAAATCGATGGTTATCGGCACTGGACGCGCAATTTGGAACGCATCAGGCTCTATGCTCAATATGCTCCAAGACCTCTCAAACAATCAAAAATTCTTCGCAAGTGAAGAATGGATTTATGGTAAAAATCCAGATTTCTCCTGGAGCGTCGAAAAGCGTTTTGATTGGGGTAATATTAAAATCTGTTTAGACTTTGAAAACAACCGGGTTTCCCTTGCAAAAATCTATTCAGATTCCCTTTATCCGAATTTCATTTGTGCACTTGAGAACGCCCTCATTGGCACACCATTCAACATAGAGTCCCTTGAAAAAGCAGTAAACAAAGCGGCAAAGCAAAGCGACGAAGATGTCGCCACATGTTGCCGTGAAATCAAAGCGCTGCTACATGAAAAAATATAAAACAAAACCCATCTAGGAATTTCCTAGATGGGTTCTTTTTTAAAGTTTTAAGGTAAATTTATCTCCCCTTATGTATTGGTGAGATACGTGAAGTGGTCGACCCTTCTGGTCATAGATAATCTCGTGAAGGAAAAGAAGTGGAGAACCAATATCAAGGCCCAACAACTTTGCCTTGTTCTCGTCAGCAAGTACAAGCGATATCTCATGAACCGCTTGAGTTGGTTCGACGCCATATGCACGAAGCAAACTATAAAGTGAACCGCTAAGGTCACTCTCAAGCAAATAAGAGTATCCCATAGAAAAGTGGTTCCTCTCCAGTATTACTGGAACATCATCCGCCATGCGGATGCGGTCCACTTCAATAACACGACTGCCTTGGCTTAGGCGAAGTGCTTTGATATCCTCTTCGCTCGCCGCAACTTCACGGGCACCTAAAACGCGCGTTGACGCAATGCGTCCCGCGCTTTTACAAGCGTCATGAAAACTATTAACTTGCTTTATTTCCATCTCGATAGAAGGCACAGAAACAAAGGTGCCCTTGCCTTGGCGGCGTACGAGAAGACCGATGTCACTCAGCTCTTCGAGCGCCTTGCGAACAGTAATACGACTAACGTTGTACTTCTCGCAAAGCTCTTGTTCAGATGGAATCCTAGAGTCTACTGGATAGACTCCATTATCTATATCAGCACGAATCCTACTAATCAATTGCTTGTAAAGAGGATTTGCGCTTTCACGAACCATTTCCTTCTTCATTAGCCCTTATAACCAATTTTGTCAGCCAAATCCTGCTCAAGGAATACGTATGCATCACGGTGCATCTTCATAAATGTAGCTGGGCAATGTGGATCAAGCATTTCTTCCATCAAAAGCTTTGTAGCAGCTTCTACTTTGTTGCCGCTGATGATCATAAGAAGTGTCTTAGCTCTCATAATCTGGCCCATACCCATTGTAAATGCCTTACGTGGAACATCGTCACGAGAAGCAAAGAAACGAGCATTAGCATCGATTGTTGAATCATCAAGTGTCTCCATATGAGCCTTGTCCCAAAGAGTGTCACCTGGCTCGTTGAATGCAAGGTGTCCATCAGGACCAACGCCGAGTACCTGAACCTCTGTTTCACCGCCGTCAATCACGTCGTTGAATTCCTTGAGGTTTGCCTCTGGATCGCCGATACCCTTTGCTACATATGTGTTAGCCTTGTCAATATTGATATGATTGAAAAGATTGTCATCCATGAAATATCTGTATGACTGATCATGTGTGCCCTCAAGGCCTACGTACTCATCAAGGTTAACTGATGTAATCTTTGAGAAATCAAGGCCTTCCTCGCTACAACGACGAGCGAGTTCCTTGTACATACCAACTGGTGAAGAGCCTGTAGCAAGGCCAAGACGGCAGTCTGGCTTCTCGCGTACAACCTTTTCAATTACGTCAGCAGCTTTGATACTTAAATCCTGATAATCTTTACATACTATAACTTTCATTGATTTACACTCCTTATGCTTTTTTGCATACAATGTTTGCTTTATCTTTATAAATATGTCCCTCTGGAACCACGCCGCGAACGCAGCTTGTTGGGTAGATATTACTATTTCTTCCAACAATTGTTCCTGGGTTTAATACGCTATTACAACCAACTTCTACGAAGTCGCCGAGCATGGCGCCGATTTTCTTACGGCCTGTTTCAATCTTTTCTCCTTCGTTGTTGATAACAACTGGGAGCTTATCGCTTTTAACATTGCTTGTAACAGATCCGGCGCCCATATGGCTCTTAAAGCCGAGTATTGAGTCACCTACATAGTTGTAATGTGGCACCTGTACGTTATCAAAGATAATTACGTTTTTAAGTTCAGTTGAGTTACCAATTACACAGTTCTCGCCAACAAGTGCGCTGCCACGAATGAATGCACATTGGCGAACCTCTGTGCCCGCTCCAATGATGCATGGACCATGGATGTAAGCAGTTGGGAAAACAGTAACTGACTTGTGAATCCAAATGTCATCCTCTGGATGATCATATTCTGAAAGGTCAAGCTTTGAGCCAAGTTCCAAGATTAAATCAGAAATGCCGGCAAGCGCCTCCCAAGGATATGTGAAACCCTTTAAGTAATCAGCTGCTACCGAGTGACTCAAATCAAACAAATCAACAATTTTAATATCAGCCATTATTTCTTTACCTCTATCAAATGTCCTGATGCCTTCATTGCATCAATAATTGCGTCAACTTTCTCTTCGCATTCCTTGTCACTGCCTGCCTCAGCCATTACTCTAAGGAGTGGCTCTGTGCCAGACTTTCTAAGGAGTACACGACCGTTGTCACCAAGTTCGTTAGTGCACTTTGTTACTGCAGCCATAACTGCTGGGTCATTGAGTGTGCCGTCCTTGTCATCAACTACAACGTTTTTAAGTACCTGTGGATACATGCGAACACCCTCTGCGAGAACGCTAAGTGGGAGCTGAGTATCAACAAGGATATTCATCATCATGATAGCTGTGATGAGACCATCACCTGTGTGAGCATACTTACGGAAGATAACGTGTCCGCTCTGCTCACCGCCAATCATATGATCATACGCCTTCATATTCTCATATACATATCTGTCACCAACAGCTGTTTTCTCATAACCAATACCACACTTATCAAGTGCCTTATAAAGGCCAAAGTTTGACATGATAGTTGTAACAACTGTATTTGATGGAAGCTGACCATGAGCCTTTAAATACTTGGCAGCAACAAACATGATAACGTCACCATTAATTACATTACCATACTCATCAACTGCAAGACATCTGTCTGCGTCACCATCAAAAGCAAAACCAACATCAAGATTATTATCAACTACAAACTTTTGAAGTCCTTCGATATGAGTTGAACCGGCATCCTTATTTATGTTAGTGCCGTTTGGTTCGTTGTTGATAACATAAGTCTTGGCACCAAGTGCATCAAATACTGAACGAGCAATCATCCAAGATGAACCATTTGCACAATCAAGACCTACTTTACAGTTTTCAAAACTCTTGGTTGCAAGGTTTGTGAGGTAACCAATGTAGCGGTTACGTCCGTTATAGAAGTCGATTGTCTTACCAATCTTGTCCTCTGATGCAAATGGAATTTCCTCTATCTCACCATCGATGTACTTCTCGATTTCATCCTGTAAATCATCGTCCATCTTCTCGCCGTTCTCATTCATGAGCTTGATACCATTATCATAGAATGGGTTGTGAGAAGCAGAAATCATTACACCGCAATCAAAATTTTCTGTTCTTGTAATATATGAAACACAAGGAGTTGTTGTTACGTGAAGGAGATAAGCATCGCAACCTGATGATGTGATACCTGATGCGAGTGCTGCCTCATAAGTATAAGAAGAAAGTCTTGTATCCTTACCAATAACAATCTTTGCACCCTCGTGCTTGCTGCCATAATAGTTTCCAAGGAAACGACCAATTTTGAAAGCATGCTCTGCTGTTAAATCCACACCAGCCTTGCCTCTAAAGCCGTCAGTGCCAAAATATTTACCCATAAATAGTACCTCCTATTTATAAACATATACTATAGGTATGAATTACACCCCTATTATAGCCACAAATTATTGTGTGTCAACATAACGTTATATAACATTATATAAAATTAACAATTTAATATCCCGGCAAGCACTCCACCTGCCGGGATAAACTTGCTTTATTTATTTTTCAAGCGCTTGTCAGATTTAACTGCAAGTCTTGTACCTATACGCTGGAAAATTTCTACTATCAATACCAAGAGGATTACTGCGATAAACATTACGAGGTACTTGTAACGATAATATCCGTAGTTGATGGCGATTTTACCAAGGCCGCCACCGCCAATAATACCAGACATCGCTGAGTAACCAAGTATTGTTGTAATAGCAATTGTTGCGTTGGAAATAAGGGATGGAACTGATTCTGGAATCATAACCTTAACAATAATTTGGAAAGGTGTAGCGCCAGTGCTCTGTGCCATTTCGATAATGTTAGGGTTGACCTCACGAAGTGAGCTCTCAACAAGTCGTGCGATGAATGGGAACGCCGCAATGACAAGTGGCACAATAGATGCCACTGTGCCGACGGACGTTCCAACAATTGCACGTGTAAGTGGGATTACAAGAATCATCAAAATAAGGAATGGTACCGAACGAAGGATATTGATGATTGCTCCAAGGAAAGCCATCAACCACTTTGGAAGTGGAAGAACACCGTTCTTTTCACCCACAACAAGGAGCACACCCAATGGAAGACCGATAATGATTGCAATGAGTGTCGCGATGACTGTTACATAGAGTGTCTCCCAAATTGCGAGAGCAAACTCACTCTGAATTATCGCAAGGGCTTCGTTCCAAGCCTGCGCTGTAAATGCCTTTTCAATCATTGCTCAGTCACCTCCTCAACAATTACATCCGCAATTGACTCGAGGTAGTCCTTTGCTTTGAGCATTTCCGCGCGTGAGCCCATGATTCCAAGAATCATGTTGCCGTACGCGCGCTCGCCAATAGACTTGGTATTGGCGCCAAGGATTGACGCCTCAATGCCAAGCTCCTTGGCCAGTTGCGCGATAAGCGGGCGCTCGGTCGCTACTGCGCCGTTGAATACAACGCGTATGCGCTGCTCGCCCTCGCGCAATGCGAGTATCTCTGAATTGCCGCCGTCAGGATAAACCAGATGACGTGCGGCAGTTGATTTTGGATGAGCAAATACCTCTGCAACTTCACCCTCCTCAACTACAACACCTTTTTCCAAAATGGCAACTCTACTACAAATCTCCTCGATTACCGACATCTGGTGAGTGATTACGATGCAAGTAATACCAAGAGTTTTGTTAATCTCTTTGATGAGTTCCAAAATCTGGTGAGTAGTTTTAGGATCGAGTGCTGATGTTGCTTCGTCACAGAGCAAAACCTTTGGATTGGTAGCAAGCGCGCGAGCAATCGCTATTCTCTGCTGCTGACCACCTGACAACTGTGCTGGATAAGCATTTGCTTTGTCAGGAAGCCCTACTATTTCGAGAAGTTCCATTGCGCGGCGCTCTGCATCCGCCTTTTTCACACCAATAAGCTCAAGTGGGAAACAAATATTTTTAAGGCATGTGCGTTGCATAAGCAAATTAAAGCTTTGGAATATCATAGTAACCTCTTTGCGCTTTGCGCGGAGGTCCTTATTTGAAAGCGCAGCCATATCGACACCATCAATAATGACTGTGCCCTCTGTTGGTCTTTCTAACATGTTTATGCAACGTACCAAGGTGCTTTTGCCCGCTCCAGACATACCGATGATGCCATAGATGCTACCGTCTGGTATAGACAGGTTGACATTTTTGAGCGCCTCAACATTCTTGTCGGCGTCATTTCTGTCTGCAAAAGTCTTGGATAAATTTTTAATCTCTATCATTTTACCCACCTAAAACACTAACTGCGCCGACTGTAAAAACAGTCGGCGCGGGATTTTGCTAAAAATTACTGTGCCTTGATTGCGTCGAGGCTTGTCTGCTTACCAAGATAGATGCCCATTGGCTCGTGATGAACTGCAAGTGCAGAAACAAGGTGTGTACCGTTTTCAGCATTGAAGTTCTCAAGGTAAGGAATGTGCTGGAAGTAGTTTGCATCATATTCGCCAGACTCAACTACGTTGTTAGGCTGAACATAATCTGTAAACTCTGTGATTTCAAGAGTGATGTCCTTCTTTGCAAGGATATCCTTTGCGATCTTGAGGATGTCAGTATGAGGTGTTGGAGATGCAGCGATTTTGATTGTCTCGCCCTTTAATGCATCATAATCAATGTTTGCATCCAAACCGTCATCTGTTGGGTTTTCAAGGTCACATACAACTGCGCCAGCGTATGTTGAGTTGATGTAATCAACAACAGCCTTGCTGTTAATTGCTGCAACTAAAGCCAAAACTTTGTCAGACTTTTCATTGCCTTCCTTAACAGTGATGATGTTTGGATAAGCAACATCTGTACCCTCTGTTGTCTCTGGTGACAAACCAGCAGCTATAGCATAGTTTGAGTTGATAATAGCATAATCAACATCCTGCAATACTGAAGGAAGCTGAGCTGCCTCAACCTCTTTGAAAGAAATGTTATATGGATTTTCTGCAATGTCAAGAACTGTTGCCTGAACATCGTCACCCTCCATATCCTTCAAAGTGATATAGCCAAGTGTTTCGAGAAGCTCAAGTGCACGAGCCTCATTTGTTGGATCGTTTGGAATGCCAATTACTATGCCACCGTTTGACTTTGAGCAGCCTGTAAGGCCAATGCAAAGGGAAAGCACAAGAGCAACTACCATTACCAAAGAAACGAATCTTTTCATAATTACCTCTCCTCTTTTTACTTTAATAAAGTTGTTAAGATTTTACTACAGCGAGGTGTTGAAAGTCAATTGCTCATTGTACTTTTTAATTAATGTTTGACCTAATTAAGGTATTATGTTAAACTCTTTTTTGCGTTTAAAATAATAAATGTGATGTCGAAGAGAAAGGCACCACATAGGAGGTACGAGAAATGTACAAAAAAGTATCAACAGACTTAAACTTTGTCGAGCGCGAAAAAGAAGTTGCTAAATTCTGGAAAGATGAGCAAATCTTTGAAAAGACAGAGGAAGTAAAAGGCCCTTCATACGTATTCTATGATGGACCACCAACAGCAAACGGCAAGCCACACATTGGTCACGTTTTAACACGTGTAATCAAGGATATGATTCCAAGATACCGTACAATGAAGGGTTACTACGTTCCACGTAAGGCTGGTTGGGACACACACGGTCTCCCAGTTGAGCTCGAAGTTGAAAAGGAAATCGGAATCGACGGCAAAGAACAAATCGAAGCATACGGTCTTGAACCATTTATTCAAAAGTGTAAAGAGAACGTATGGAAATATAAAGGCATGTGGGAGGACTTCTCTGGCACAGTTGGTTTCTGGGCCGATATGGACAACCCATATGTAACATATCACAACGACTATATCGAGTCTGAGTGGTGGGCATTAAAGCAGATTTACGACAAGGGCCTCATGTACAAGGGATTCAAAATCGTTCCTTACTGCCCACGTTGTGGCACACCACTTTCTTCTCACGAAGTAGCACAGGGATACAAGGACTTAAAGGAACGTTCTGCTATCGTTCGTTTCAAGGCAGTAGGCGAGGACGCATACTTCCTTGCTTGGACAACAACACCATGGACACTTCCATCAAACCTTGCTCTCTGCGTTAACCCAGATGATGAATATGCCAAGGTTAAAGCAGCTGACGGCTACACTTACTACATGGCAACTGCCCTTCTCGACACAGTCCTTGGAGGACTTGTAGAAGAGGGCGAGAAAGCATATGAGATCCTTGAAACAATGAAGGGCTCAGAACTTGAATACAAGGAGTACGAGCCACTCTTCGAGTGCGTCAAAGCTCCTGTTGAAAAACAACACAAGAAAGCACATTACGTAATGTGCGATTCATATGTAACAATGACAGACGGTACTGGTATCGTTCACTGCGCTCCTGCTTTCGGTGAGGACGACGCACGTGTATGTGGCAAGTACGACATGCCATTTGTTCAATTCGTTGATGCAAAGGGTAACATGTCTGGTGGTACACCATTCGATGGTCTCTTTGTAAAAGACGCTGACCCAGAGGTACTTAAATTCCTTGATAAGGATGGCACCCTCTTCTCAGCTCCAAAGTTTGAGCACAGCTATCCACACTGCTGGAGATGCGACACTCCACTTATCTACTACGCTCGTGAGTCTTGGTATATCAAGATGACAGACGTACGCGATGATCTTATCAAGAACAACAACACAATCAACTGGATTCCAGAAAGCATCGGCAAAGGACGCTTTGGCGACTGGCTTGAGAATGTTCAAGACTGGGCAATCTCAAGAAACCGTTACTGGGGTACTCCACTTAACGTTTGGGAATGCGAATGTGGTCACCGTCATGCGATTGGTTCTATTGAGGAACTAAAGAGCATGTCTGACAACTGCCCAGACGATGTTGAACTTCACCGTCCATACATCGATGCAGTAACAATCAAGTGCCCAGAGTGTGGCAAGGAAATGCACCGTGTTCCAGAAGTAATCGACTGCTGGTTTGATAGTGGTTCAATGCCATTTGCACAGCACCACTATCCGTTTGAGAACAAGGACCTCTTTGATACACAGTTCCCAGCTGACTTCATCTCTGAGGCTGTTGACCAGACACGTGGCTGGTTCTATTCACTTCTCGCCATCTCAACTCTCATCTTTAACAAGGCACCTTTCAAGAACGTAATCGTTCTCGGCCACGTACAGGATGAGAACGGTCAAAAAATGAGTAAGTCAAAAGGCAACGCAGTTGACCCATTTGACGCACTTGAGACATACGGCGCTGACGCAATCCGTTGGTACTTCTATACCAACTCAGCTCCTTGGCTTCCAAACCGTTTCTACGGCAAGGCAGTAACAGAGGGCCAGCGCAAGGTAATGGGTACACTTTGGAATACTTATGCATTCTTTGTACTCTATGCAAATATCGACAACTTTGACGCTTCAAAGTATGAGATAAACTACGACAGCTTATCCACAATGGATAAGTGGTGTCTCTCAAAGCTCCAGTCTATGATCAAGGGCGTTGATGAGAACCTTGAAAACTATCGCATTCCAGAAGCAGCAAAGTATATTTCTGACTTTATTGACGAGCTTTCTAACTGGTATGTTCGTCGTTGCCGTGAACGCTTCTGGGCAACAGAGATGACAGAGGATAAAATCAATGCCTACATGACTCTCTACACTGCTCTTGTTACTACTATCAAGACAGCTGCTCCAATGATTCCATTCATGGCAGAGGACATTTATCAAAACCTCGTTCGTGAACTTGATCCATCTGCTCCAATCTCTATCCACCTCTGCAGTTTCCCAGAGGTTAAGACTGAGTGGATTAACGAAGAACTTGAAGCAAACATGGAAGAGGTACTTCAGATTGTTGGCCTTGGTCGTGCATGCCGTAACGGTTCTAACATCAAGAACCGTCAACCACTCGGCAACATGTTTGTTAAGGCAAACAAGGAGCTCGACTCATACTGCACCGACATCATCAAAGAGGAACTCAACATCAAGAATGTTCAATTCGTAACCGATGCAGCAGACCTTCTCTCATACAGTTTCAAGCCACAGATGAGAACTCTTGGTCCAAAGTACGGCAAGCAGCTTGGAGAAATCCGTGAGGCTCTTCAGAGCCTTGATGGTTCAAAGGCTAAGGAAGAACTAGACAGCAATGGCGTACTTAAACTTACAATCTCAATCGGCGAGATTGAACTTTCAGAAGAGGACCTCCTTATCGAGACAACTCAAAAGGAAGGCTACTACTCACTCTCTGACTTTGGCGTTACAGTTGCTATCGATACAACGCTCACAGAGGAACTCATCACTGAGGGCTTTGTTCGTGAGATTATCTCCAAGGTTCAAACAATGCGTAAGGACGCAGGCTTTGAGGTTATGGACCGCATCAACATCTATGTTGATGGTACAGACAAGATTAAGTCTATCGTCGAAAACAACAAAGCAGCCATCATCGGTGACGTTCTCTGTGATGAAATCATCATAGGCTCACTCGATGGTTACCAAGCTGATTGGAATATCAACGGTGAAGACACCAAGCTTGGCGTTAAGAAAAACTAACAGGCATAAGAAAACCCGGTTTAGGAATTCCTAAACCGGGATTTTTTATTCTTCAACTTTTTCAGCAGGCACATCAACTTGTTCTTTTGGTTTTACAAAGAAGATTATTGCAGATAAAACGACGAGATATGCTGCAACCAATCCCAATGTCAAAAGCGATTTGGAAAGTCCTGCCTTTGCAATACCAATAAGTATTAACATTGGTGCTCCAAACAAAATACCAAACGAACTGCCAACAACCAAATTGTTCGCTGCTGGTGTCTCGTAGTTTGGATCTATTTCACGAAGGAGCAATACGCCAGAGCCAATTGTGCCCGTAAGCATACCAAACATTGAGAGTAATCCCTCATAAAAATATCCTTTGTAAACATACTTACAAACGATTGTGAGCCATACCCATGTAAGCACTCCGCCCAATGCTGCCATTAATATGAATGGAACAAACAAGCCGTGGAGATCCTCTACATCAATTGATGCAATACCACAAACTATCATGATATCAAAGAAGAAACCTGAAATACGATTTAAAAGGTAGTTGTTTTGATACTGCTTCTTAATGAACTTCTTTTCTGTACCTTGCTTAAAGAAGATTCGAACAAGAATTGCAACTACAGAGGCGATGATAAAGTTAAATCCCCAAAGGATTGAATTAAGCATATCGCCAAGTCCAATTGAAGTCATAAATGTTGTAAGGCCTACTGTTACAGCATAAGTAATAAGGTAAACAACAAATACAAGTGACAACTGAATTGAAAGTCTGTCGATTGAATCAGAAACAGGGAGTTCGTCCTCTCCTTGGAAGTAACTTACGCTTACTTCCTCTGCCTTTGCCTCTCCACGTGGAGTCAATTTTCTTTGATGGCGTAAAATGTTAAGAATAATAACGCCTATCGTACAAGCAATGATATAACCGCAAGCAGCAATTGATAAGCCGAAACTTCTGCCACCAACAAATCCTGCCGCCTCATATGTTGTGCCAACATTGTTAGCCTGACCAGGACCTTGACCAAATCCCATTGGGAGTAAGAGTCCAGCAGCCGGGAAGAGATTTGGCATAACTGTCAGCGCAAGTCCAATTGTAACAGCAAGGCCAACAATGCCTTGAACTAAATAAGTACTAACAATAATTGCACCTGAACGAAGGCCAGTGTATTTAACTGCATCTGCTTTCGCGTCATCTGTCGTCCTAAGCGTCATTGCAATAAAACCAAGTGCAATTGCGTGATAAACAATCATCTCATAGAGATTGCTGTTAATAAAATCAAAATGAAATCCTCGCCCAATATACTTTAAAGCAAGAACTAAAAATCCTGCCAGTACTGCCACAGGCATCAAACTGTTCTTAACAACTGGGCTATGTTGGCGAAGGAAATTTGCAAAAAGGAGCGCTGCAAACACAATGCCCATTTGTATTACAAAAGTCCAAACTGTCATACTAGAAAAATCCAATTACTCCACCTCCCAAGCCTTGTTTTGCCAGTATCCTAAATATTTACGAACTGACGTAATGTTGTTAGCTTTTATTTCAAAGTAACTTCCCTCATAAGAAAGAAGCAAACGCTTTGCCTGCACTATGGACATATTCGAAATTTTGCCCATATCAAAAGTACACATGCCACAGGTAAGTTTATCACCATACTGACATAGTTCAAAACCATCTCCAATAACTTTGGCTTCGTGTCCTTTTAATATTTGAGTGAGCATAACGTTCTCATCATAGAAAAGAACGCCGTCCCTATCGCTCGTTTTAAAATCCATATTTTTAAGTGCTTCAAACTGCCATTTGTCCCACTCATACATGTTAGGAATCATATTGACTCCCTCAAATGTACCAAATTCTGTAACCATCCCGTGGAATCCACAATCGCGGCATTTGAAATAGTTGCCTTCACTAACAATGGTGCTAACGCCCTTGCAAGATGGGCAAAGGAATACTGCTCGCTCAATATGCTCCGCTCTGTTGTTACCCTTAAACTCAGTTGGGCTTTCTGCTTGTCGCTCCCAACAGTTTTCATATATATCGTGATTGATGGCATCGAGTATATCTGATGGACTCATTGCCTCTATTTCCTCTGGTGAGTAGATATGAACAAGGCGCGCTTGTACCTTGCCACGTCTAAAGCCCTTGCCCCAACGTGGATTGGAAAGATACGCACCACTAATGCGAACTGTTACGAGTGACGCACCGCTGCTCTTTACAAGCTTGCCCGTCGCAGAGAACACGTCCGTTGACACTCCGTTCCATGTTGCCTCTCCCTCTGCCATAAGGCCTACGCTATCGCCGGCCTTGAGGCGACGGAGGCACATCTTAACCGTATCCGCACCGGACGATGCCTTTTTCCTTGGAATAGGTGCAACAAGCCACTCAAGCACTTTAGAGATAAATCCAAGTCTAAAGATATGCTCGGATGCTACAAAATAAAGTTGATTCCTTGGAAAGCACGATGCGAGTATAAGCGGGTCCAAATCCGTTGAATGATTAGCAATCAACAAAAACGGCCCATCGACATCTATCTCATCGTAGGATTCGTCAAAAAGAATTTTCATCAAAGGCTTGTTCAAAACCTGTAAAAACGACCACACCTTTTCATGGCGAATCTTGTCCTTACTCTTTTCCATAAATATCTCCTTGATTTGACACAAAGATTATGAATATATTATATAAGATTTCACTAACAAATAAAATACTACACTTTCAATAATCCGCACAATATGTTATATTTTTATTAGACTGATGTGGGGGGCAACGTATGGAAAACTACAAATCATTTGCAGCTTTGATATATGTCACCGACACCGAAGAAGAAGCAGTCATGCGTATGTATGACTGGTCCGAGATTAAGTTCGATGGCGATGATCAACTCTATTTCAAAGCAGAAAATCAAAAAAATGGCCTTCTCATTTATGCGGCAAAGCAAGATGAGATGGGTATGACCGCGTCTGCAACCCTCACTATGAAACTCATAAGCCACTTTAGACCAAAATATATTATCATGCCAGGTATCGCCGCTGGTGCCCTCACTGAATCAAGCGACGATCAGATGTATGGCGATGTAATCTTAGCCGACCTCATTTGGAACTACTCAAACGGCAAATACGTTCCAAAGGAAGAGGCCTCTATCATCTTTGGCGAAATCGGCTTTTTGCCAAGGCCAACGTCCGTTACAGTTGATAGCAAACTCATCCCTTATTTTGAGAAAGCAATCAACTCCAAGCTTAACGAGACCCACGTCCACGTTGGCGCGATGGCCAGTGGCTCGGCAGTTGTTGCGAACCGCTCCATCCTCGACAAGCAAATCCACGCAACTTTTGAGAACACAAAAGGTCTCGAGATGGAGGGTTACGGCGTAGCCTACGCCGCCTCTCACGCAACAGAGCCAAAGCCTTACCCTATCATCGCAAAAAGCATCTGCGATTTCGCAGATAGCCGTAAATCCGATGTATATCAAAAATTCGCAGCCTACACTAGCTGCGAATTCGTAAAACTTATGATTGATGAAATACTAGAATAGCATAACAGATAAAACAACGCTCGGTGGAACCCACCGAGCGTTTTCTTTATATGTTATCAGATGAACCCTCTGATGCCGCATGGAAATCTTCGTCTGTTCTGACAATGATTTCGTTTGTATGCTTCTTGTAGTAAGCATACGCAATACCGAGGAAGAGCAAACAAACAGCTGCATAAACTGCAAATGAAAGCTTAACAACAGAACCAGAGAAAATAATAAGTGAACCTATTGTTGCAAGCACTGGTGCAACAAAGCCTAGGAACTTATTCTTAATCTCACCCTTCTTTGCAAGTTTGATAACTGCAACATAGAGAGCAATGTAAATAAGGTACAACACACAAATTGCAATCTCGGAAATATCAAGACCTGCAACAAACTCATTATTACTTGTCATGATAAGGTAATTTACAATTGAATAAAATACAGTCAAACCATAGACGAGGAAAGCTGAGTTTACTGGCATACCGCCAAGCTTTTCATTTTCTTTCTTAAATGAATCAGACAAAGGCATCATGTTGCGAAGCGCAAGTGAATAAGGAAGTCTGATAAGACCAAGACTTACACCATTTACTGTGCCAAGGATTGAAATAACAACCGCTACAAGAATGAGTTTTGCACCAAAGTCGCCAAAGAGGCTTACAGCGGCGTTAAATACACTGTCGTCACCAAGAGCCAAAACCTGATCAACACCGAGGTAAGATGTAAGTCCAAGGAAGTACGCAAGGTAAATAATAAGTACGGCGATTGGCGCAAACGTAAGTGCCAAAGGCAAATTTCTCTTGCTATCCTTAATCTCGTGACAGATAGATGTAGATACTATCCAACCATCGTATGAGAAAGCAATTGGTCCAAA
>JAZRVV010000003.1:0-2469 GCA_045599345.1 Acutalibacteraceae bacterium
GAAAAAAGTTTTGAGGCACGACTGCTTAGTAAAGGTGTCCGGTTGGATGTCTATATCGAAGATGCTGATGGCGTAATGTATGACCTAGAAATGCAAGCCAGTGATGATGATGGTGTTGCACTAGGTAAAAGAACAAGGTACTACCAATCTTTAATGGATACAAATCAACTTAAAAAGGGCGATCATTATTCACATTTAAAGAAATCTATAATGATTTTTATCTGTTGCTATGATCCTTTTAAATTGAATCTTCTGCGCTATACCTTTAGTAACCTATGTTATGAGCGAAAGCACTTAGAACTAGGTGATGAAAGTTATAAAATTTTCATTAACGCTAAAGGAATAGAAGGCAGTGAAAATCAAGATTTATTGAACTTTATAGATTTTATAAACACAGGCAAAGGCAACGATGCTTTTACAGAAAAGCTGGCAGAGGCTGTTAGACTGAACCATGAGGATGCAGATAAGGCGGTGAGATATATGACTTGGGAAGAAGAAATGCAGACATATGCAATAGGTGCAGCGATTAAGGCTGAAGCAAAAGGTAGAGCTGAAGGTATTATTGAAGGAAAATTGGAATCTGCTCGCAAATTAAAGCTAAAAGGTATGTCCATCGAAGATATTGTTGATGTAACAGGTTTGACCGCTGAACAAATAGCATTGGCATGAATGAGCAAGTCATCCCGCGGATGAATGGAAAAAGTCCTATATAAGCCCACTAAAACCCTCTAGGAACGGCTTAAATAGGCAGGTATAGGCAAGTATACCCTAGAAAAATACGACCTCTTAAATCGTAAAACCAGGTAACTAAAAAAGTTGCGTGGTTATTTTTTGGGGTATCCAAAGTTTTTTAGGGTCTATAATTTTTAGGGTCTAACTTTAGGGGGAATCTTTAGGGTATAAGATTAGGGGCTGGTTTTAGGGTCTAGTTTTAGGGTCTACTCAAAATCACTTCAAAATTTAATATAAAATCCATTTTATCAAGGGCATGGAGCTTTGCGCTCCATGCCCTTTCATCTTCTTTTTATGGCTTTCTTCCTTTATCATTTTATATGGTTATTCCTACCAACAACATCGATTAAAGAGGAGGATTGTAATGCTCAATATAACGGAACTGTTAGATTTAGAGGATGCGGATATTTTTATTTCCAACACAACTATTGAAGGAAATAAGAAAATATTGACTGTAGAAACTTATCCTGCCATTCATCACTGCCCATCCTGCGGTTTCAAAATGCATTCTAGAGGCATTAAAACAAGAACCATATCACATCCTATACTACAGGATGGATATGAACTAGTCTTACATCTCAAACAACGGAGATGGCGCTGTACTAATAGCAAATGCAGATATGAAACCAATGAGAATTTCAGATTTGTAAATAAAAACAGACGCAGTACCAATGCTGCCGATATGTTAATATTTACTGCTTTCAGGAATCTTCATGTTTCTGCAGCGGCTGTCGCCAATAAGTTTAACACTTCAGACACTCATGTCTTAGAAGTGTTTGACAGGTATGTTAAATTAGACCGGCTACCATTGACAGATATAATATCCGTAGATGAAGTTTACCTGGATTTAGATCCTAATTGCAAATATGCAATGGTTATACAAGACTTCTATTCAGGGGACCCTATAGATTTATTACGTAGCAGGCGCAACAATGTTACAGAGCCGTATTTTGCTGCTATACCAATAGAAGAACGTCTTAAAGTAAAATATTTGCTGACCGATATGTATAATTCTTACATAGCTTTTGTTGACAAGTACTTCCCTAATGCAGTGGCCGTAGTAGATTCATTTCATGTAATACAATGGGTGGTTCACGCACTAGACAAGTATATAAGGCAGCTGGAGAAGAAGTTCCGACAACGTGACCTGGAAATAGAGGAAAAGAGGTCGCTGGAGCTTATGCGCCCTGTCAGGCTTCCTATATCTGACGAAGTATACTTGCTTAGGAAGTACAGATGGCTGATTCTGTCAAACGTATCAAATATTAATTACAGAAACGAACTACGTATGGACCCTCATTTTCACAGGCTAATGAATACCTACGACTACGAGGACGCCCTATTCAGAATAGATTCCCGCCTAAAAGCATTACGAGATTTAAAAGAAATATATGTACGATTTAATGCCAATAATGCGGGAAACCCTCTAAAGGCCAGTCAGGAAATAGATTTCATAATAGATTATTACAGAAAATGCGGTGACGAGATATTCATTGATTTTGCTGATCTGCTAGCCAGATACAAGGAGCCAATAATTAACTCTTTTGTAATGGTTGAGAAAAATGGGCCTGGCGGAATCTATGACAGCCGCCTTTCCAATGGACCAATCGAATCAATAAACAGAAAAGCCAAGGACCTAAAACGCCTTGGCAGAGGTTATACCAATTTCGAACATTTCAGGAACCGTTTTCTGTATGCTACGAGAAAGAACCCTGTGCTGAATGCTTCTGAAGATAG
>JAZRVV010000004.1:0-3903 GCA_045599345.1 Acutalibacteraceae bacterium
AAATGAGTGGCGGAGCAAAGGTTTCCTTTGTTCCGCCATAATTGCCTAAAAGCGTGGGCAAAGCAGCTTGTCAAGGTGTTTACAACGTAGTGTGCCTTTACAAGGTGGTTTGGACACGCTTTCAAGTACGCGGCGGGCCATATTGATGTGTGAGCTGCGGATTGATGTGCGGCAGAGCCTGAGAGATAGATTGCCAAAAAAGATAGGGTTTTGATTGGTTAATTTGGCACTTTGTCTAATTGAAAACATATAGTTGGTTTTATATAATATAGGTGTACTTTGTAACTGACGGATTAGTGGATCACCACATGGGAGCAAAGTAACACTTTATGTCGACCGTCTGGGCAGTCCTTTAGTACAATAGAGGACTGCCCTGATTTATTTTAGGAGGCACTTATGAAAAAGGTAGCAGTTATCATGGGAAGTAGCTCCGACCTTGGAGTTGTAGAGAAGTGTATTAACACACTCAAGGACTATGACATTGAAACTGAAGTCCACGTATACTCAGCACACAGAACACCAGCACAAGTGCAGGAGTTTTGTAGCAACGCGCGCGATAACGGATTCGGTGTAATTATAGCTGCAGCAGGCAAGGCTGCGCACCTTGCCGGAGTATGTGCATCCTGGACTACATTGCCAGTTATTGGAATACCAGTAAAGGCATCAGAGCTTGACGGAATGGATGCGCTCCTTGCAACAGTACAGATGCCAAGCGGCATACCTGTAGCTACAGTTGCAATCAATGGCGCAGCAAACGCAGGCTTGCTCGCAGTGCAGATGCTCGCAATAGAGGATGCTGCTCTCGCAGAAAAACTAAACAGCGCAAGAAGAGCAGGTGCTGACGCAGTACTTGTAGCCGACGGGGAAATTGCAGGCAGATACTAATCTGCCTGTTTTTATTTTTTAGATTATCTATTGGAGGACAAAATCATGGAAAAAGTTTATCAGGGAAAGACAAAAGACGTATTCGCACTCGACAATGGCAACTATCTTTTAAAGTTCAAAGATGATTGCACAGGCAAAGATGGCAAGTTCGATCCAGGCGAAAACTCAGTTGGTCTTACAATTGAAGGTGTTGGTGACGTTAACCTTAGAATGTCTATCTACTTCTTTGAGAAGGTTAATGCTGCTGGCATCAAGACTCACTTTGTAAATGCAAACCTCGCAGATACAACAATGGAAGTACTTCCTGCAAAGGTATTTGGTAATGGTCTTGAGGTTATCTGCCGTCATAAGGCTGTTGGTAGCTTTATCCGTCGTTATGGTGAGTATATTGAAGAGGGTGCTGACCTTCCTGCATACGTTGAGATGACATTCAAAAACGATGAGAAGGGCGATCCACTTGTAACAAAGGAAGCACTCGTAGCACTTGGTATCATGACAGATACACAGTATGAGAACATCAAGAAGATGACTCAGGACATCACAAAGATCGTTGCTGATGACCTCCTTGAAAAGGGTCTCGTACTCTATGATATTAAGTTTGAATTTGGTTATGACGCAAATGGCGATGTAATGCTTATCGATGAAATCGCATCTGGTAACATGAGAGTTTACAAGGATGGCGAGTACATCGATCCTATGACTCTTTCAGAGCTTTTCTTCGCTTAATTTTGTGATTTTTAGAAAGTAGGTTTTAGTGTGGGCGGATTTTTCGGTGCCGTTGGAAAAAATGACGTCTTGCTAGATGTGTTCTTTGGTACAGACTACCATTCTCATCTTGGAACACGTCGTGGTGGACTTGCTGCTTGGAACAAAGAAGTTGGTCTTCAGCGAGAGATACATAATATTGAGAACTCTCCATTTAGGACAAAGTTTGAGTATATCTTTGATGATATGAGTGGTACATCAGCAATTGGATGTATCAGCGACTATGATCCACAGCCTCTCTTGATGAAGTCAAGAAACGGTGGCTATGCTATCTGTATGGTTGGTATCATCAACAACAAGGAAGAACTTATCAAGAACTATCTTTGCGAGACTGGTGGACACTTTAGTGCCATGACAGGTGGTAAGGTAAATACCACCGAGCTCATAGCAGCGCTTATCGACCAAAAGGAAACTTTGGTCGAAGGTATTACTTTCGCGCAGGAGGTAATAGATGGTACAGCATCAGTCCTCATCATGAAGGACGATGGTGACCTTGTTGCTGCGCGTGATAAAGTGGGCCGTTTGCCAATTATCATAGGCAAGAATGAAAATGGATACGCAGTATCCTTTGAATCTTTTGCCTTTGAGAAGGTGGGATATGAAGTATTCCGCGAACTTGGCCCAGGAGAGATAGTAGAACTCAAAGCAGACTCATGCGAGACTTTAAAACCAGCGGGAAATGAAATGAGAATCTGTTCATTCCTCTGGTCATACTACGGCTACCCAAACTCAACCTACGAAAATATAAATGTTGAAACTATGCGCTATGAAAACGGCAAGCGCATGGCTGAAAATGAAATAGCAAATGGTACTTTACCAAAAGATTTAGATTTTATCTGCGGTGTTCCAGATTCAGGAACCCCACACGCAATTGGCTATTCGCACAAGAGCGGTGTCAACTTCGCTCGTGCATTTATCAAGTATACGCCAACCTGGCCACGTAGCTTTATGCCTACGAACCAGACACAGCGTGCAAAAGTAGCCAAGATGAAGATGATTCCAGTTAAAGAACTTATCTTTGGCAAGAACTTAATGTTCGTTGATGACTCAATCGTACGCGGAACACAGATGAGAGAGACAGTAGAATTCTTATATGAAAATGGCGCACAGTCAGTACATATGCGCTCTGCATGTCCTCCAATCATGTATTCATGTAAATATCTAAACTTCTCTCGTCAAACTAGTCCTATGGAACTATTCACTAGAGCGACTATCAATGAACTTGAGGGCGAAGAGGGATTCAATCACCTTGAAGAATATGCTGATGCAACCACAGAGCGCGGTCGCAAGATGCGCGAGTGCATGGCAGAAAAGCTTAGACTTTCTTCACTTGAATTCCAGTCACTTCCTGGACTCATCGAATCAATCGGTTTACCAAAAGAGAAACTCTGTACCTATTGTTGGGACGGAAAAGAATAAAGGAGAATAACACATGGAAAACTCTATGTCCAAAGCATATGCTGATGCAGGTGTTGATATTACTGCAGGCTACAAGGCTGTAGAGCTTATGAAAGCTCATGTTGCTAAAACTATGACTGAGGGTGCAAAACTCGGTGCAATTGGTGGTTTTGGCGGTCTCTTTGAACTTCCTTCGGGATATGCAAAGCCAGTTTTGGTTTCTGGTACTGACGGTGTTGGTACAAAGCTTAAGATTGCATTTTTAATGGATAAGCACGACACAGTCGGCATTGACTGTGTAGCAATGTGCGTTAACGATATTATCTGCTGTGGTGCAAAGCCACTCCTTTTCCTTGACTATATCGCTTGTGGCAAGAATGTGCCTGAAAGAATTGCTTCAATCGTTTCAGGTGTTGCTGATGGCTGTGTACAGTCTGATGCTGCTCTTGTTGGCGGTGAGACAGCAGAAATGCCTGGATTCTATCCAGAGGATGAGTATGACCTTGCTGGTTTCTCTGTAGGTGTTGTTGACAAGGACAAGATTCTTGATAACACATCAATGAAAGAGGGCGATGTAATAATTGCTCTTCCATCATCAGGTGTTCATTCAAATGGCTTTTCTCTAGTTCGAAAAGTATTTGATATTGAAAACATCAGCGATGCTGAACTCAAGGCACCAGTTGATGCACTCGGTGGTAAATCACTTGGTGAGACACTTCTCACTCCAACCAAGATTTATGTAAAGCCAATGCTTAAGCTCTTTGATGCAGTTAAGGTTTCTGCTGTATCACATATCACAGGCGGCGGATTTTACGAGAACATACCACGCTCAATTCCTGATGGAATGTGTGCAAA
>JAZRVV010000005.1:0-31017 GCA_045599345.1 Acutalibacteraceae bacterium
AATCCCACGGGGCCTTTTACTATACAATCGTATTTAATTCTTATGCAAGGAATGCCTTGAGTTCATCATTACCTGTGATGAAGTTTCTACCAAATGCCAAAACGTTTTCTTTGTCTGACTCTGGTGGAAGTGTAGCCTCACCATTCATGATGAAGTAAACAGCAACAAGTGTTGCATCGTTTCTCATATCGCCATAGAGGAATTCAAATACCATTGGCATATTGCCAGCAGCTTCGATTGAAACAAGGTTATCAGCATTCATGCCAAACTTTGCAGCTACAGCAGCAATATTTGGATTGCTTGCCTTGTCAGATACGATAGCATCGCCAATCTTCTGTTCCTTGCCCTTGTCAGCTACAGGAGCCTCAACAATAGGCTCTACTACTGGATCTGGCTCTTTTGCTGCAATTGTCTCGATATAATCATCTGTTGATGAGAGGTTACCAAATGTTACAGGAGCTGGAGCTGGTTCAGCAACAACTGGCTCAACGATAGGTTCAACTACAGGTGATACTTCTTCAACAACAGGAAGAACTGGTTCAACAATTGGAGCAGCCTCAACGACTGGTTCAACTACTGGAAGTACTGGTTCAGCAACAGGAGCTTCAACTACAGGTGCTACATTCAAAGGTTGGTCAGCATCTCCCGATGCTTCCGATATATCGCTTTGAGCAAAATCGTCCACAGGAAGATTTTCCTCAGCGACCTCAAGAATAGGAGCTACTTCCTCAACAATTGGTTCAACCACTGGCTCAGCGATTGGTTCAACGACTGGCTCAGCGACTGGTTCAGCAGCTGGATTTGGAGCAATAACGCTTGAAAGGTCAATCTTTGGCTCCTCAACCACTGGCTCCTCGATTACTGGAGCTTCTACGATAGGCTCTGGAATTGGCTCAATTACAGGTTCTATAATAGGAGCTGGTTCCTCTATTGCTGGTTCCTCTGTTGGAATCTCTACACCGCCAGTAACGATTGTCTTGTCATCTGAGTTACCTGCCATGTATGGAAGAGCATAGTCAAGTGTATATGCAGGAGCTGGTGTTGGCTCTGGAATTGGCTCAACAACTGGAGCTGGAGCTGGGATATCAGGAAGGTCAACTGTTACAGGTTCTGCAACCACTGGCTCTGATGGAATGTTAGCAAATGTTACAGGCTCTGGCTCTGGAGCTGTGAATACAGGCATTGGAGCAGGCTCTGGAGTAACGAATGCAGGAGCTGGTGTTGGCTCTGGAGCAACGAATGCAGGAGCCGGTGTTGGCTCTGGAGTTGGAGTAGCCTCTATAACTGGCTCTGGAGCAACTACAGGCTCAACGACTGGTGTTGGAGCAACATAAGGTTTGATTGGATCAGCTGGTACTGGATCAGCTGGTGCAAGTGGTCTCTTGATGATAGGACCATTTGATGTGTCAATTGGTTCTTCCTTTGGCTGCTTGCCAACCTTAGCGAGTGCTTTGGTTGTAACCAAAACAGTACCAGCTGCAGTTGAAGCTGCGGCAGCTGCAAGAGCACCAATTTTTACGATTGTACCGAATTTCATGAGAATTCCCCTTTGCTTAATTTATATTTTTAACTTCTGGTTATACTGAACTTGTACTGGTCCTTACCGTTACGCTTAGCCTCATAGAGGGCTGCGTCTGCTCTCTTGAAGAGCTCATCATAGCTTGAACCATCTTTGCCAAATATTGCAACACCAATACTTGTTGAAAGTCTGCCTGGGAAGCCGTTATCAATACCGTACTTCTTGAATGCAGATGTGAGTTGTTGTAACTTGTCACATACAAGTGCGATTGACTGAATATTCTTGATGAGTACTACGAACTCATCGCCACCCGCACGACCCAAGATATCGGATTCACGGAAATTACGGCTAAGCTCGTTTGCAAAAGCAAGAAGTATCTGGTCACCAACAGTATGTCCACGCGTATCATTTATCGTCTTGAAGTTGTCGATATCGATGATAATGAGAGCATGCTGTGCAGAAGAGTTCTTCTCGAAGCACTCTTCGATAAGGCTTCTAGTTGTCATCTTGTTATAGAGCTGTGTAAGTGGATCACGCTCTGCTTCAAGCTTGAGCTTATTCTCACTCTTCTTGCGCTCCTCGATATTCTGAACGAGGCACAAGAGCAAGTCGCCATCACCATAAGTGCCATCCATCAACTTCTCACGAGAAAGCAAAACAGATATCCATACGTACTCGTCATGGTTGTCAAGAACACGTATTTCGATATATACCTGATGCCTACCCTCAATGATGAATTCATTATCAAGGTATTCCTCATCAAGAACCTTGGTTGCTGTATGTGCATCGTCTGGATGAACCATTTCAAGGATTGAAGCCCTAAAGTTATCAAGCCCAATTATTTCGCTCTCAAACTTGAGTGAATATGCTTCATTGTTTCTTAGAATCTGGCATTCGTTCTTAGCAAAGTCAAGCTCGAAAGCCATATCGTATACTTCCTCAAATACGTTGCCAAGACGTCTGCGAGAAGCAGATGATTCGCCGTATATACGTGCCTCTTGATAGAAACCGTTGAGACGCTCCACATGGTTGATATCTGTTACAGCAATTACAATTACAATTGCTGGGATTGCAGCCGAAAGTTCCAAGAAGTCGTAATTACTGAATTTAAAGAAGAAGTATACAGATGCTGCTGCAAGAGTCATTGGAACGATGCCCTCTTGCAAACTGTACACTGGAACAAGGAAACCAACAATCGTAATTGGCATCCATATAGCCATACCTAAAACCCAATCTTGGAAGCAGTATAGGACAGCGATTATCATCGCATAATAAATCGTCCAAAAAACCGAATACAAAACCTGAATTCTTCTCTTGAGCCTTTTATCGATATAGAAATCGCTTGTGTCTCCCTTGTCGTACATGATAATGCCTAATCCTACAAATGCAGCAAGCAAAACAACAGAAGCCAAGATAAGCATAAGTGCCGACACATCAACTGGGAAAAACCTAAGTGGCGCCACTATGATTATCAAAAGGAGATACAAAATCAAGAAAACTGTAAAAATCAACGTACGACGCAAGTTTGAAAGAACACGTTTCTTTTCTGTATATGACAAGAAAGCTACTTCGCTTTCGGAGTCAGTCTTCTCCACACCGTAATATTTACCTATACGCGATAACGTTTCAAAAAAGTTTTTAAAAATGTTAAGCACTTCTTCACACACCCCCGTATAAACGCGCGCAGTAGTACCAATATAATAAATAAAATATAGTTCATTGTACTACATATGTACGAATAAAGCAAATGTTAAGACAAAAAAAGGAGTTACCGCTTTGGTAACTCCTTCTAGTTTTGCAAAAATTATTCTTCTTCTGCTTCCTTCATCTTTGCAAAGCACTCGCTGCAATATACTGGTCTATCCTCACGAGGCTCAAATGGTACCTTTGCAGGACCGCCGCATGAAGCGCAAGTTGCGTCATACATTTTTCTTTCAGCCTTCTGAGCATTCTTTCTTGCATCTCTACAAGCCTTGCAACGCTGTGGTTCGTTTTCGAAGCCCTTCTCTGCGTAGAACTCCTGTTCGCCTGCTGTGAAAATAAATTCTTCACCGCACTCTTTGCAGATTAGTGTTTTGTCTTCGTACATGTGCATACCCTCGCCTTAATTTTATTGCTTTGTTCGTTTTAGTCGAACAAGTAACCTAATGTTATACCAAATAATTGGTTTTGTCAAACAAATTTAGACGATTTTGTCCGTTTTCCGCTATTTTTTAAGTTTTTTTAGGATAGTTGGGGCAAAAACCGCTCCAAGAAGGACAATTACAGCGATTACGGCGATGATAATTACAGTGTGTTTATTGTTGTTGTCTCCTGTCGCTACAACCACTGCTGCGTCAGGACCGTATGCAAATGCCTGGATGGCAACTAGCACTACACTTCCGAGCATCAAAACTGCGAGGAAGATACACATAATTCTAACAAATGTGTTGCGTTTCATCTTTATACCTCCAACCATTTTTTAGCACTCTCAAGCATTTCTTTATAGAGTGCATCTGCTGCGTCCATAGTGTTTGCTACAGCTGTGAAATAAATCTTGAGCTTAGGCTCTGTGCCAGAAGGACGAGCAACTACGCCATTGCCATTTTCTAGCTTGAATGCCAAAACGTTGGATGCTGGGAGACCAGTCTTGTCTGTCTCCTTATAGTCTGTTGTTTCAAGCACCTTGAGACCTGCGATTTCAGTAGGCTTGTTATTTCGAATATTGTCCATGATGTCAGCCATCTTCTGCATGCCAGATGCACCTTCGAAAGCAAAATTATCAACACGATTTAAGTAGTTGCCATACTTTGCATAGATGTCGTTCATGACATCAATAAGGCTCTTGCCCTTTGACTTATAGTAAGCTGCCATCTCAACAACAAGTTGAGATGCTACAACTGCATCCTTGTCTCTTGCATGGATACCAAGAAGGTAACCATAGCTCTCCTCCATACCAATGATGAAGTTGTCCTCTTTGCCCTCACGTTCAAGGTTTGTGATGTACTCACCGATGTACTTAAATCCAGTGAGGAGGTTGGCTGTTTTTGCACCGTAGTTTTCTGCGATCCTGTCAACAAGGCTTGTTGTTACGAATGATTTGATTACAACTGGGTCAGCTGGCATTGTGCCTTTTTCCTTGTGCTGAGACAATACGTACTCAGTAAAGAGAGCGCCAACTTCGTTACCTGTCATGAGCTTGTACTCATCACCATCACGTACTGCGATGCCCATACGGTCACAGTCTGGATCAGTTGCGAGAAGCAAGTCTGCCTTTTCTGTTTCAGCCATCTTAAGTGCGCACTCAAATGCCTGGCGAATTTCAGGGTTTGGATATGGGCAAGTTGGGAAGTTGCCGTCTGGCAATTCCTGCTCTGGCACTACCAATACATCCTCAATTCCGAGAAGTTTGAGTGCGTGACGAACAGGCTTGTTGCCTGTGCCGTTAAGTGGCGTATAGATTACTTTAAGTCCAGAGGACTTAGCAGTATCAGCGTTAATCACCTTGCTATGAACAAGGTCAAAGAACTTATTATAAACAGCCTCACTTACAAATTCGATGAGTCCCTTGCTCTGAGCCTCATCAAAATCCACCTTCTTAACATCCTCAAACATATCAACCTTTTGGATGTACTCATAAGCAAGTGCTGCTGCCTCGTCGGTCATCTGATAGCCCTCTGGGTCATAGCACTTGTAACCGTTGTACTGAGATGGGTTGTGAGATGCAGTGATTATTACACCTGATGAACAGCCAAGCTCACGAACAGCAAATGAAAGCATTGGTGTTGGAACAAGCGCTGGATAAAGGAATGCTTTGACACCATTTGCTGCGAAAACAGCTGCTGTTTCCTTGGCAAACACGTCAGAATTTATTCTTGAATCGTAAGCGATAGCAACAGAAGGGTTGTCAAAAGTTGCATTTAAGTAATCCGCAATACCCTGTGTTGCCTGGTTTACTGTGTAGATATTCATCCTGTTGGTACCAGCACCAAGTACTCCACGAAGGCCAGCTGTACCAAACTCCATCTTTTTATAGAATCGATCAAGGATTTCATCATCCTTGCCATTTATCGCCTCAAGCTCTGCTTTAAGAGTAGGATCATCACACTTTTGAAGCCACAAATTGTAAAGTTCAACGTAATTTTCCATATTCTTCCTCCATATCTACAAAACTAAACTTAATTTTAATACGTTTTGTGGTATAATGTCAAATGGTATTGAGGGAGGTGCCAAATGTTCTCAAAAGTGAACAGTATGGGGCTTCAAGGCTTCAGTGCAGAGCGCGTTTTTGTCGAATGCGACCTGTCGAATGGGCTACCTCGTTTTGACCTAGTTGGACTGCCGGATTCGGCAGTGTCAGAGGCCAAAGAGAGGGTGCGCTCCGCAATCAAGAACTGTGGTCTTGAGTTCCCTATCAGCAGGATAACAATCAATCTTGCTCCTGCTGAATTTAAAAAGGAAGGTCCCCTTTATGACCTGCCTATCCTTGTCGCCATTTTAATTGCCTCCAAACAGGTCAAGGTAAACCTTGACTGTGCCGCCCTTATTGGAGAAGTCGCACTAAATGGTGACGTGCGCAAGGTCAACGGAGTTCTGCCCATGGTAATTCGGGCAAAAGAACTCAAAATAAGCGAGATATACATACCAGAAGAAAATGCAAGGGAAGCCGCTTTAATCCCTGGTATTACAATCTATCCGGTAAGTGATATCAAACAGTTGTTGCGCCATTTTCTCGGAGAAGAAAGCATAGTTCCGCTCACCAACTTCTCCTTTGAAGAAATCAAAGCTACCTATGGCAAAGGCGGTATGAACGAGGATTTTGCCGATGTGCTTGGGCAAAAACTTGCCAAGAGAGCACTGGAAATTGCCGCCGCAGGTGGCCACAACGTGCTCCTTGTTGGAAGCCCAGGAGCCGGCAAGAGTATGCTCGCAAAACGACTGCCAACAATCCTGCCAGATATGACCTTTGAGGAGTCGATATCGACCTCTTCGGTATACTCAGTAGCAGGACTTTTAACCAAGGATAATCCCCTGATTATCAGTCGCCCGTTTCGTTCTCCGCACCACACGACAACGAGCGTAGCGTTGGCGGGCGGAGGCACAAAAGCACGCCCAGGAGAAGTGTCACTTGCGCACAACGGTGTGCTCTTTTTGGATGAATTAACACTCTTTTCAAGAGCGTCCCTTGAAACTCTTCGCCAACCGCTCGAAGACGGTCGTGTGACCGTCACAAGAAATGCTATCACAGCAACTTATCCAGGCAACATTATGCTTGTCTGCGCAATGAACCCGTGTCCGTGCGGTTACCTTTTTGACCCTGTGCATGAATGCACATGCACAGACATTGCACGACAACGATACTTATCGCGCATATCAGGACCGTTGCTTGACCGCATAGACATATGCGTCAAAGTGGACCCGCTCGACGCCGATGTCCTTATCGACCACCCACATCGCTATGAGGAATCCTCCAGCGATATTCGTGCTCGCGTAAACAAGGCTCGCGCTATTCAGCTTGAGCGCTTTGCTGGCACAGACATCGTCTGCAACGCTCAGATGACTCCTCGCATGGTACGCACCTACTGCGAATTGTCGCCACCAGCCAAGGACCTGCTACGTCGCGCTTTTACATCTTTGTCATTTTCAGCCAGAGCCAATGACAAAATCCTCCGCACCGCGCGAACAATCGCCGACCTTGACGGCTCTGATGAGATTTCATCGAGCCACATCGCAGAGGCGATACAATTTAAGCAAATGGATATCTCAAACAAATAAAAAGACCCAGCGAAGTGTCCGCTTCGCTGGGTTTCTTTTAGCCCTTA
Source organism: Acutalibacteraceae bacterium (assembly GCA_045599345.1). Lineage (GTDB taxonomy): Bacteria > Bacillota > Clostridia > Oscillospirales > Acutalibacteraceae > UBA1227. The sequence goes on from JAZRVV010000005.1 coordinate 7,321, forward strand.
AGACCTCTTGATTGACGGTCCATATCCTCTACAACTATGTCATAGATTTCGCCGACTGTGCTGCAATACTCAAGCACTTTCCATGGCTCGTTTGTGTGGAAGTGAATTTTAATTGGATCACCATCTCCACCTACTGCGAGGAGACAATCGCCTTTGAAATTTGCCATGAAGTAATCATGTACTTCATCCTCATCGAGGTCATCGCCATCTATTAAAAGTTGTGTGTCATATCTGAATTCTTCCATAATTTTTCCTTTCTAACCTGTTCCAAGAAGTTTATTAAATGGATCAATATACTGTGGAGAAGTTGCTGCAAACATATAGTTTAGGAATACTACATCCGTAATGCCATATGTGCGAACAAAGTTTGCAAGGTCAATTTCATTTGCAGTTTCGTTTACCTTGCGCGGGTCAATTACCCACACTTCATCAAAGTGGTCACAGAGATATGGTGCAAATGAGTTGCCATATGATTCCTTGATAACAACAATCTTTCTGCCGGTGCTAAGGCCAGTAGATATCTTGGTCACTGGGTTGTCTCCCTCGATAAAGCAAGTATATTTGCCAGCTGGTGGGTTCTCGTTAATTACCTGCATAGGGATTGCTTCCTCATCACGGATGTATCCGTTTGGATAGCGGAAAGCTGTTGTCTCTGCCTTTGGATAGAAATACTCAAGGTAATCTGGATCATCCTTGAGTATTGATGCGCCTGACCATGTGTAAAGGGTGCCAACAAACGTATCAAACTTGCCAGTCCTTCGTCCCTCAAGCGGAATTGGCTTAAAATCAGCTACCTTTGAGAAAGCAACATAAGCATGATATGCGCCACGTGCTGTCCAGTGATGGTCAGTCCTAAAGTAAACGTACTCCTCATCAACAAAGCGTTCAAGTTCCTTGTATACGTTGACAGTCTTGACGTTCTTCGCTGTTACAGCGGCGTATGCTACCTCCATGCCCTTTTTTTGAGAACGGTCACCAGTGTGATACTCCTCTGGACCATAGAACTCAATTGAAGTTGGAGCAAGAATCATATAGACAGTTGCATTTGGAACCTTTTCAGCAAAGGCGCTAACGTAGCCAGCGTAGCGCTTAAGTCCATTCTCGTTTTTGCCGAAAATCTCCATTGCTCTGTTTCCTTGAACAATGATGGCGCCTGTATTCTTGTACTCCTGTGGAGTGGTAGTCGCCCTTGTATACTCGGTCGTAGTTGTTGTAGTTGAAGTCTTTTCCTTCTTGGCCGTTGTTTTTTCAGCGCTTTTCTCGGTTGTCGTTTCAAGCGTTGGGATACTTGTTGTCTTGCCAAACACCAAGATGCAAACCATTATTGCTATTACAACCACGAGTGAGCCAATTGCTATAGGTATTTGCTTTTTATCAAAACCTTTTACACTCATTAAATACTCTTTCCTGTCTCTACTTCCAAGACACTGTTAAATACCGCAATTTGTGATGATGAAATATGCTTATCAAGATGCATACTTCCAAAATACCACTTGTCATACTCACAAGAGTTACCAAGCTCCTCAAGGTATGCATTAAGAAGAGAGAGTTTGTTCTTGTTAAGTGTATTAAGTTGGAGGAAATCCTTGATTCTTGCTGACGGCTCGTGTGTGATAATAAAGTCAACACGACCACCATTCTTGTCAATGTTTTGAGCGCCCTCAATCAGCTCCTGCTGAGTTGGGCTCTCCTCCTTAAACCAAGTGTTATTATCAATTCTTATATCAATGTCCGGGCTCTCGCCACCGCCCATTGTGAAGTATTTTTTACCTTCGATTGTATATACCTGTCCGCGCATCAAGTGATAGAGGTTGCCACCAAGGTGGTGAACCTTGCCACCGTTCCATTCTGAAACTTCTGCACTGTTTAGAAGTTTGAAGTTTTCATGTGTGCCATCGACGAAACAAATATTATACTTTTTTTCACTAAGCTTTTTTAAGTTGGTAGCCTCGTCCTTGCCTCCGCTCCAAATAAAACCAAAGTCGCCACAGATAATAAGTGTGTCGCCACGGCCGAGCTTCTTTGCAACGCTACCACTAAAACGGTTCATATCACCGTGTGTGTCGCCTGTAATGTATACCAAAATTTCACATCCTCTTTATTTTCAAAGGAATTATTGTTATACTATATTACAACAAAGTCTTAACATTCTCAAGGTGGATTTTACTATGAAAAAGAGAATAACTTATTTCATTTCTCTGCTACTTATTATTACAATTTTGGCGCCGATGCTATTTTGTATTCCTGCATCTGCTGCATACAACGAAGAGCTCGACTTTAGAGCAGAAGTTGTATATATGGAAAATCTTGATCAAAACACGGTTATCTTTAACAAAAACTCCGACAAGCAAGTTCCAATGGCGTCGCTAACCAAGATTACAACTTGTATGGTTGTACTCGACAACTGCGACAACTTGGACGCCAAGGTTAAGGTTAAACAAGAATCCCTTGATATGCTTATCGGCACAAACAGTTCCTCTGCCGGCACAAGAGCAGGCGAGATTTTAACAGTTCGTGAGCTTTTGAACCTTATGATGGTTCGAAGCGCAAACGAAGCAACGCTAATTCTCGCTGACTATATCGCTGGAAGCGTTGATGCATTCGTTGAAATGATGAACAAGTTTGCAAGTGGTCTTGGCTGCAAAAATACACACTATGTCAACACTCACGGACTTGACGCTGACAACCACTATACTACAGCTGAGGACCTTGCGCTTATCCTAAAATATGCACTTCAAAACGACACCTTTAAGGAACTCGTTGGCAAGTCAGAATATGTTCAACCTGCAACCAACAAGAGGAAGGAAACAAAGTACAACAACACAAACAACCTTCTTCTCTCAAACAGCATTTACTACTATGAGCCATGCAAAGGAATCAAAACTGGCTCAACTACAGACGCGGGTTATTGCCTCGCGTCCTACGCAACCAAAAATGGATACACTTACCTCTGCATTATTATGAATGCTCCAATGGAGCCACTTCACCCAGAGGATGAGACAGATACATTCAAGTACAACTGGTCCTTTAAAGAGACCAAAATGGCATACGAATGGGTTTTTTCAAACATCAAGCTCAAAACGGTTGCTTCAAAAACCGACATCGTTGATGTCGTTGATGTGTCTCTTGCAAAGGACACGGACCATGTCCGTCTTGTGCCAGCGCGCGATGTATCCGCGCTGATGCCAGCCACTGTCGACTCGTCGTCAATCCTCATTGAACCAGTCCCTGGTTCAATCAGCGACGACATTCGCGCTCCAATCAAGGCTGGTGACATTCTCGGCCAAGCCGAGATCAAATACGCGGGCAACACCATCGCAACCGTCGACCTTGTAGCCGGTGACGACGTTTCCCGCTCCGCTATTGCCACTATCGGCTTTGGCCTTAAACATTTCCTCACAAGTAAGTTTATGCGCATTGTCTACATCATAATCGCCGTTTGCATACTCCTTATCATCGGCTTGCGCTACTACAACAAAAATGTAAAGCGCAAAAAGATGAAAGTAATGAACGGCGGCCAGATTAAGACTCACACCGCTTACTCCAAGAACTACAACGGCAACAAACCAAAACGCCGCAAAAAGTAAAACAAAAGGACCTTACATCGGCTGATGTAAGGTCCATAAATTTTGCTCTAATTAGTCGTCAAGACGATCCTTGTCAAGCTCAGCAAAGTACTTGATTGTACGTACCATCTGGCTTGTGTAAGAGTTCTCGTTGTCATACCAAGCAACAACCTGAACTTCCCATGTGTGCTCAGAAATCTGCTCAACCATTGTCTGTGTTGCATCAAATACAGCGCGTGTTGCACCAATCATATCTGCTGAAACAATCTCTTCTTCTGTGTAACCGAATGACTCTGATTCAGCGCTCTTCATTACTTCGTTGATTTCCTCAACAGTAATGTTAGAACCCTTGATTACTGCGCAGAGAATTGTTGTTGAACCTGTTGGAACAGGAACACGCTGTGCAGAACCTATGAGCTTACCATTGAGCTCTGGGATTACAAGGCCGATAGCTTTCGCAGCACCAGTTGAGTTAGGAACGATTGAGCAAGAAGCTGCACGTGCACGTCTAAGGTCACCCTTCTTGTGAGGACCATCAAGTACCATCTGGTCACCTGTGTATGCATGAACTGTTGTCATGATACCACAAACGATTGGAAGGTGGTCATTAAGTGCCTTTGCCATAGGAGCAAGGCAGTTTGTTGTACAAGAAGCAGCAGAGATAACCTGGTCTTCTCTTGTAAGTGTCTTGTGGTTAACACCATAAACGATAGTCTTAAGGTCATTGCCTGCAGGAGCAGAAATGATAACCTTCTTAGCACCAGCGTTGATGTGTGCCATTGACTTTTCCTTAGATGTATAGAAACCTGTGCACTCAAGCACTACGTCTACATCAATTTTACCCCAAGGAAGGTTGTTTGCATCAGCTTCCTTGTAGATTTCAATTTCAGTACCATCAACAACAATTGAATGGTCTGTGTATGAAACCTTGTCGGCAAGAGCATAGCGGCCCTGAACTGAGTCATACTTAAGGAGATGTGCGAGCATTCTAGGCTCTGTCAAATCATTAATTGCTACTACTTCATAGCCCTCTGCCTTAAACATCTGTCTGAATGCGAGACGGCCGATGCGGCCGAAACCATTAATTGCTACTCTAATTGCCATAATATGTGCCTCCAAATAATGTTAATACACTAGTACTATAATAGTTTGATAAAAAAATGTCAATCTTTTTTTGAATTATTGAATGTTTGCATTATATATGGTATTATTTTTCTTGTATATCTTTTTAATGGAGGCGCATTCTAAATGGCTAGAGAAATGAAAACCATGGATGGTAACACAGCTGCTGCGCACGTGTCTTACGCGTTCACAGAAGTTGCTGGCATCTATCCTATCACACCATCCAGCCCTATGGCAGACTACGTAGACCAGTGGTCCGCACAGGGCAGAAAGAACATCTTCGGCACAACTGTAAAGGTTGCCGAGATGCAATCAGAAGCAGGTGCAGCAGGTACCGTACACGGTTCACTTGCAGCTGGTGCTTTAACTACAACTTATACGGCATCACAGGGACTTCTCCTTATGATTCCTAATATGTATAAAATCGCTGGTGAATTACTTCCTTCTGTATTCCACGTTTCAGCTCGTTGTGTAGCATCTCATGCACTCAACATCTTTGGCGATCACTCTGATGTATATGCTTGTCGTCAGACTGGTTTCGCTATGCTCGCTGAGACAAACCCACAGGAAGTTATGGACCTTGGCGCAGTTGCTCACCTTGCAGCAATCGAAGGCAGAGTTCCATTCATCAACTTCTTCGATGGTTTCAGAACCTCTCACGAGATTCAAAACATCGAAATCTGGGATTATGATGACCTCAAAGAGATGTGCAATATGGACGCAGTTGCAGAGTTCAGAGCAAAGTCTTTGAACCCAATGCATCCATCAATGCGCGGTTCTCACGAGAACGACGACATCTTCTTCCAGCACAGAGAAGCTTGCAACAAATACTATGATGCACTTCCAGCTATCGTTGAGAAGTACATGGACAAGGTCAATGCAAAGCTTGGCACAGATTACAAACTCTTTAACTACTATGGTGCTCCTGATGCAGAGAACATCATCGTTGCTATGGGCTCAATCTGTGACGTTACAGAAGAAGTTATCGACTACTTAAATGCAAACGGTCAAAAGGTCGGCCTCTTAAAGGTTCGCCTCTATCGCCCATTTGCTACTCAAAAGTTTATTGAGGCTATTCCACAGACTTGCAAAAAAATTGCTGTTCTTGACAGAACAAAGGAGCCAGGTTCAATCGGTGAGCCATTGTTCCTTGACGTTGTTGCTGCTCTCCAGAGCGCTGGCAACAACGACATCAAAGTAATTGGTGGTCGCTATGGTCTTGGTTCAAAGGACACACCACCATCATCTATCTTTGCAGTTTACGAAGAACTCGCAAAGGCTGATTCAAAGCCTCGCTTCACAATCGGTATCAACGACGATATCACTTACCTCTCACTTGAGGAAAAAGCTGCTCCTAACACCGCAGCAGAAGGCACAATCGAGTGCAAGTTCTGGGGTCTCGGCGGTGACGGTACAGTTGGTGCTAACAAAAACTCCATTAAAATCATTGGTGACTATACAGCCAAGAACGTTCAGGCTTACTTCCAGTATGACTCAAAGAAAACTGGCGGTATCACAATTTCTCACCTTCGTTTTGGCGATGCCAAGATTCGCAGCCCTTACTATGTAAACAAGGCTGACTTCGTAGCATGCCACAACCCATCATACATTGAAAAGGCATACCGCATCGTTGACGATGTAAAGCCAGGTGGCGTATTCCTTATCAACTGCCAGTGGGATGAAGCAGAGCTTGCAGAAAAGCTTGACGCTCAGACAAAGCAGTATATCGCAAAGAACAACATCCAGCTCTACACAGTTAACGCTATTGACCTTGCACAGAAGGTTGGCATGGGCAAGCGTACTAACACAATCCTCCAGGCATCATTCTTTGCACTTGCAAACGTAATGCCAATTGAGGAAGCTGTTGAGCATATGAAAGATGCCGCAACAAAGTCTTACTCCAAGAAGGGCGAAGACGTTGTTAAGTGCAACCATGACGCAATTGATGCTGGTGTTACAGCATACAAAAAGATAGATGTACCAGCTGACTGGGCAAATGCAGTTGATAACAAGGCTGAGGCCAAGACAGAAGGCCCAGCTGCCCTTGTTAAGATGGTAGACAACATCATGAAACCAGTTGGCCATATGGATGGCTACAAGGTTCCATCATCAGCATTCGCTGATCACGTAAATGGTCAGTTCGAACTCGGCGCTGCTGCATACGAAAAGCGCGGCGTAGCAGTTCTCGTTCCAGAGTGGAACGCAGACACATGTGCAAAGTGTAACAAGTGCTCATATGTCTGCCCACACGCAACTATCAGACCATTTGCACTCAACGCCGCTGAAAAGTCAGCAGCGCCTGAGATTACAAAGTTTGCTCCAAAGCCAGTTGCTGGCACAGAGTACACATACACACTCGCAGTATCACCATTTGACTGCATGGGCTGTGGCGTATGCGTAGGCGTATGTCCAACAGACTCACTCAAGATGGTATCCCGTGAATCACAGGATGCTCAGCAGGCAGCATTTGATTACTGCGTAGCAAATGTAACAGAGAAGCCAGAGACAACAGACAAGCTCTCAATAATTGCCTCTCAGTACAAGAAGCCACTCCTTGAGTTCTCAGGCTCTTGCGCAGGATGTGCTGAAACATCATACGCTCGCCTTGTTACTCAGCTCTTTGGCGACAGAATGTACATCTCTAATGCAACAGGATGCTCATCAATTTGGGGTGGTCCTGCTGGCACATCACCATACACAATAAATGCCAAGGGTCACGGCCCAGCATGGTCAAACTCACTCTTTGAGGATAACGCAGAGCACGGCTTTGGTATGTACCTCGGCCAAAAGGTTATCCGCGAGTCACTTATAGAAAAGATTAAATTCCTTTCTGAAAAAGAGGGTGCACCAGAAAACGTTAAGGCTGCTGCTAAAGAATTCCTTGAAACAGCAAACGACGGTGCAAAGAACGGTCCTGCAACAGAGAAGCTTATCGCAGCACTCGAAGACCACGCAGGTTCTTGTGGTCCTGATTGCATCGGCAAGCAAATTCTCGACAAGAAGGATTACCTCCAGAAGAAGTCTGTATGGATCTTTGGCGGTGACGGTTGGGCATACGACATTGGTTTCGGAGGTCTTGACCACGTTATCGCAACAGGCGAAGACGTTAACATCTTTGTATTCGATACAGAGGTTTACTCAAACACAGGTGGACAGGCATCCAAGGCTTCTCAGATTGGTCAGGTAGCACAGTTCGCTGCTGCTGGTAAAGCAATCCAGAAGAAGAGTCTTGCAGAAATTGCTATGTCTTATGGTTATGTATATGTAGCACAGATAGCTATGGGTGCTGACCAGAATCAGACACTCAAGGCTATTGCTGAGGCTGAAGCATACAACGGACCATCACTCATCATCGGTTACGCTCCTTGCGAGATGCACTCAATCAAGGGCGGTATGACAAACTGCCAGGCTGAGATGAAGAAGGCTGTTGATTGCGGTTATTGGAATATGTTCCGCTACAACCCAGCACTCAAGGCTGAAGGCAAGAATCCATTCACTCTTGACTCTAAGGTTCCAGAGACAGAGGGCTATCGTGCATTCCTTATGAACGAAGCACGTTACAGCGCTTTGACACGTTCATTCCCAGAACGTGCTGAGGAGCTCTTTAGCGAAGCAGAAGAAAATGCCAAGATTCGCTACGCTCATCTTCAGAAGCTCATCAAACTTTACAGCGAAGAGGACTAAGGAGGTCTAGTCTATGGCAAACCAATACGTAATGGCACTTGACCAAGGTACCACTAGTTCACGAGCTATCGTTTTCGATAAAAACGGTAACATAATTGCAAAATCTCAGAGAGAGTTTGACCAGCACTATCCACAGGCTGGTTGGGTTGAGCACAACCCAATGGATATTCTCTACTCTGAATATCAATCTATTTCTACAATCCTTTCTGAGGGTGTTGTAACACCTGAAGATATCGCTTGTATAGGTGTTACAAATCAGCGTGAGACAACTATCCTTTGGGATAAGACAACAGGTCTCCCTATTTATAACGCACCAGTATGGCAGTGTAGAAGAACTGCTGCTATGTGTGAGGAACTCAAAGAGCGCGGACTTGAAAAATATGTCCGCGAGCACACCGGTCTCCTTATCGACGCATATTTCTCAGCTACCAAAATCAAGTGGCTCCTCGATAACGTAGACGGCGCTATGGACCTTGCCGCATCTGGCAACCTCCTCTTTGGCACAGTTGAGACATGGCTTATTTGGAACCTCACAGGTGGTGCTTCTCACCCAGAGACAGCTGTTCACATCACTGATTACTCAAATGCATCAAGAACAATGATCTTTGATGTTGATAAGCTCCAGTGGGATGAATATCTCTGCAAAGAAATTGGCATCCCTATGAACATCCTTCCAAAGCCTGTACCATCTTCTATGGTATACGGCACTGTAGCACCTGATATCCCTGGCCTTGAAAGCCTTGCTGGCACACCTATCTCTGGCGCCATTGGCGACCAGCCAGCAGCACTCTTCGGCCAAGGTTGCTTCAAGAAGGGTATGGCCAAGTCAACATATGGCACAGGCTGTTTCCTCCTTATGAACTCAGGCACAGAGCGAGTTCATTCTAAGAACCAAATGACAACTGGTGTTGCATGGTCACTAAATGGTGAAACAACATATGCTATTGAAGGCTCTGCTTTCAATGCTGGTTGTACAATCCAGTGGCTCCGTGATGAACTTCATCTCATCGACAACGCACCTCGTTGTGATGAACTGGCTGAATCTGTTGAGGACTCCAATGGCGTTTACCTCGTTCCTGCATTTACAGGACTCGGCGCTCCTTATTGGGACATGTATGCTCGTGGCTGCATCGTTGGCCTCACACGTGGCGCAAGCCGCGCTCACATCGCTCGTGCAACACTCGAAGCACTCGCATACCAAGTAGTTGACCTTATCAAAGCTATGGAGGACGACTCAGGTATCGATATCGCTTCTCTCCGCGTTGACGGAGGTGCTTGTGTATCTGACATTATGATGCAGATTCAGGCTGACTTCCTCAACTGTGAAGTTAACCGTCCAAAGGTTGTTGAGACAACAGCTCTTGGCGCTGCTTATCTTGCAGGCCTCGCTTGTGGCGTATGGAAGGATACTGACGAAATTGAAATAAACCGTCAGGTATCAAAGATCTTCAAGCCAGATATGGAAGAAGAAAAACGTGCAGAAATGTACAAGGGTTGGAAGAAAGCTATCACTCGTGCAATGAGTTGGGTAGAACCACAATAAATTTAAAGGGGAACCATTTTATGGTTCCCCTTTTATACGATATGGAGGTAAAACTATGGACAAAAACAATATGGATTTTGAAACACTACAGCGCTTTATGACAGATGCATTTACTGCTATTGGTGTGCCAGCTGATGAAGCTGCCATCGTTGCAGATGTGCTTGTCGAATCAGACAAGAGAGGCATCAACTCACACGGTGTTAATCGCTTTAAGCCTGTATACATTGATAGAATTAATGCGGGAATTCAGTTCCCTACAACAAACTTTGAAATACTCAAAGAGACCGAGACAACGGCAGTTGTCGATGGTCATCATGGAATGGGCCAGGTAATTGGCCAGCGCTCGATGCAGATGGCAATAGACAAGGCCAAGAAATATGGCCTTGGTATGGTTGCAGTGCGTAACTCATGCCACTATGGCATTGCTGGTTACTATGCAACACAGGCAACAAAGCAAGGCTGCATCGGTATCACTGGCACAAATGCTCGCCCATCTGTTGCGCCAACATTTGGTGTTGAGGGTATGTTTGGTACAAACCCACTAACAGTTGGTATCCCAACAGACGAAGAATTTGACTTTGTTATCGACTGCGCAACATCAATCACTCAAAACGGTAAGATTGAGTACTATGAGAGGATTGGTGCCGATGTACATCCTGGCACCGTAATCAACATTGACGGTAATGCAGTAGAAGGCGACGCTGGTGTTGCACTTAAGCAAATCCGTCAGGGTACAGCAGCCCTTACCACCCTTGGTGGCATCGGCGAGGAACTCGCAGGATACAAGGGCTATGGCTATGCTATGGTAATTGAACTCCTCTCATCCATCCTCCAGGACGGCTGGTATGGCAAGGACCTTGATGGCAAGGATGAAAATGGCAACATCCGTCCATATCACCTTGGCCACTTCTTTATTGCTATTGATACAAACCACTTCCTTGGCGAGGAACTCGCAAGGAAAAAGGCCGGAGAAATCATCCGGACAGTTCGCGCTTCTAAAAAGGCTCCTGGTCACGATCACATCTACTCAGCAGGTGAGAAAGAATGGCTCATCTATAAACAAAGACTCGTTGATGGTGTTCCAATCACTGGCCCTGTTCAAAAAGAATTTATGGCTGTTCGTGATCAGTTCAACTTGCCATATACATTCCCATGGGAGGAATAAATTATGAATTATGCAGAAGAATCACTTAAACTCCACTATGAATGGAAAGGCAAGATAGAAGTTGTATCTCGCGCTGCTGTCGATAGCAAAGAGGCGCTCTCCCTTGCTTACACACCAGGCGTTGCACAGCCTTGCCTTGAGATCCAAAAAGATATAGAGAAATCATATGAACTCACACGTCGTTGGAACACAGTTGCCGTAATCACTGACGGCACAGCTGTTTTAGGCCTTGGCGACATAGGTCCTGAGGCTGGCATGCCAGTAATGGAAGGCAAATGCGTACTCTTTAAGGAGTTCGGTGGTGTTGACGCCATCCCACTCTGTGTTCGCTCAAAAGACGTTGATGAAATAGTAAACACTGTGTCCATGCTCCTTGGTAGTTTTGGCGGTGTTAACCTTGAAGACATCTCAGCTCCTCGCTGTTTTGAAATCGAAAAGAGACTCAAGGAAGTATCCGACATCCCAATCTTCCACGATGACCAACACGGCACAGCAGTTATAACACTCGCTGGCCTCATCAATGCACTCAAGGTTGTTGGCAAAGATATAAACGACATCAAAGTCGTAACATCTGGCGCAGGTGCTGCTGGTATCGCTATCATCAAGCTCCTCATCAGCAACGGCCTTAAGAATGTAATCATGACAGACCGCACAGGCGCCATCTATGAGGGCCGTGAAGGCCTCAACCCAATCAAGGAAGAGATGGCCAAGATTACAAATAGAAACATGGAAAAGGGCACCCTAGAGGAAGTTATCAAAGGCGCTGATGTATTTATCGGCGTATCTGCTCCTGGCACACTCACTCAGGACATGGTTCGCACTATGGCACCGGACCCTATCATCTTTGCATGTGCAAACCCAACGCCTGAAATCTTCCCTGACGATGCCAAGGCTGCTGGCGCTGCAGTTGTTTCCACTGGACGTTCTGATTATCCAAATCAGGTAAACAACGTGCTTGCCTTCCCAGGCATCTTCCGCGGCGCTCTCGACGTTAGAGCTTCCGACATCAACGACGAGATGAAGATTGCTGCAGCACATGCACTCGCAGACCTCGTCTCCCCAGACGAACTCTGCGCTGACTACATCCTCCCTGCAGCATTTGACCCTCGCGTTCGGGACGCTGTTGCCACAGCTGTCGCTAAGGCTGCTCGCGACTCCGGCGTCGCTAGGATATAAAATAGCGAATATAAAACAAAAAAGACCCGGTCTTGCCGACCGGGTCTTAATTATTGTAAAAATTTTACAAAGGTTTTATTCTGCAGCAGCTGGGTTTGGAGCGATAACGCTTGAAACGTCAACCTTTGGAGCTTCCTCAACAGGAGCAACTGGTGCTGGAGCTGGTTCAGCAACTGGTGCTGGAGCTGGCTCAACAGGAGCTGCTGGTGCTGGAGCTGGAGCTGCTGGTGCAGCAACAAGTGCTGGGATAGGAGCGTTGCTATTATAAATAGCATCAAACTTACACTTATCCATGCAAAGTCCGCACTTTACACACTTAGACTCATCAATAACATGAGGATTCTTAACTGTGCCGCTGATTGCGTCTACAAGACATGCACGTGCGCAAGCTGTACAACCCTTACACTTGTTAGGATCGATGCGTACTGGTGCATCATAATCCATATAACGAGCTTCCTTACCTTCTGGTGCTGGCTGGTTTACCATTGTGATAGCCTCAACTGGGCAAGCACGTGCGCAAACGCCACAACCGATACAATCTTCGATTTTAGCAGGTACTGGGAGCTCACGTCTCATACCACGACGTGTTACTTTGTGTGATAAATCAAAAATGCTTACTGGGCAGTTGTAGAAGCAAGCTTTACAACCGTAGCAACCATCATAGTTAATTACAGGAATAGCATTAGCCATTGATTGCCACCTCCTCAACGAAGTTGCTTATTGGAGCATCAAGGAAGTAATCAAGCTTGAGTTCCTTAATTGTCTCTTCCTTAGGAATACCAGTCTCAGGAACGAAACCAGCGTTCTCCCATGTCTTCATCATCATAGCGTCGATTGGAACTGTCTTACCAGCGTTCTTACCAACCTTAAGAGGTGGTTCACCAACCATACGGCCGTGAGGACGTGAATACCAAGGATCAAGGCCCTGCTTGATGTTGAACATGTGACGCATTGTGAATACACGACGACCAATCCACATGTAATCATCAGGAGTCTTGCCCCAACCTGTAGCAGCATCGAGCCACTCAAACATTGGGTAGTTACCTGTACCAAGGATGAAACCGAAGTAGCATCCGCCAGCACCGTCAACTACACGCTTGAAGTAAGCACAAGCAAGAACCTTGAGTGCTTCTTCGTCACATGGCTGCCACTCGCCGTCCTTAGGACCAACGAGGTTTGCTGATGGAGCCCATGTTACCTTCTTCCAAAGGTGCATACAACCATAGTAGAGAGAACCACCTGATGTATGACGAGAAGGTGTAGCGTCGATTGCATAAAGAGTAGCCTGCTGTGGGTCTGGACGAGAGTCATGCATTGGAGGCTCTGTACCACCAGCATGAACACCATATTTAGCAAACTCTGGACCGAGTTTCTCAATAGCTACCTTACAACCATCTGCAAGAACATCACCGATGCCCTCACGATGAACGATCATCTTAATAAGCTTGATAATAGCATCAGCATCGCCCCAATGAAGCTCGAAACCGATGTCATCCTTTGTAAGGAGACCGTTTTCATATGCTTCAATTGCCATACCAACTGTACCACCGCATGAGATAGCATCCATGCCGGCACGGTTTAGGTACTCATTGATGAAGAGCATTGCATCATTATCATCATTGAGAAGGAATCCAGTGAAGTCCCACTGTGACTCATACTCTGGCTTATGTACGCGTGAATAGCCCTGATCGTTGTGCTTGATATGAGAAATATCGAGCTCACCGCCGCAGCCATATACGCATGAGTAACAATAGTAACGGTTTGTCTGAAGCTTGAGCATATGAGAACCGTCAGTCTTGTTAATCTTGTTAATGTGGAAGTCCTCTTTCTGAGAACCGCCCCAGTTCTTGATAGGAGCCTCACCTGTCTGAGCAGCGAAACCAGAAGCACCACATGTGCCCCATGTACCCATCAATACGCCTGTCATGATACCATCTGGTGAAAGCTGAAGTTCTGGAAGGAACTTAGCAACGTTCAAAAGACCAGCTGGAACCTGTGGAGGCAAGAATGCCATGTTAACGCGCTTAGCGCACATCTTTGAAAGTTCACGAATCTTTTCTGGGTTTTCACCAGATACTGTCTTTGTACCGCCAAGAACGATACCCTTAAGCATCTTAGAACCCATTACGCCGCCGACACCCTGACGAGCTGCGATACGGCCATTATCATTACAAACACCAGCCATGAAGCTCTTGTTCTCACCGGCCCAACCAATTGTACAAGCCTGTGGAATCTTTCTGCCTGGAATAGTGTTTTCTTCTACGAGCATCTTTTCTGCTACTGCTGCATCCTGACCCCAAATGTGTGAAGCGTCCTTAAGTACAGGACCATTGTTATCACAATAGAGGTATACAGGTGTGTCAGATGCACCATGGAATGCGATTAAATCATAACCACAAGCCTTGATGTATGGAGCAAATGTACCACCGCAGTTTGCCTCACCAATACCACCAGTAGCTGGTGACTTAGTTACGCACATCCAACGACCTGTAATTACAGAACCAGTGCTTGTCAAAAGACCAGATGTAATACAGAGAACGTTATCAGGACCCATTGGGTCTGCACCGGCTGGAATATTTCTGTAGCACCACCACGCGCCAAGAGCCGCGCCGGAAAGGAAGTTTTCGTAGATCTCGTCCTTAACGATAACCTCTGTACAAACTTTGTTTGTAAGGTCTACCTTAAGGATTTTTCCACAATAACCCTTCATGTTTTCATCTCCCACTTTCAATTTTTAAATAAATAAATTTCAAAATGAACTATTTTTTAGCCTCCACCCATTGGGGAAAAGGCGCTTACGACATCGCCATCGTGTAATACTGTATCAAGAGGCACCTTGTCATAGTTTACAAGCAAAGGGAAAACTTTGCGCCACATAACGGGTAACTTTACAATTTTCAAAAACTGCTTTACTGTTGTTCCCTCTGGAACCTCAATATCACCGTTTTTGTCCATCTTGGAAAAGTCACACATCGATGGTCCGTGAAACTCAATTTTCATATGGTATCCTCCTTTATATAACATTACATTATATTAATAATACACATAGGACAATTAATTATACCTTATTAGACAGTTATAATCAACAATTGTTAAGAAAATAATTATATTTACAACAGCCCTTGACGTTGATATAATAAGCAATGATTTTAGGAGATAAAGGAGAATCACCATGTCAGATAGATATTCTAGACAGATAATGATTCCGGAATTCGGCGAGGACGGACAACAGAAGCTCGCTGATGCAAGTGTTCTTGTTATCGGCGCCGGTGGACTCGGCACCACATTGATATATCACCTTGCAGCAGCTGGTGTTGGCACAATCGGAATTGCCGATAACGACATCGTATCACTCAGCAATTTAAATCGTCAGTTTATACACTTTGAAGAGGATATCGGAACTTTAAAAGTTGTATCAGCTGCTAAAAAAATTCGCTTGTTTAATAGCGAAATTCAAATAATCCCTCATGCAAACGCAATATCCAAGGATAATGCTTATGAGATTATCAGCCAGTATGACATTGTAGCCCTCGCTGTGGACAACGCTCAGGCTAGAATGATTGTAAACGAAGCTTGCGTAGAGCTCGGCACACCGTTTGTTGATGGTGGCATCAACGGATTTGTAGGCACATCCGTTTTCATTAACCCTCATCACACTCCTTGCCTTGCTTGCCTTTATGGCACAGAGCTTCCACCAGAGGAACGCTTTAGCGCAATCTCTTCTGTAACCGGTACAATCGCAAGCATTGAGGCAACATCAGTTATTCAGTACATCCTTGGTCTTGAAGTTCCTCTTGCTGGCAAGCTTTTGTACTACGATGCACACGAGGCTGACTTTGAACAACTTGAACTCAAATTCAACAAGACTTGCCCAATCTGTGGCGGCAAGCGTGCTAACAAATAATTAATTAAAATAAAAAAATTAGAGCTCTTGGTTTTCACCAAGAGCTCTTTTGTTGCTTAACTATTTAATTAGTTGTGCTTCTTTGTTGCTACGAAAGCAGCGCCAGCAAGAACTGTTACAGCAGCCATAGCTGAGAAAGCAGCGTCGCCTGTGTTAGCGATTTCCTCTGCAGGAGCGTCTGCAAGTGGAGTTGTCTCGTCGATAACTACAGCACCCTCTGGAGTTACATCGTCAACAACGATCTCTGTTGGGATTTCGCTCTCCTCCTCATCCTCTGCTGGGATGATTTCTTCCTGAGCTTCCTCTGTTGTTGGGAAGTGAGCTGCAAGGCAGCAATCCTCAGAGATTGGTTCGAACTCGTTCTTCCAGTTGATTGTCTTAGAATCTGTGATTACGAACTGCTTGTCATAGATTGTGCGACCTGTGAATGGATCGATGATGAGTACTTTGAAGCCGTCTTCTGACTCTCTTGTGATCTCAACGTCCTGGTCGATGTCTACATAGATACCTGAATCCCAAAGAGCTGTGTAGATGTTATCCTTAGCAGCTGCAAGGCCTTCAAGTGAAAGGTTTGGCATTGTTGGAAGGTTCCATGTCTTCTCATATGTCCACTCGCCATCCTTGTAGAGGAGGTAGTTGTCATAGAGTGTTGTGCCTGTTGTTGGCTGGATGAGGTGAATGCGATAACCGAATGTGCTATCATCAGTAACCTTAACCTTATAGTCACGGCCATATACAAGACCTGTGCCCTCAAGACCCTTCTTAACGTTAGCAAGGATGCTTGAGAATGTTGGAACAGCGATTGTTGTTTCCTTAGCTTCATCCTTTGAGAAGATGCTGCCGATTGGGTTAGCAGAGAAAAGCTTAGAAATAAGACCTGTTGACTTCTGTGGAACTTCTGCTGAAGAAATCTTATAGCATGCAAAAGCTGATGTTGTTGCGATGCTAAGAATCATTGTAAGTGCAAGTACTAATGCGATAATCTTTTTCATGATAATCGAATTCCTTTCAAAGTGATTTTTGTTCAGGGGCTACACCCCTATTCCTTACAAGTCATACTATATCACTGTTTACATATATGGTCAACACAAAAATGAACAAATTTTTAACCTTCTACATATTTTACAAACGAAAATAGGGCAAAAATGCCGTTTTTGGTCATTTTTTATGAACAAACTGTTAACAAATAGCCTTTTTGGGCATTTTCGGCCGTTTTCGGCATTTATTTTACGTTCATAAATTGTAAAATTTGTTTGTTTTTACAAATATTTACATATATAATAAATATACAATTTATATAATATAGTAACTTTTTGGAGGTTCACATATGAAAGCATATGAATCCAGCGAACGTTACGAAGGTAAAGTTCGCGAATGTTGCAACTATGCGGCAAGGACTGCAAAGAATTTTGCTACTGCTGGCAACAACACCAAAAGGCAGGCTTGTGGTGAGGACGAGAAAAGACTCGCCGACACTTTGCAAGCAGACCTTAGTGGTTTTGCTGACACAGTAACAGAAGAGCATTTCACTGCTGATCAGTCAGCATATATCCTCTCCAACCTATTAATATTTATATTTATGCTCATCTCTGCAGCAGCAGGCATCTGCGCTTGCATGTTCGCAGAGTATGCGCTCTGGCTTTTGATAGGCGCTGTTGTTTTTGCCTTCCTCGCATTCCTTGGTTTCTTTGGCGTATTTGGTGGTACATCTAAAAACGTTGAGGGCCAAAACATCTTTGCTATCCGAAATGCAAAAGAAAAAGTTAAAAACAGAGTAATAATCGAGGCAAACCTTGACGCTCCATTCAAGCGTTCATGCAAACCTTCTACCGCAAGAATATTCAAACTCGTTACTTTTATAGGTATAGTACTTTATCTTGCTTTTGATATCGTATCTTTACTTGTTAACCGTGGTGGAATCGATTTTGCAATGTCTGACAAGTTCATCTTTATCAGTTTTCCACTTGTTATCTTTGCAATCTTTCCTCTCTTCCTCTCCCGTAGCGTAAGCGCAAACAGTTCTTTCCCAGGCGTTGTTGACAACCTTGTAGGTTGCTACACTGCTGCTGGCGCACTTCGCTATATGTCAGAGATGGATCTTCGTTTAAACAACACTGAACTCTGTGTTCTTTTAACAGGTGCTAAAAACGCTAACCACTCTGGTGCCAAGACATACTGCAAGTTGCACGATGATTCTGACAAAGCTGTTGATACAACTATCATTTCACTTGATAGCCTTTTTAATGCTGAGACCATCTCAGTTCTCACAAACGGCAAAAAGATTACAACAGTTATGGCAGACGCTGCAACAAATGCAGACGTCAACATCCTTGAGTACCAGCCAAAGCAAATCAAAAAGAATGGCTCAATGAAAATCTTTAAGAAAAACAAGTACTCTTGCGCAACAATCACAAGCCTTACTGACAAGACGCCAGCATACTATGGCACCAAGGCTGACGATGAAACCAACATCAATGTTAAAGCAATTGAAAACGCTATGAAGCTTTGCCTTGAGGCAGCCTTCGCAATTGATGCTGAATAACAGACAAAAAAAGACCCGCTTTAGTGGAAGCTAAAGCGGGTTAATTTTGTCTTAGCCACGTGCTCTCTTTTCAATGAAATCACGAAGTGCTGGCTCGCCAATATTCATAAGGCTCTCTGGAATGCCAGCTGCGGCAACCATGAGGGACTCAAAAATCGAGCCACTGTTAAAGAGGTGAACAATTGCCTCTACCATTGGATCAGACACAGCGCCATGGGTTGCAGCAACAAACCTCTTGAATGGAACTGTCATCATGCTGTTATAAACTACAGCATATGTTGCTGGGTCGTTTTCAAAGAAGAGACCCATATATGTCTCAAGGAATGGAAGAATCTTTGCACCAACCTTGTTATCCCAAAGGTCATCAAGGCAATTTGCACTTGTTACTCTATCATCTGACTTGTCACCAACAAACTCTGATGGATATGCACCATAGATATCAACAAAGTCCTCTTCATCAACGTTCTTGATGTCGGCATTCCAATACTTTGGTGTTGCATCACGATAGTCAATCTCACCGTTTGCCTCATCGGACTTGACATCAATTGTTGCTGTAAGGCGAATATCTGCTGATGATGCACCAACCATAATATCATATGTGCCTGGCTCAACAACCCATGCACGAAGTGTTGGTGAGTAATACTCAAATGCACTCCTATCGAGCTCAATAGTAACCGTCTGACTTGAACCAGAGTTGATATAAACCTTGGCAAAGTCTTTAAGTTCCTTCTTTGCTCTGTAAACGAGTGAATCCTTAAGGCCTACATATACCTGAGCAGTTTCAGCTGCACTGAATGAACCACTGTTTGCAATGTTGAATGTAAGAGTTACCCTTTCATCTGGTGTGATTGAAGACTTAGAAAGTGTAAGGTTTGAATAGTCAAACTTAGTATATGAAAGTCCATGACCAAATGGGAAGAGTACTGGAACGTTTGCTTTTTCATAGTAACGATAGCCAACATAGATACTCTCACGATAGATGAGGTTATTGTCCTTACCAGTTGTGTAATCATCAAGGCAAGGTGTGTCTGAAAGGCTCATTGGATATGTCTCTGGGAGCTTGCCGCTTGGAGAAACTTTACCTGTGAGGAGATTGAAAAGAGCCTGTCCCTGTGCCTCACCAAGGAGGTATGTCTGCATGATTGCAGCTGGCTTGTCTGCCCATGGCATCTCAATTGAGCTGCCTGATGTAACGATTACTGCAGTGTTAGGGTTTGCAGCGCAAACAGCCTCAATAAGTGCTACCTGCGACTTTGGAAGAGCAAGTGACTTTCTGTCAGCGCCTTCACACACATCAATTTCTGCGCAGCTAACAAATACAAGAGCAACCTGTGCCTTCATTGCCTTAGCAACTGCGTCACCAATGAGTGTAGAATCAACCTCATCAGGCTTTTTGATGTCATAGCCACGAGCGTATTCTGTGTGCTTGCCAGTGCTTGCGAAAGCATCAGTAACGCTTACTACATCATAAGAATTAATCTGTGAGCTGCCATAGCCCTGATACATAGGCTTTAGTGCACGCTCACCGATGATTGCGATTTCCATGTTCTCGTTAACTGGGAGAATGCCATTGTTCTTAAGGAGAACTGGGCACTGCTCAGCAGCCATACGAGCTACATCATGATCAGCCTCATAGTCAAACTTTGGAGCTGGAGTCTTGAGAGTAGGCTTTGCCTTATTTACAAGTTCAGCAACTTTGTACGCAGCAACTGACAAGTCGTTGCCATCGAGCTCGCCCTTGCGGAATGCCTTGGCAATCTTGCGAACGTTAGCGTAGCCAGAGCCTGGCATCTCAAGGTCAAGGCCGCAGTGAAGACTCTCGACACGGTCGTCAGTTGCGATCCAGTCGGAGACTGTAAGGCCCTTAAATCCCCACTCGCCACGGAGAACGTCTTCTATAAGCCAAGAGTTCTCTGTGCAATATGTGCCGTTGAGTTTGTTGTAAGCAAGCATAATTGTCCAAGGTTGTGCCTTCTTAACAGCAATCTCAAAACCACGAAGATAAATCTCGCGAAGAGCACGGTCATCTACAAGTGAGTTAGATACCATACGGCGGGACTCTGTACTATTTGCTGCGAAGTGTTTGATTGATGTGCCAACACCTTCTGCCTGAACGGCATTGATGAAAGCCGCACCAAGTTCACCAGCAAGTACTGGATCCTCAGAATAATATTCAAAGTTTCTACCACAAAGTGGTGAACGTTTAATATTAACGCCAGGTCCCAAGAGGACTGATACACGCTTAGCCTTGCACTCGTTTGCAACAGTCCTACCAACGTGTGCTAAAACACCGCGGTCAAATGATGCAGCGAGAGCAGTTGCTGATGGGAAGCATATTGCCTTGATTGCCTTGTGCTTTTCTTCCTTACGAAGGCCATTAGGGCCATCGCTCACCATAATGCTTGGAAGACCATACTTAACAGCAGACCAAGTATGCCAAAAGTCAGCACCAGTAACAAGACGGGCCTGTTCTCTTAAGGACATGTGATTTACAAGCTCTGTGTAATCCATAATCGATTCTCCTCAAAAATTGCTATACGATTAATAATCATAAATATACAGATAAATTATACACAGTACTATTAAAAGGGTCAAGAAAAAAGAAGTGCAACAAAGGCATATATATGATAAAATTAAGCATAGATTAAGTGGCAGGAGGAAAAATTTTGAATTCCAATATCACTAAACAAATTTTAGTTGCTATTTTAATACTATCGATGCTTTTCACGCTTACAGCTTGCAAAAAGGAAAAGGCAAGCGCAGTGACCGCGCCAATAAGCAGCGTGCCTGTTTCATATGACGCTCAAATCGCAGAAGGCATCGACCTTGAAACAATCATCAACAACTGCTTTGAAGGCCTTGTTAGAATCGACAAGTCAGGCAACATCCAAAACGGTGTTGCAACAAGCTGGGACATTTCAAACGATGGCCTTACATATACATTCCATCTTCGCGATGCCGCTTGGAGGATACCAAAAAGTGCAAGCGAATCGCTTGGAGAGGATTTTGTTAAGAGCATCAACAAGACAGTCACAGCTAATGACTTTGCATTCGCTATCAAGCGTGCAAAGGATCCAATAACTTGCGCTCCCGGCGCATCATATCTAAGCATCGTAGAGGATGCTTATGCAAAAAACGACAACACATTAATCATCAAGTTGTCATCCCCATCAGAGGGCTTTTTAACCACTCTTGCTCTTCCTATTTGCATGCCATGCCAAGAGGCATTCTTTGAAGAATGCGCCGGCAGGTATGGCCTCTCAACCAGCCTCCTTATGTCAAACGGCCCATACTACCTTGGCCTCTTTGATGAGGAGAACGGTCTTGTTACACTCAAGAAAAACGAGGATTACAAAGGTGACAATCCAGCACTTTATAACACCGTTCGGTTCTCTGTTAGAACTGAGGATAATTACCTAAAATATGACGTTATGTCCGTCACGAAGGACGAGTCAAAAAAACTTGATGAATCATACTCGACATCAAGGTATAAGAATGCAGTAAAAACATTCTGTCTTAATGCTTCGCACGAACCTTTCGTAACATACAAGAGCTTACGCCTCGCATTTGCGCAATCAACGAATGTTGACGCAATTGTTCAAGAGGGACAGGCACGCGCCGAAGGCATCGTGCCAGCATGTTGCAACATCCACGCGGGCACATCGTATCGCGCAAATGCCAACATAGTTGAAGGGCCAGGCTTTGATATGGATGCTGCGCTCGTAGCATTCAAGCGTGTAAAGAGTGGCGAGGAAAACGTTAAGACAGTATCTGTCGGCGAAGGAGAAGAGAGCCGCGAGGGAGAAAAGAAGGATGTCAAAGAAGAGTTTAAACTCACCCTCAATTTAAAGCTTGTATGCCTTGAAGAGGACGTTCCAGTAATCAAGCAAGCTCTCCAAGATTGGCAAAAGCTCTTCGGTGTAACACTCACCCTCTCACTTGAGCCATATGCAACTCAAGCCGAGCTTGATAGTGTTGTTAAAAAGGGTGAATACGACATCGCATACACTACGATTGTCTCATCTGATTTCCTTGCAAGCGACTTCCTAAAGCGCTTCACAACAGATGACCCAAACAACATAATCTTCCTTGAAAACTTGGAATATGACAGACTTGTAAACTTAACTTACAAAGCCAAAACAAAGGCTGAACTATCAGACGCGCTCACCACATGTGAGACATCACTTTTAAACAACGGTTACTTTATCCCAGTCCTTGCCGTAGATACATACATTGCATACAACGACAATGCCAAGGATGTAACCCTTCGCCCATCCGGCACTGTGATGGCATTCTATAAATAAACCAAACCCTCCGTTTTCAAAACGGAGGGTTCTTTCTTTATCTCTCGTAAACTCCTGATTTTCCACCATCTTTGTAAAGTAGGTAGCAATCAGATATTTCCATACTCCTGTCTACTGCCTTGCACATATCATAGATTGTGAGTGCAGCAACGTTCGCAGCTGTAAGTGCTTCCATCTCTATGCCAGTCTTGTAAGTTGTTTTGACTGTAGAAACAATTCTTACTTTGTTATCGCCAACCGGTTCAAGTTCAACTGAGATATTCTCAATAGGAAGTGGATGACACATTGGGATAAGTTCAAATGTCTTCTTCGCAGCCATAATGCCTGCGATACGAGCACATGAAAACACATCTCCCTTTGGAACCTTTCCTTCAATAATTAACGACAATGTCTCTGGTTTCATAGTTACAATAGCCTGTGCCTTTGCTGTACGGTGAGTATATTCCTTCTCGCCTACATCAACCATGCGTGCATCGCCTTTTTCATCAATATGTGTTAATCCCATGTCTCATAACCTCCCATACGTTCAAGCCTCTGTTTTAGTTCATCGCTGTGAAGCACTTTGAGGAAGGCTTGAATTTTTTCTGATCCTATTGCGCTCTCATCTATGAGGAAGTCATACTCCTCATTACAGATTGGAATAAAATCCAAATCATATGTGAGCGCTGCCGAATATATACCAAGGCCAGCG
>JAZRVV010000006.1:0-8431 GCA_045599345.1 Acutalibacteraceae bacterium
GCCACTTACATATTTGTTGTTATCGACAACTTCGCCTGAAGTTGCACCATTTCCATCATATGTAACGGTATACTGTTGTGTCCATTGAGCAAAGAGCGTTGCGTTAGGTTCGGCTTTATCCCAACTTTTAACACTTGCGCCATTTGCATCGTAGTACTGATTTCCACCAGATACTTCATCGAAGTATCCATTAAATATAAATCCTTCACGAGTTGGTATTGTTATTGCTGGCATTGCAGCATCATATGTTGCTGTAACTGAATCAGTACCACCAGTACCACTCTGCTTCTCAAGAGTTACATTACACGTAAGAGGTGTTACTGAAATCGTTACCTTACAGGAAACAGTATTGTAGTTGTTGTCGAATGGAGTAAAGGTTACATCGTATGGAGTAACCTCACTATCTGCAATAGCAGGTGCTGTATCTAGATTTGTCCAGTCAAAAGAACCTGCAACTTCAGTAGTGTTAGTTTCTGAAACCTGAGCATAACCACCAGCTAATGTACTATCTGAAAGCTTCTGGCCGAATTCTATATCGCTTGCAGCAGGGTTGGTTTTGATATATGGTGTTGCCTTGGTAATTTCAAAATCAAGACTTGCGGTTTTATTTGTGTCAACCGTTATACTTGCTGTATAGGAACCTGCATTAATAGCATTATCGTTTGTCAAAGAACTTCCAGACTTTGCTGTGTAGGTAATGGCTGGAAGCGGTAATCCTGCAGTTGTCCATTTATCTTCTTCACCATCTGCAAAGGTAACTGTCTTGGCATTTCTGTCATAGTCGGGACTTGATGGAGCAGTGAGTGTCAAAGTGAGCGGCTTCGTATCGTAGCCTTTATCACAGCCATCTGTGCAAGTTGCGGTGATCTTGCCGTTATTTGCCGTGTAGGTGAAAGCGTGGACATGAGGAGCAACATATGTTCCATTGTTTTCAGAATAAACTGAGCCTGATACATTAATTTTTGTTAATTTGCCGGACTCCATAACAAAAGTAATTTTTGTTCCTGAAGTGCCTTGATATTCATAATTTCCATCATCTTTTTTTGTTACAGATTTGGAAAGGTCTACGTTATTCATTCCATACACAAAAAGATTGCCATTCATTATATACGATTTTCCGCCATTTTCATTCAACCAACCACCGGCTGATGATGTCGGGAAATCTTCTGGTAAAATATCGGCAATGGTAATCGTTTTTTTCTCAAACTCTGCTGTAACTGTAACTGCATAATCAGGCATTTTGAATTGATAAGTTCCGTCAGTCTGCTTTGCTGGAGTTATTGTTTCGGGCTCGGCAGGAGTAATTGCAGATGAGGTATAGGTGCCGCCATACCTACCGTTCGCAATCTCGTCTGTACTTGAAAATGTAATGCTGTTCAATATGCCGTTTGTCATATTGAACGTTGGTGTGTTTTTGCCACTTGTTACGGTGTAGCAATTTTCTCCCGCTGTTACTTGGGTGGTTAATAGTATGAATGTAGCACTATTGTCGGCGTCACTATAAAAGATCAATGCTACAGTACTTCCACTATATAGTGCAAAGGCGAAGTGCTTACCATCTTCAACAACCCAAGCATCATCCGGATAATCCTTCATTCCTCCGGTACCTTCCGGGAATCCCTCAACCGTTGCAAGAACATCAGCTATGGTGCTGATCGTTGGTGCTGGAGTACAGGTCAACGATTTGAGTTGATAGCCGTCTTTAGGATTGACCGTGACTGTTACGGTCTCGCCAGGTTCGGCAATCGTATTGTCAATAGTGATATAACCGTAATTTGTTTCTTTGTCACTTTCTGGCGTGCCATTGGTGATATCCTTGCCAACTGCAAATGCTGTTATTGGAATAAGTGTGAGTAGCATAATTGCTGTTAAAAGTATGCATAAGATTTTATTTCGCATAAAAGCACCTTCCTTTTTAGATAGTTACACAAATTTATAGTAGCATTAAAATAATGTAAAGTAAATGTTTTTAATTGTAATTAATACACAGTTTATAGATATTTGTGCGGTAAAGATAAAAAAAGAGCAGGCTTTTGCCTGCTCTTTTGGTCTGATTTGGTTTATGGTCTGTTTGCATAAAACTGATCTGGATTTTGTGTTATCTCTTCTGGTACACCAGCAGCATTGACAAAGTAGAGGTCGCTGTCGCTGAGTTCTGTGCCATAGCGAGCATCGGTTTCTTCAATCAATTTGTTAAGTCTAGCATTGCCACTAAATCGGTTATATTCAAAAAGACCTCTGAGTTTTCCTTCCATAGTTCTTACCTCTTTTCGTTTGCTTTCATATGTTTATACGAGCGAATTCTTAAAATGGCTACAAAAATTTTAAAAATATCCTCGCATGCCAGAAAGCGCCTTGTTATGAAGTATTTTTACATATGAATAGGAGATGTCCATTCGCTCTGCTATCTCGGTTAATGTGAGACCTTTGTAGTAGCGGAGGATGATGAGGTCACGTTCGCGCTCGTCAAGCGCTTCGAGTGCATCGGCGAGCGTTTCGAGCGTCTCGCTAGTGCAGAGCTCATCGTCGATGCAGGTGTCGTCGCGGAAGTCCTCTGGAACTTCAGAGAACACTTTGCGAGTACGATAGTAGTCGGTGAGAGTGTTTCTCGTAATGGTGAAAATCCAGGTGGACAGCGACGATTTGGACTCGTCAAACGTGTCGAGTTTCTCATAGATTTTAAGGAAGATATCGGATGTGAGATCTTCCGCTTGAGTCATATTGCATACTTTGGAATTTACATAGTTTAGTACTTTGCCATGGAAGTCGGTGTATATGGCAGTTTTTTCAGCGTCTGTCATTTGTCTTCTCCTCCATCAATATCTATTCTCTGACGAGCAACAAGGTCGCTGAATGTGCCACCTTGCGCAATGAGTTCGTCATATGTGCCTTGCTCAACTATGTTGCCGTGATCGAGCACGATTATGCGATCACAGTGCTTGATAGTTGAAAGGCGATGGGCAATTACGATACGTGTGCAGCCAAGGGAATCAATCGCATCTGCGACCTTTTTCTGGGTTACATTATCGAGGGCAGATGTTGCCTCATCAAACATCAAAATCTTTGGCTTTGGGGCAACTGCGCGAGCAATCATAAGTCTCTGTTTTTGGCCGCCAGAGAAACCGCCTTGTCCCTCGGATATGAGGGTCTGCATGCCCATTGGCATACGTTTGATGTCCTCATCGATTGATGCTATTTTAGCAGCCTCCCAAGCGTCACTGAGCGTGAGCTCTGGTGCTGAAATTACAATGTTGGAATAGATGTCGCCAAGGAAGAGCTTGCCATCTTGCATTACGACGCCAACCTTGCGGCGGAGTTCTCTGATATCAAGATGGGCGATATCTTTCTTGTCGTAGTAGATAGAGCCGCGCTGTGGCGTCTCGAATCCGAGGAGCAAGCGCAGGAGTGTCGACTTGCCACAGCCGGTCGCACCAACCACGGCGATATATTCGCCTGGGCGAATCTTGAGCGAGAGGTTGTGGATGACATATGGCATGTGCTCGTCGTACCTAAATGATACGTTATTTAACTCAATTTCACCGCGAAGACCATCGAGCTTGTCACCGTCGTTTGTGACCTCTGGTGTGGAATTAAGTATTGGTTTTGCAAGCTCATATGTAGGTTTAATATTTGCAAGGATAAGTGCAATATTAGAAAACTGAGTAAATGCTGCGGTAACAAGCGCATACGATGTTGTGAATGCATAGAAGTTGCCAACATCGGTGCCGCTTTGGATTGCAAGCATATAAAGGAAGAGCGTACCAAATACTGAAATCGCAAGTGTGATTGTATTGCGAAGTTTGATAAATGTTGGTGGGCTGTATGTAAGCTCTGCTTCCTTTGAATAGAGGTTTGCCCAACGTGCGAACATACGCTTTTCTGCACCGGCAAGTTTAATCTTTTGAATGCCGGTAATCATTGAGTATGTCATACCGCTTGTCTTTGCAGTGTATTCCATTCGCTGCTTGGTGATTCTCATTTGAGCGAGTGTCGTGACAACCGACACAAGGAGCGAAATGATAGCGATGAGCAGCGATGGCACTGCAAGGGATGGTATGAAGGAGAATATCTGTCCAACATAAATGAACGAGAACAATGTAGTGAATGACACAGTTGTTATCGTGTTGATAAATATGGAACAGAGTTCACTTACATATATTGAGCGCTGCGTGAGTTCACCGGATGAGAAATCCCTAAAGAAACCTGCAGGGAGGTTGAGTATGCGGTGCATAACAGCAGCGGCTATTGCATTGTTTTGCTTGATTTCAAGCCTTGCATTAATGAGTGATTGGAAGGTTGTAATCAACGCTTGTGTGATTGCAAAGCAGACCATAAATACTGCGAGCGCAATAAGGGCTGTCATGCTTCCTGCCTCAAGTACGCTTCCAAAGAGCCACTTTGTAAACATTGGGGACAAGAGTCCTAACAGGGCTACGATAATCATCAATAAGAAGTAGAGGAATATATCAAAGCCTGAGAGTTTGGAAAACATAAAGCGGAAGAGGTCGCGGACTGTGAGCGGACGAGCAGGGAACTGCTCGTAGTAGCAAGTAGCGTCCTCAGAAAGGCGAGACGCATTGCGCCTTGTTACTCTGTACTTGCGACCTTCGCTGTAGTCGTAGTAGGAGTAACCATAGAGCGGATGCGGCAAAAGTGCGACTGCCGCGCCGCTTTCCTTGACGGTGCCGAGCATAGCGCCGACAGAGTGGCGTTGCCAGCCACTGTCAAGCTTAACAGCTCGGCCACTGATTGCAGCGCCGTGGTAGTACTTGTTGATTTCCTCAATTGCTGACTTGGCAATTGTTTCAACATCGTTTTGATGTGTGAGACGTTTGCCCATTACGGCGCCTGCAACGGAATCGATGCTTTCAGCAAAGCTATCGTTATCCTGTTGTTTTCTGTATTTTAACTGTTCTTCGAACCAACTCATGCATACACCTCCTATTCTGATGTAACAAGTGTACGGTACTGTTCACTTGTTTCCATAAGTTCTTTGTGGGTACCGCGAGCCGCAATTTCACCATTGTCCATGAGGATGATTTCATCACATGAACGGATGGTTGAGAGGCGGTGAGCGATAACGATGCAAGTGATGCCACGGTCACGAATGGCGCGTACGACATCATACTCCGTCTTGGAATCCAAGGCAGATGTTGCTTCATCGAGGATAATGATGGTAGGGTCCTGCGCAAGTACACGCGCAATTTCCATGCGCTGGCGCTGACCGCCAGAGAAGTCACGACCACCCTCGATGAGCTTGTGCTGATATCCATGTGGGCGTTCCATGATGTCGTCGTGAAGTTGTGCATCACGAGCTGCGAGGATCATTTCAAAGTCCTCAATTGAGTCGTCCCACATTTTAATGTTGTTAGCGATAGTATCCTCAAAGAGGATGATATCCTGGTCAACTACTGCAAGTGAGCCTGTGAAAACATTCTTTTCAATGTCAGACAGTGGTCTGCCATCAAAGAGGATTTCACCGCTCCAAGGAGTGTAGAGACCAGAGATGAGCTTGGACATAGTTGATTTGCCGGAACCAGAAGAACCGATGATGGCAATTGATGTGCCAGGCTTGATTTCAAGATTAAAGTTCTTGATGATAGGCTCAGCAAGAGGTGAATAACCAAAGTCCACATCGACAATCTTGATGTCGCCAGTGAGCTTGGTTGATTCAGTAACCTCAGGTGATTCAGGCTTGAACGTATCATCCGTTGGATATTCCATAACGTCATCGACGCGTTCCATCTGTGTGCGCATCTCTTGAATTGTTTGAGATGCGGTAATAAGCGTTGATGCTGGTTGCATAAACGCTGTTAAGAAGCCTTGGAATGCCATTACCATACCAACTGTAAATTGACCTTGCATGGTGAGGTATACACCAATGATAAGTACAAAACTGTTGGCAAGTGTTGAGATAAAGTTTGGTATTGAACCAAGGTACTGGTTTACTTTTAAGAGTTTTACTTGTGCTGTGTTAACACTGGCCTGGAAACCAGCCCAGCGAGCAAAGTAACCTTCCTCAGCACCGCTGGATTTGATTGTTTCAATCATCTCAATTCCAGCGACAGTTGCTGAGCTAAGCTTTGCTACGTCACGCGCAGCAACACGCGTGATGTTAACACGCTTTTTAGAGATAATCCTTGAAAGTCCAAGGTTGATTGCAATTGAACCGATACCAATAAGTGTGAGCCATGGGCTGTACCTTATCATTACAACAAGATAGAAAATCATCATTACACCATTGAGAAGCAGTGGTGCAAAGACAGTGATAAGGGTGTTGGCAATAACCTGGTTTGATGCCTGCCTGTTTTGAATGTCACCAGCCATACGCTGTGTGAAAAATTCAATTGGCATACGGAGAACTTTCCACATGTATGTGGCATCACTGGTTGCAGCCATCTTGCCGTTTATACGCAAGGTGTAGATATCAACAATTGCAGATGCAATAATCTGTACGAGGTTGAATCCTGCAAAAATAAGTAGGAACGGCACAAGCCAATTTGGCGACATATCAGAGAGCAACCTATCAACAAACACTCTTGAAAAAGCAGGGCGTATTGCGGCGATAAGCATAGCAATTGTGCTAACAAGTGCTGTAAAGATAAGCGCTGATGCAGAGCCTGAAAGGCGTTTCTTTGCAAACTCAAGCATGCTCTTTGGTTTGCCAGATGGAACAAAGTTTTTGCCCTTGCTGAACATCAAGCAAATACCTGTGAATGCATCATCAAAGGCTTCGATTGGCACTGAATAAGAGCCACGCGCCGGATCGTTAAGATAGGCCTTGTTGCCTTTGAAACCGTTAAGTACGACGAAGTGGTTAAAGTTCCAGTGGACTATGCAAGGGAATGTTGCGCTTGATTTGAGTGACTCCACGTCGTCGAAACGGTAGCCTTTTGCGTCAAGGCCATAGTGACGAGCGGCGCGTATAACGTTAAGTGCGTTGGAGCCGTCGCGTGAAACGCCACAGCTTACTCGCACTTCCTCAAGAGGTATCCACTTGTCGTAATACGCCATTATCATTGTAAGGCATGCAGCTCCGCACTCTAGCGCCTCGAGCTGCATAATGACAGGCGTTTTAACAACTTTACTCATAATCGTCCTCAGTTAAAAATAAATGATATTGGTTTGATTGATTCAACAACCAGTTCGGCTTTGTACGTGCCGTCATCCAGTTTGGTCTCACAAGCATAGCAGTTGTCGCTTGTGAGATAGAGGAATGTCTCGTACTCTTCGCCGTCTATTCGATAAACGTGCTTTTTACTTAAATCAAAGCTTGATGGCACCTCGTTTATATCCTCTGGGACAAGCCATAGCACGTGGTTCTCAACAACTGCCTTGACAGGCATTGTTGTTTCGAGCGCACCATAAGTGCCCCAGATGAATACTCCAACGAGCAATACCGCCAGAGCTATTACTAAAATCCACACGCTCGGGCTTGCCACCCGAACGGTGTCATTGAGACTCTCTGGCGACTCTATTTTCTTAAGACTTTTCTTCCTAAAAAGTTGTTCGTTCATAGTTTCCTTCCTTATACTAGATACTAGAAAATAATTATACATGTCAATTATAACATAAAACGGTTATATTAGTGACCAATTTTATTGTCGTTTCTTTGTTGCAAATGACTATGTTCTGATGGATTGACATTTACACGATTTAGTGTTATTGTTTATTCTGGGAAAAGAGGTGAATGCTATGCCTAATTATTTATCTGTGACCGAATACGCCAAACTCAATGGAAAGGATGTTGGGAATGTTCGTAGACTCCTTTTGGCCGGAAGGATAGATGGTCAAAAAGTGGGTAATCAATGGATCATTCCAGAGGGCACACCATATCCGAAGGATAAGAGGGAATCCTCGGGTAAATATCATAATTGGAGGCAAAGGAATAATTTAAATAAACACAAGGAGTTAATGGTACATATTTCTAATATGGTGTCCAGTCTTTGCTCAATCTATGGTGAATTATTGTCTGAAGTCATTCTATACGGTTCATATGCTAGAGGAACGCAGACAAATGAGTCTGATGTAGATATTGCGATTGTTCTTTTAGGTAAGCCATCAAAAAAGGTGACAAATTTAATGATTGATTGTGTAGCATTCCATGAATTAGAATGTGGTAAGGTGTTGTCAGTTATTGATATAAACCAAAACATGCTTGACGAGTGGGGAGACACATTGCCGTTCTATAAAAACATTAAGAAAGAAGGCATTGTATTATGGACGGCAATGAAATAAAAGAATTGTCTAAATATCGTTTTGAAAAAGCTCAAGCAAACATTGAAACAGCAAGATTTTTATCAGCCAAGCGATGAAGAAACTATCGATGTTATAGAAGAGGTTGAATCTTTTTTAGAAAATGTCAAAAAATATTTAATTCAAAAGGGTATCTATCAATAAGATGAGCTATTCCTAAATAGGAGGGATTATC
>JAZRVV010000007.1:0-7266 GCA_045599345.1 Acutalibacteraceae bacterium
TCTATCCATTACCGGTCCATGCATTATAATACCTCCATCCGTTTTAATCTTCTCCGCTTTTTCTCTTATCCCATTATAATACATATCGGCTGGGTTATTGCAAGAAAAATCTTTCATCAAAAGGCCTAGTGGATCATCTCCTCAAGGTCTTTAGAACGCAGTGTACCTTGAGGTGGCGAAAAGACAGTGCTACCAAATACGCGGCGATGCAGTTGTTTATGTGAGCGCGGATTGTCACAGAAAAGAGTCTCCTGTGGAGACTCTTTTCGTCGTGATACAATCCTTGGCTTCGGGAGAAGCCAGTAACCTTTGAATCGGCAGATACCAAGATAATAACAAGGGCACTCAAAAGAGTGCCCCATAAACTCACTTTGACAAAAGCTTTTCTACATCATCAAGCGATATTTTTAATTCATCCGCTATATCCTCTTTTGTTATTTTGCCTTTTTTATAAAGGCGAAGCAACATTTCTGTATTTTCTTGCAAGATCAATTTATCCATTACTGGTCCGTGCATTAGAACACCTCCATCAACTTTTAACTTATCGGTTTTCTCTCTAATGCTATTATAATACATGTCAGCCGGATTTTTGCAAGAAAAATCTTTCATCAAAAGACCTAGTGGATCATCTCCACGATAGTTACCATTAACATAAATGAGATGTACCCCATAGTTAACATCTATATCTAAATGCTTCCTTTCTATCATCTCAACGTTATGGATAGGTTCATCTAATTTAAAATAATCACCCTTCGTAATAAATATAATATACGTTTCTGGAAGCTTGCTATAGTCTTCCCCTTCTTCAAGGTGATTGGTATCAAGCAACGAACTGTAATACCTAGCGCGCCTAGGCGTTGCCTCCCTCATATCATTTTGAATTTCAATGTTATAGATCTTTCCAATTTTGTCAGTTGCCAGAACATCTACAACACCATCATGACCTTGTGAATTGATAAGGCGTTGCTGAATCCCTACAGTTTCAACTTTTAAATCCGGCTTATCAAGAATGATTCTCAAAACTAATTCCGTATTTGGAATGTCGTTGTTAAAGAATGCTTGCATGTAAGCATCATCGAAAATTGTAAAATCCTTAATTGCTTGAGCTCTTGATTTTTTGTCCATACTAGGACCACCTTTAGTTATTTTGCAAACAAACCATAAGTACAATGTCTTATGGCAGGAGGATCCTACTAACAGTTCCTAATCATTCGCTAACGTTCTATCCTAATAACCAAACTACAATGCACACTTATGTATTTATTTGTCGATATTATTATATCAAACATTTGTTTGAATGTCAAGCAATTTTTCCTATAACTACGTTGTTTTTAGTACTACGAACGGTCATATATCTTACGACGAACGGTCAGCAAACTCACCTTTAGTGGTGACTAAAATAGTGTTCAAAATATGAAAGGCGCCAGCATAAAAATCCTTGCTGGCGTTAATCGGCAAGTAGCACTGGCTTGAAGTCAGGTCAAGGTCTTTAGAACGCAGTGTACCTTGAGGTGGCGAAAAGGCAGTGCTACCAAATACGCGGCGATGCAGTTATTTGTGTGAGCGCGGATTGTCACAGAAAAGAGTGCCCTACATATCAAATTACTTTTTTGCTAACAGTTCATCGATTTCTTCTATCGATAGATTCAGCTCTTTTGCAACTTCTTCTTTTGAAAGAACTCCTCGTTTAACATACTTCAAATTATTTTCAATTATTTCTTCTCTAATCAATTTATCCATTACTGGTCCGTGCATTAGAACACCTCCATCGGCTTTTAATCTTCTCCGCTTTTTCTCTAATCCCATTATAATACATGTCAGCTGGATTTTTGCAAGAAAAATCTTTCATTAAAAGGCCTAGCGAATCATCCCCTCAAGGTCTTTAGAACGCAGTGTACCTTGAGGTGGCGAAAAGGCAGTGCTACCAAATACGCGGCGATGCAGTTGTTTGTGTGAGCGCGGATTGACCGCAAGATACCAAGAAAAAAGCGCTCCATAGGATGGAGCGCTTTAGTTTATTGATTGTAACCGAGAGCGAAAGCCTTGAGGTTGAGATCAAGAAACTTCTCTGGCACGGTTGCGCGTATGGTGTCAAGCCATACGGACTCTGGGATGTCCGTTGCTTTGGCCATAACGCCAATGAGTGCCACATTAACAGCCTTAGGGTTGCCTGCCTCAAGGGCAAGTGACAACGCGTCAACAGCGGCAACGTTGGCGCCGGCAGCAACAAGGCTGTCAATAATACCCGTAGGGTATGTTGCAGCGCCAGTGATAACTGGCATTGGATCGATGCACTGTGTATTAACAATCATCTTGCCAGTTGTCTTTAAGAATGGAAGCCAACGAGCTGCTTCAAGCTGCTCGAATGAGAGGATGATATCAGCCTCTCCTTCCTCAATGATAGGTGAATCAACAGATTCACCGTATTTAACATAAGTAACAACAGAACCGCCACGCTGTGACATTCCGTGAACTTCTGAGATTTTAACATCAAGGCCCTGTGCTAAAAGTGCATTACCAAGAAGTCTTGACGCAAGGAGTGTTCCCTGTCCGCCTACGCCGACAATCATAATAGACTTTGTCATATTATTCACCCTCCTTAATAGCATCTACAGGACAATATGGTTTACACATACCGCAACCAACGCACTGTGTGAAGTCGATTACTGACTTCTTGTCCTTGATTGAAATTGCTGGGCAACCAATCTTCATACATGCTTTACAGCCAACGCATGCGTCTGCATCCACCTTGAATGGTGGTGCATGCTTAACTTCCTTGAGAAGTGCGCATGGACGTCTTGAAATGATGAGGGAAGGTGCCTCAACATCAAGCTCAGCTGCGATAGCAGCCTTGGTTGCTGGGATGTCATATGGGTCAACAACAAGTACGCGGTCAATACCACATGCCTTGGCAAGTGCTTCCAAATCAACGGCAGTTGCTGGGTCGCCGTTGATGCGCTTGCCAGTTGTTGGGTTCTGCTGGTGACCTGTCATACCAGTAATTGAGTTATCAAGTACAATTACCTTAGAGTTGGTATCATTGTATGCAATATTGATAAGGCCAGTAATACCAGAATGGATAAATGTTGAGTCACCAAGTACTGCAACAGCACGTTTTGCATCCTCTGGTCTTACCTTGTTCCTACCATGTAGTGATGATACTGATGCACCCATACAGATGCAAGTATCAATCATACCAATAGGAGCAAGAGAACCCAGTGTATAACAGCCAATATCACCTGATACAAAGATATTGGCATCAATCTCCTTAAGAGCATTGAAAAGGCCTCTGTGAGGGCATCCAGCGCAAAGTACAGGTGGTCTACCAGGAACAGTCAAGTCAGTAGTAAGATTTGATGTCTCTTCACCTAAAATAACCTTTTTAATCATTGCCTGAGAGTACTCACCACACATAGTGAATTTCTCTTTGCCAATAACATTGAGGCCAAGTGATTTACAATGTCTTTCAAATACTGGATCAAGCTGCTCGAGAACATATACTGTCTCACACTGAGCCGCAAATGATTTGATAAGTTCAACTGGAAGTGGATATACACAACCAAGCTTTAAGTAAGAAGCCTGATCACCAAGTGCTTCCTTTGCATACTGATATGTAATACCAGCAGCGATTACACCAATCTTCTTTGAGTTCCACTCAATTGTATTGATTGGGCAATTTTCAGCCCACGCAATTTGCTTCTGAATTCTCTCCTCAACAAATACGTGACGAACCTTTGCCATAGCTGGCATCATTACGTTCTTCTGAGGATTCTTGACATAGTCCTTAAGAGCAACAGCACCGTCATCAACTGATTCAACAAGTGATGTTGAATGAGCAACACGAGTTGTCAAACGAAGTAATACTGGTGTATCAAAGTCCTCTGAAAGCTTGAATGCAAGTTTTGTAAAATCATAGCACTCCTGTGAGTTAGAAGGCTCAAGCATCATAATTTTGGAACCCTCTGCATGAT
The DNA here is from genome assembly GCA_045599345.1 of Acutalibacteraceae bacterium. Taxonomy (GTDB): domain Bacteria; phylum Bacillota; class Clostridia; order Oscillospirales; family Acutalibacteraceae; genus UBA1227. The sequence continues at coordinate 3,972 of JAZRVV010000007.1, forward strand.
GACGGCTATCCTGCTCATTCTGTGAGCTATGCATGCCTGGGTCATCAGCAACAGCAACTACAAGACCGCCATTTACACCGATGTATGACATTGTATAAAGTGGGTCAGCAGCAACGTTTAAGCCAACGTGCTTCTGAGCGGCAAAGGCACGAGCACCAGCAAGTGACGCACCAGCAGCCGTCTCGAGTGCAACCTTTTCATTAGGTGCCCACTCACAATAAACTGAATCATATTTAACAGCATTTTCTGTTATCTCGGTACTAGGAGTACCAGGATATGAGGACACGAGACGGCAACCTGCGTCACGAAGACCAAGTGCCACTGCCGCGTTTCCTAGCATTAATTTTGCCATTTATTTGTCCTCCTCTACTTGATGAGCAACAACAGATGTACCGCAGTACCTCTGTCTGAGCACTGGCTTTTCAATCTTGCCAGTTGGATTTCTTGGGATATCAGCGAAGATTATCTCACGTGGACGTTTGTAACGTGGTAAATCAAGGCAGAACTCATTGACCTCATCCTCTGTCAATGTGTATCCCTCTTTTATCTCAATTACTGCTGTTGCTTTCTCACCAAGACGTTCGTCTGGTGTACCGATAACAGCAGCATCCTTAATTGCAATGTTCTTGCGAAGGAAGTTTTCAATCTGTACTGGATACAAGTTCTCACCACCAGAGATGATAACGTCCTTCTTTCTATCAACGATGTGGATAAATCCATCCTCATCGAGCATACCCATATCACCTGACAAGAGCCAGCCGTCCTTCAAAGTCTCGGCTGATGCCTTCTCGTCGTTGTAGTAGCACTTCATTACGCCTGGGCCCTTGATCCAAATCTCTCCGACTTCGCCCTGCGCTACCTCAGCGCCGTCTTCGTCACAGAGTTTGATCTCCCAGCCGTAACCCGGCACACCCAGTGCGCCGACGTGCTCGACGTTCTCAACGCCGAGGTGTATACAACCAGGACCAATAGACTCAGAAAGTCCATAGTTTGTATCATACTGGTGTGTTGGGAAAATAGTAAGCCAACGCTTGATAAGTGCTGGTGGAATTGGCTGTGCACCAGAGTGAGTCATTCTCCATTGAGAAAGTTCATACTTTGATAAATCAATTTCCCCTCTGTCAATTGTATCAAGCACATCCTGCATCCAAGGAACAAGGAGCCAGATAATTGTGCAATGTTCCTCACTCATTGTCTTGATAATGAGCTCTGGTGTTGTACCCTTAAGGAGTACTGCCCTAGAACCAGAAATCAAAGAACCAAACCAGTGCATTTTGGCACCTGTGTGGTAAAGAGGTGGAATACACAAAAAACAGTCATCCCTTGTCTGACCATGATGCGCTTGCTCCGTAGCGCAGGAATGCATGAGAGACTGATGAGCATGCAAAATAGCCTTTGGGAAACCGGTTGTACCACTACTAAAGTAAATTACACCATCATCAGAATCAGTAATATTAACCTCTGGCTTTTTATGTGAGCAGAACTTAATCATCTTCTCATAACAATCAGCAAATGATGGGCAGTCCTCACCAACATAGAAAAGTTCACGAACATCAGGAATCCTGTCAACAATCTCCTCAATACGACCAGTAAACTCTGGTCCAAATACGAGCATTGAGCTATCAGACTTCTCAAGACAATACTTAATCTCTGATGCGTCATACCTATAATTCAAAGGCACAGCTACTGCTCCTGCCTTCAAAATACCAAAATAAATTGGCAACCACTCAATGCTATTCATCAAAAGGATAGCAACCTTCTCACCCTTTTGGATACCACGAGTAAACAGGAGATTTGCAAACATATTTGCTTTATCATCGAACTCCTTCCATGTGAGTTCACGACGGAAAGGTTCACCTGGCTGTGGCTCTACAAGAGCATAGTTCTTCCATGTCATACGAGCAGATGGCTCATATTTAGGATTGATTTCAACCAATGCCACATCTGAGCCATACTCCCTAGCATTCCTCTCAAGATATTCAAAAATTGGCATAAATATCACTCCAATAACAATATACTAATAATACAATTAGAGATTTTAGCACTTTAAAGCGTTTAAGTCAACACTTTAAAGCATTAAAATCTCATCTCTTTCCATATGTTTTATCAATTGATATTAAATTTGAAATCACCTTTTGAATGTAATATAATACTATTGTGGTATTAATTCTATAATAGTACGTGTAATATCAATAAGATGAAACACTTATTTATCAAAGGAGGAAATAATGAATGGAAACTAAATTATGCCCAAAGTGTGACGCCCCAATAAACGAGCGTGAAAAGGTATGCCCATATTGTGGTTACGAATTTAAAAGTCAAGAAGATTACTCAACAAAAGAAGAATTTAACAAATCTTATATTTACGATGTTTCTAACCAAGCAACTGGATTGACATTATGGTTAGGAATTTTAGATATTACTGCAAATATTACTATAGCATTAGGTATTATCGCTTCCATTGCCTTAGGAATATTTTTAATGGCAGAAGAAGAACTTGTATTAGTTGGAATACTTATCATTGTAGTAGGAAGCCTTATTTCAGTTATATCCTCAGCTGGTATAAAAGCACTTATCGGTGTAGCAAAAGATATACATTTTATTAGAGAAAAACATGAATAAGATTCTATCTATATATTGCTACAAAAAGAAAAGATAAAATAATAAAAGGGATTCCAATATTATAATGTTGGAATCCCTTTAAATTTTTAGGCTCTATAATAAATGTTGGGGTACAGCATTTGTTATGGAGCCTTCTTTTTTGGAAAAATGCAAAAAAAAGAAGACATATACGACTAAATCCTTTAGAATGAGATTGACTAGAAAACATTCGGAGATGAAGTTCGTATATGTCCATTTCTAATTTTACAGAAAAATTACTAAATTTACAAGGTGTTAAAATAATAAAAATTGAGCAGTTTGAGACAGCAACCAAGATTTTCATTGAGCACGAATATGTTGGAGGCGTTTGTCCACACTGTGGAGAAGTATCAAGAAAGGTTCACGATTACAGAACACAAACCATTAAAGACTTTACATATATTCTCACACCAACGAGCAGTCTAACGGCTACTCAAAATGCTTAATTGCGACCAGCAAAGTTTTCCTTTGCTGGTGATATCCAGAAAAGCGGAGTGTCAAAGCCTTTAGATTGAAGCGTGCCTTGACACTTCGATTTGAGCGTGCCACCAAAGCAGCGGACAGCCATTTCATCATATGTCCGCATACGTTTGACCGGCAGAAACCGAGAAAAGAGAAAGAGCTTCTGACTCTTTCGAGTCAAAAGCTCTATTTC
>JAZRVV010000008.1:0-51012 GCA_045599345.1 Acutalibacteraceae bacterium
ACTTCTCACTCCAACCAAGATTTATGTAAAGCCAATGCTTAAGCTCTTTGATGCAGTTAAGGTTTCTGCTGTATCACATATCACAGGCGGCGGATTTTACGAGAACATACCACGCTCAATTCCTGATGGAATGTGTGCAAAAATCAATATGGACGACGTACGTGTCCTTCCGATTTTTAAACTTTTGCAGGAGCGCGGTGGTATTTCAGAGCACGATATGTTCAACACTTATAACATGGGCGTTGGTATGACAGTTGTCGTAGCTGCCGCCGATAAAGACAAGGCGCTTGAGGTGCTCAAGGCTGAGGGCGAAGACGCCTATGTTCTTGGTACTATCGTTGCAGGTCCAAATAAGATTGAACTCGTATAAGGAGCTTTTGTATGGATAAGGCAAAAATTGCTGTTTTAGTATCTGGTGGAGGTACTAACCTCCAGGCGCTCCTTGACGCGCAGGGTGACGTTATTACATCTGGTGAGATTACACTTGTAATCTCTAACAAGGCAGGCGCATATGCGCTTGAGCGCGCTCGTAATGCTGGAGTTAAGGGTGAAACGGTACTAAAGCGCGAATGTGGTTCACAGGAAGCGTTTGAGGATAGAATGCTTGCGCTGCTTCGTGAAAATGATATTGATATGATTGTACTTGCAGGTTTTTTGTCTGTACTTTCAGAACGTTTTGTTAAGGAATATCCAAATAGGATAATAAACATACATCCATCCCTTATTCCAAAGCACTGTGGCGACGGATTTTATGGACTCAAGGTTCATGAGTCGGTTTTGGCATCAGGTGACAAGATTACAGGTGCCACAGTTCACTTTGTAAATGAGATTACAGATGGCGGTGAGATAATCTTCCAACAGGAGGTTCCTGTAATGGAAGGTGATACACCAGAAGTATTACAAAAGAGAGTAATGGAGCAAGCCGAGTGGATTATTCTTCCAAAGGCTTGCGAACAAGTTTCAAAGAAAATAGTGGAGGAGTCAAAATAATGGATATCTATGAAGTAAAATCAATGGGCAACCGTATTCACGGAAATGAATATGTAGGTCGTGGCCTTGTAATTGGTATGACAGAGGATGCATCAAAGTGCGCAATCGCTTACTTTATCATGGGCCGTTCAGAGAACAGCCGTAACCGTATCTTTAAAAAGGAAGGCGACAACCTTACAATTTATCCATTTGATGAGTCAAAAGTTGAAGATCCTTCACTTATCATCTATAACCCAGTAATGGTTAGCGGTAACAAGACTATTGTTACAAATGGTGACCAGACAACAACAATCTATGACAAGCTTGATGTAGATAAGGCAGCTGGCAAGTGCACATCTTACTCATTTGAGAAGGCACTTAAGACTCGTGAGTTTGAGCCAGACGGTCCTAACTGGACACCACGTATTTCTGGTATTGTTAAGATTACTGATGAGGAGTTCTCATACAAGCTCAGCATCTTAAAGAGTGCTGATAGAGAGGGCACAGCTTGTAACAGATTTACATTTGATTACGAGCCACTCCCAGGTGTTGGTCATTTCATCCACACTTATGTATGCGATGGCAACCCAATCCCAACTTTCCAGGGTGAGCCTGAAAGAGTAACTATTCCTGATGATATCGATGAGTTCTATGATGATATCTGGAATAACCTTGATGCTAACAACAAGATTTCACTCTATGTTCGTTATATCGACCTTGAGACAGGTAAGTATGACGACAGAATGATTAACAAGAATAAATAAGAGGAGAAAGACAATGACTGAATTTGAACTTAAATATGGTTGTAACCCTAACCAAAAACCAGCAAAGATTTATATGGCTGATGGCAGCGAACTTCCAATCGAGATTCTCTCAGGCAGACCAGGTTTCATCAACTTCCTTGATGCATTCAACTCTTGGCAGCTTGTAAAGGAACTCAAGGAGACTCTTGGACTTCCAGCAGTTACATCATTCAAGCATGTATCTCCAACTTCAGCAGCAGTTGGTCTTCCTCTTTCAGACAAGCTTAAAAAGGCTTGCTTCGTTGACGATATTGAGGGACTTGATGAGTCACCACTCGCTTGCGCATATGCTCGTGCTCGTGGCACAGACAGAATGTGCTCATTCGGTGACTGGGTAGCGCTCTCAGACGTTTGTGACGTTACAACAGCAAACCTTATCAAGCGCGAAGTGTCAGATGGTATCATCGCTCCTGGCTATGAGCCAGAGGCTCTCGAGATACTCAAGACCAAGAGAAACGGTAACTACAACATCGTTAAGATTGATCCAAACTATGTACCAGAGGTACAGGAGAAGAAGCAAGTATTTGGCATCACATTTGAGCAGGGCAGAAACAACTTCGAAATTAACGAAGCACTTCTCTCAAACGTAGTTACAAAGAATAAAGATTTACCAGAGTCAGCAAAGAGAGACCTTATTATCTCTTTGATTACTCTTAAGTACACACAGTCAAACTCAGTTTGCTTTGCAGTTGATGGTCAGGCAATTGGTGTTGGCGCTGGTCAGCAGTCACGTGTTCACTGCGTAAGACTTGCTGGTTCAAAGGCAGACACATGGTTCCTTCGTCAGTGTGACAAAGTATTAAACCTTCCATTCAAGGATGATATTGGTCGTCCAGAGCGTGACAACGTAATCGACGGTTATATCAACCAGAATGAAGAGGATGTTTGTGCTGATGGCAATTGGCAGAAGTACTTTAAGTCTCAGCCATCTGTACTTACAGAGGCTGACAAGCGCGAATTCCTTGATTCAATGACAGGTGTAGCACTTGGCTCTGATGCATTCTTCCCATTCCCAGATAACATTGAACGCGCAAAGAAGAGCGGCGTTTCATATATCGCAGAACCAGGCGGTTCTATCCGTGACGACCTTGTAATTGAAAAAGCTGACGACTATGGTATGGCTATGGCATTTACAGGTATGAGACTTTTCCATCACTAATTTAGGAGGGGCTTTTATGCGCAAACTAAGACCGTTTAAGAAAGTTTTAGTAATAGGCGGCGGTGGCCGTGAACATGCCATAATCAAAAAGATTAAAGAGAATCCAGAAGTAGAGGAAATCTTTGCTATTCCTGGCAATGGCGGAATCGCTGCTGATGCAACTTGCGTTGATATCGCAGCAACCGACATTGACAAGATTGTTGAGTTCGCATACTTCAATGTAATAAATTTTGCAGTAGTAGCACCAGATGATCCACTTGTTCTTGGCTGTGTTGATGCACTCGAAAAGCACGGTATTCCATGCTTTGGTCCAAACGCTGATGCAGCTATTATTGAGGGCTCAAAAATCTTCTCAAAAGATTTGATGAAGAAGTATGGTATTCCAACTGCTGAGTATGCAACATTTACAAATGTCGATGATGCTATCGTTTATGTAGAAACATGCAAGATTCCTATCGTTATTAAGGCAGATGGCTTGGCACTTGGTAAGGGCGTTATCATCGCTGAAACACGTGATGAGGCTAGAGCCGCTGTTTTATCTATGATGCAGGACATGAAGTTTGGTAAGTCTGGCTCACAGATAGTAATAGAGGAGTTCCTTGAGGGACCAGAAGTAACTGTTCTCTCATTCACTGATGGCAAGACACTTGTTCCAATGATTTCATCAATGGACCACAAGCGTGCACTTGACGGTGACAAGGGCCTCAACACAGGCGGTATGGGCGTTATCGCTCCAAACCCTTATTACACCAAGGAAATTGCAGACGAGTGTATGGAGAAAATCTTCCTTCCTACAATGGCTGCAATGAATGCAGAAGGCAGAACATTTAAGGGATGTCTCTATTTTGGACTTATGCTTACAAAAGATGGTCCAAAGGTAATTGAGTATAACTGTCGCTTTGGTGATCCAGAGACTCAGGTAGTACTTCCACTTCTTGATACAGACCTTCTTACAATAATGAAGGCTTGTCGCTTTGAAACACTCGATGAACTTGAAATCAAGTTCAAGGATGAGTGCGTATGCTGTGTAGTTATGGCTTCAAAGGGCTATCCAGAGAAGTATGACAAGGGCTTTGAAATCACCTTTGATGAAGGCCGTGACAATGTCTTTATTGCTGGCGCAAAACTTGAGGATGGCAAACTCCTTACAAATGGTGGACGTGTCCTCTGCGCAACAAGAACTGCTCCTACTTTGGAAGAGGCAATTGATAAAGCGTATGAGGCAGTAAAGACTATTCATTTTGAAAATGCTTATTATAGAACTGACATCGGTCAGAAAGCTTTAAAGGCAGGTAAGTAGGAATGGTATATAGAGTTTATGTAGAAAAAAAGGAAGCGCTTCGCCATGAGGCAAATGCGCTCCTTGGGGAAATAAATACATTGCTCGGCATGAGCAATGTAAAGGGTCTTCGCATAATCAACAGATATGACGTTGAGGGACTCTCAAAGGAGATATTTGATTATGCGGTTAAGACTATACTTTCAGAGCCACAGCTCGATGATGTCTATTCTGACATCCCAGCTGACGGTGCGAAAGTATTTGCAGTAGAGTTCCTTCCTGGTCAGTTCGACCAGCGCGCAAACTCTGCTGCTGAGTGTATTCAACTTGTATCAAAGGGCGAGCGCCCAGACGTTGCCTCTGCCAAGGTTTACCTTGTATACGGCGATGTAAGTGATGCCGACATTGATGCAATCAAAAAGTATGTAGTAAACCCTGTTGAGGCACGTGTTGCGAGCCTTGAATTGCCTGAGACATTAAAGGCAGTTATGGACCTTCCTACAACTGTTGATACTTTAACTGGATTTTTGAACTTTGATGAGTCAGAACTTGCAGCATTTGTATCAGAAAAGGGCCTTGCTATGGACCTTGATGATATCAAGTTCTGCCAGGATTACTTTAAATCAGAGGATAGGGATCCAACTATCACAGAAATCCGTATGATTGACACATACTGGTCTGACCACTGTCGTCATACAACTTTCCTCACAACAATTGACAGTGTCAAATTTGACGATGAGTTTATCCAGTCTGCTTACGACCTCTATATTGCTTCTCGTGAGAAACTCGGCAGAACAAAGCCTATCAACCTTATGGATATAGGCACATTGGCTGCCAAGGTATTAAAGAGCGAGGGCAAACTTCAAAAGCTCGATGAGTCAGAAGAGATTAACGCTTGCACAGTCAAGATGACAATAAACCATGATGGCAAGGATGAGGATTGGCTCTTGCTCTTTAAGAATGAGACTCATAACCATCCAACAGAAATCGAACCATTTGGTGGTGCAGCAACATGTATCGGTGGTGCCATTCGTGACCCACTTTCAGGTCGTTCTTATGTTTATGGTGCTATGCGTGTTACAGGCGCTGCTGACCCAACAAAGCCTCTTTCAGAGACATTAAAGGGTAAACTTCCACAGCGTAAACTTGTTACAACAGCTGCCAATGGTTACAGCTCATATGGTAACCAGATAGGTCTTGCAACTGGTCAGGTAGATGAGCTCTATCATGATGGCTATGCTGCAAAGCGTATGGAGATTGGTGCTGTTATCGCAGCAACTCCAGCAGCAAACGTTCGTCGTGAAGTTCCAGATCCAGGTGATATAGTAATACTCCTTGGTGGTAGAACTGGACGTGATGGTTGCGGTGGCGCAACAGGCTCTTCTAAATCACACAATTTGAACTCACTCGACACCTGTGGTGCCGAAGTTCAAAAGGGTAATGCACCAGAAGAGCGCAAACTCCAGCGTCTCTTTAGAAACGCTGAGGCATCACGTCTCATCCGTCGTTGCAACGACTTTGGTGCAGGCGGTGTTTCTGTTGCAATAGGTGAGCTTGCTGATGGCCTCCTTATCGACCTTGATAAGGTGCCAAAGAAGTACGAAGGCCTTGATGGCACAGAACTTGCTATCTCTGAGTCACAGGAGAGAATGGCAGTTGTAGTTGAAGCAAAGGATGCTGACAGGTTCATTGAAATCGCAAACAGCGAGAACTTGGAGGCAACTGTTGTTGCAACAGTAACTGAAAAGCCATACCTTACAATGACTTGGAAGGGCAATACAGTTGTAAATATCAGCCGTGAGTTCTTAAACTCAAATGGTGCTGAGAAACATATCGATGTTCATACAAAGGCACAGTGCAATTATGCAAAGGCTATTCCATCATCATTTGTTGATGGTTACAAGGCACTTGTTGGTGACCTCAATGTCTGCTCAAAGCGCGGACTTTCAGAGCGCTTTGACTCAACCATTGGTGCAGGCGGCGTGCTCATGCCATTCGGTGGCAAGTATCAGCGCACACCAGTTCAGGCAATGGTTAACAAGGTATCAGTAGAACATGGTGACACTGATACAGCATCCCTCATGGCATACGGCTTCAACCCATATATTATGGAGAAGGACCAGTTCCATGGAGCATACCTTGCAGTAGTTGAGTCTATCTCAAAACTCATTGCACACGGTGCAACATTTGAGGATGTATATTTGACCTTCCAGGAATACTTTGAAAAGCCAAACAAGGCACCAGAGCGCTGGGGCAAGCCTCTTGCCGCACTCCTTGGTGCATTCAAAGCACAGCTCGATTTCGAGTGTGCGGCAATAGGTGGTAAGGACTCAATGTCAGGTTCATTTGAGGACCTTGATGTTCCACCAACACTTTGCTCATTTGCTGTAACTACTGACAAGATTTCAAGAATCATTTCAAATGATTTCAAGGGCGCTGGACATCGCGTTGCTTGTGTTCGTCCAGAATATGATGAGTTTGGTGTACCAAAGATTGAAAGCCTTAAAAAGGTCTATGCAGCAGTATCAAAGCTTATTGCTGATGGTACATTCGTTGCAGCATACACACCAACCTATGGTGGTATTGCAGAAGCAATTTATAAAATGTGTATCGGTAATGGAATAGGTTTTGACTATGGTGAGAATTATTCCATGGAAGAAATCTTTGGTTATAACTATGGCGCATTCATCCTTGAACTTAATTCAGATGATGGCTGCCCATTTGCTGGTATGGAAGGCTTTAAGGCAATGCCTCTTGGCTTTACAACAGACAAACCAGAAATTACATTTGATGGTCAGTCAGTATCTCTCTCTGAACTTTCAGCAATTTATGAGGACAAGCTTGAGTCAGTATTCCCATGCAACAACGTTGCAACTGACAAGCGTGCACTACCAACATTCACATATGAGAGTGACAAGGCTTATAAGGCTGTTTCAGCCGTTTCTAAGCCACGCGTGCTCATTCCTGTATTCCCAGGCACAAACTGTGAATATGACACTGCTAAGGCATTTGAGAGAGCAGGGGCAGAGGCCAAGATTTTTGTAATCAACAACCTTGATTCAAAGGGTGTTGAAAAATCTGTATCTGACTTTGCGAAAGAGATTAAGAATTCTCAGATTATCTTTATCCCAGGTGGTTTCTCAGGTGGTGACGAACCAGAAGGTTCAGCAAAGTTCATCACTTCATTCTTTAGAAACCCAGAGATTAAGGATGCAGTAACTGACCTCCTTGAGAACAGAGACGGTCTCATGGGTGGTATCTGTAACGGATTCCAAGCTCTCATCAAACTTGGTCTTGTACCATATGGCAAGATTATTGATACTGATGAGAACTGTCCAACACTTTCATACAACACAATCAGCCGCCACCAGAGCAAGATTGTTGGAACAAAACTCTGCTCCAACAACTCTCCATGGCTTAAGTATGCAGAGGTTGGCAAGGTATACAGTGTACCAATCTCACACGGTGAGGGCCGAATCATCGCGAGCGATGATTTGCTCATGAGCCTTGCAGAGAATGGTCAGATACTTACTCAGTACGTTGATCTTGATGGTAACCCAACATCTGATATCCAATACAATCCAAATGGTTCTGCACTTGCAGTTGAGGGACTTCTCTCACCAGATGGTCGTGTATTTGGTAAGATGGGACATGCCGAGAGAATCGGCACAGGCCTCTACAAGAACGTACCTGGTGATTATGACCTCAAACTCTTTGAGTCAGCTGTTGCTTACTTCAATCAAAAATAAGTGATATGTGAAAACTCCCTTCGATTGTTCGAAGGGAGTTTTTTGTTGACTTGGATTTAACTTGATGATAATATGTAAACAAATAATAATTTATGTAAAATAATATTAGTTTACAATTGGTGATTGAATGGATTATAAAGCACTTTGTCTTGAACTCTTTGGGACTGTAAACGAAGATGAACTTCGTAAAATTGCAAAGGAATATAGTGAGTTTTCCCCAGTAAATGTTGGCCGTAAAAAACAATTTACTGATGGGGATATTGCTGACATGCTAAACCTTCAATGTGAGGGTGCATCTCACGATGAAATTGCAAAGAGGTATAACACATCACGTCAAACAATTGTAAAGTATCTCTCGTCTAAACCATCAAGTGACTATCCATTTGTAGTTGATGTAATGAATGGACGCTCAGTTGTCTCATCAATTTATTTGAACTTTCAGACAGAGCAAGTTTATATAACAAATCGTTCGAACGACGTTCTCAGCCTGCCATTTGGTGTTAATGCAAACCCAACATGGCAGGATTTTGAGGATTATCTTTTAACGCGATGTTTCCCAGAAAATAGGGGCGATAAGAAGCAACTGTTGAAAGCTTTAGGAGTGCCTTTTTATGATCCTTGGCTCATAGTAATGAAGACAAAAGGCAAAACGCCAGATGATAACTATTGGTTCAATATTAAAACTTTAGATTGATTAGGTGACTTTATGGATAAAAGAGCATTAAATCTAAAAGTTAATCTCTCGTACAGCAAACAATTGATGCTCAGTGGTTCAAGTAGTTCAAAGGGCAATCAGCCCAAGTGGAAAATGGGCATAGATTGGTATAAAGGCGACTTTATGGGCTATGAAGGCCTTGCTGAGGTTTATGTTTCTGAGATGTTAAAGCACTCAAATGTAAAGTCATATGTTAAATATTATCCAGTAGACATTACATGTGGAGAAAATTTCTATACAGGATGTTTTAGCCTGGACTTCTTAAATGACTATGAAGAATTGATTACGATTGAACGTTTGCATGTTTTGACTCGTGGCAAGCCTCTCGTGAAGGCACTTGATAGCATACCATCCATTAAGAATAAGATTATTTATACTGTATCATTTTTAAAAGAGGAAACGGGTCTTGAAGGAGTAGGAGAGTATATTACAGCGTTGCTAGAATTGGATGCCCTTTTCTTGAATGAGGATAGGCATACAAACAATATTGCTATAGTTAGAAATACTAAAACCAAGGAATTTAGACTTTGCCCATATTTTGATTTTGGTCTCTCACTTCTTTCTGACACAAATGCGTATCCTTTAAATTATTCTTCTGTTGAAAAAGTGATAGCAAAAATTGAGGCTAAACCATTCTCTAATAGCTTTGATAGTCAGGTAAGAGCGGCAAGGGAAGTGTATGGAGTTCAGGTAAAGTTTGACTTGCCAAATCGTTTCCTTCTTGATTTGAAAGAAAAGTATCAATCTTACTATGATACGGATGTAATCAGTAGAGCAATGGATACACTTCTCTATCAAATCTCACAAAATAAAGATATGTTTTAAAGATTAAGCGCCCTTCGGTTGAAGGGCGCTTGTTTTATTTATAAAGGTCGATGCAGTTTTGAAGCCAGTCGATGTAAGCGTTTTCTCGAAGGATAGCACCGTCGTGTACCATATAGTCTCCAAGGTCGGCTGTGCCTTTCTGTGGTGGCTTGTAGCCGTATACCTTATTCATTATCTTTAATAGGTAATCCCGCTTTTCAGTGTGTTGATTAAGCTGGCTCTCAAGGAGCTTTAGGAATTCATCTTCGCTTAAGCTTTCGGAGTAGTAGGTGCGAAGTCGGAAGATGTCCTTGAATGTGCGCTCGATTGGAACGTCGTCACGGAGCCAATTTAAGAACTCGTTGTGACCTTGGTCGGTGATGTAGTATATCTTTTTCTCCATCTGCTCGCCTTTGATGTCTGTATCAAAGCGGAGCATGCCTTCCTCAACAAGCTTTTTGAGCTCTGGATATATCTGGCTGTGCTCAGCGTGCCAAAAGCTTGTGAGGGCACGATCCTCAAAAGCTTTCTTGATGTCATATCCAGACATCGGCTCGCGATTTACAAGTCCAAGTATTGCATATTTAAGGTTACGCATAACTTCACTCCATGTTTTTAATATGTATATATTAAACTATATTTGTCTTAAATGAACAATTGGCAAAGGTAACAAATTAAATATGTAAATATTTACATATTTGCTAATGGAAATTTGACTTGATTGGGTTTATTATATTATTGGTTTATTTTGTACGGAACTAAAATTTAATATGGAGGAGATATGATGAGCGTTTTTAAACATCCAATTCATATGCCAGATCCATCATTCGATAAAATCTACACCGGCTTTGTAGAGTTCGATGAGGATATTGAACACTATGAATTAGGTCTCGGAGAAATGAAGGCTTTCAAAGTTTTGGCTGGCAAGGTTAGCGGCAAGGTTGACGCTGACATAGCACCAGTTGTATCTGTGCTTTGGAAGACAAAGCGCCTAGATGGTGGCGTAAAGTACGAGAGCAAGTTTGTGGCAAGAAAGGGTGCACTTCGCACTATCTCTTGTGATGTTTACGGCAACAATAGTGAGGTCTTTAACATCCTTTACAATACGGGTTGGCCAGGACTTACTTGGCTTGCACACACCATTACATTTATTAAAGTTGATTCGGTAGTTGGTAATCGTGTTGATTTTACCTGCTACAAGGTAAATTGAGGAGGTGTGCACAATGAAGACTAGATTTTTATACTACACAGAGTGCGCATGTCCTGCACTCATGTTTCCAGTAGGGCTCAAGGGCCTTGGTGCACAGGTTGTAATTCCAATTGAGGATGGTCCTTGTGAGGGCGGAGAGATCAATGGTGTTATCAAGCCACTGGGTGCTGACTGGAATACAATTCATCTTCTTGGCATCACAAGTGATGTACTTGCAAAGTATCAGATTACAACAGATGATGGTGCAGTACTTGACCTTTTCACAGACGGCAGAATGAAAGTAATGTGGGACAAGGTTCCAAAGAACCTCTTGGGCCTTAAACATTACTTCTCAGACTATGTATATTTTAGAGAGTTCCTTTACTATCATACAAATGATGAGCGCTATAAGTGGCTTGAGGACACTCCTTGCTTTGCAATGATAGGAATGAAACTCACTATTAAGGATAAGAAACCTTATTTCCTTATCAGTTATTATGCGTATGCAATTGAAGAAATAGATTAGGGGGCATCTATTATGGATTTTAAAATTAGACCTTTTACTACTAAGAGTGAACAGGGTAATACAATTCGCGGTATCGTTGTAACTCCAAAGGAGTTTTCTGGCAAATTGCCAGCAATTGTAATGTCACATGAGTTTTGCGCAAACATGTGGACAACTTTCCGTTATGCAAGAAAAGTTGTAAACGATGGTTACGCATGCTTTTGCTATGATTTCACACGTTCAGGCTCTGGTATCTCTGGCGGTAGCTCAGTTGGAATGAGTGCCGTTCAGGAATCAAGAGACGTAGTATCAGTATTTAACTATGCTAAGTCCCAGAGCTTTGTTGATACATCAAACATCACGCTTTGGGGTTGCTCACAGGGCGGCATGGCTACATCTCTTGTAGCCCCTGAACTTGAGGATCAGATTTCCAAAATCATCCTTTACTACCCAGCACTTTCAATCTGTGATGACGCAAGAAAGGGTTCTATGATTACAGCTCGTTTTGATCCAAAGAACCCACCAGAGAAATTCTGGTGTGCAATCGTACACGTTGGCAAGAACTATTGCACAGACGTTATCGACCTTGATCCATATGAGCAGATTTGCACATTTAAGAAGCCAGTACTTTTAATCCATGGTAACAAGGACCACATTGTTAATGTTTCTTATTCAAGAGAGGCAGCAGCAAAGTATCCAAATTGTGAATTCCATGAGTTCCCAGCAGAGCACCTCTGGATTGGTGGCGGTGCAAAAAAGGCCGTTGAAATTACAAGAGAATTCTTAGCAAAGAATAAGTAAGGAGAACGCTATGGCAAAGTTTATCAGTGCTCGTGAGGCAGCACAGCTTATCCCAGATGGCGCGACCGTAGGTATCGGTGGCATGGGCCTGTCTGGTTGGGCTGAGGAAATTGCTTGTGCAATTAGAGATAATTTCGCCGAGACAGGCCATCCATGCAACCTTCATTTAAAGCAGGGTAGCGCCATGGGTGACTGGGGTCACGGTAACAACTTTATAGGATGGGACCGTGTACGTCGCGATGAGCCTGACAAGGCTCATGGAGCACGTGGCGCCACACGTTTTGGAGAAGCAGGTCCAGGGCTTATTTCAAAATGGACTAGCGCTCATATAGGCTCTGCGTTCAGCCTCTGCGACCTCGCAAGAGCTGAGCAACTTGAGAGCTATTGTCTCCCACAGGGTGTCATCATTAACCTCTGGCGTGAAATCGCCGCAGGTCGCCCTGGCCTTATCACCAAAACTGGCCTCGGTACATTCGTTGACCCACGAGTTGAGGGCGGACGTATGAACAAGTCAGCCAAGGATGAGCTTGTTAAAGTTGTTGAGTTTGATGGTGAAGAATACCTCTTCTATCCAGGCTTTAAGGTAGACGTAGCGCTCCTTCGTGGAACAATCGCTGATGAAAAGGGTAATATCTCTTTTGCTCATGAGTCAGTAATAAACGAGGGCCTTGCAATTGCAGAGGCCACCAAGAATTCTGGTGGTATCGTAATCGTTCAGGTTGAGTATCTTGCAAAGGCAGACACACTCAATCCAAAGGATGTTAAAATCCCTGGAGCACTTGTAGACTACGTAGTTAAGGCAAAGGACCCAATGTCATGCTGGCAGGCAGAGGGCGACTATTGGGAGCCATCTTTCTCTGGCCAGATTAAAATCCCACTTGATGAGATTAAGCCTATTCCATTTGACGAACGCAAGGTTGTTTGTCGCCGTTGCGCAATGGAACTCAAGGCAGGCGACCTTATCAACCTTGGCGTTGGCATGCCTGCTGACGTATCCAAGGTTGTTGCAGAGGAAGGCCAACTTGAAAAGGTAACAATGTCAACAGAGTCTGGTATGGTTGGTGGTGTTCCATCAGCACTCCCAAGCTTTGGTAGCGCATACAACCCAGAGGCTATTATTACACCTAATGATATGTTTGACTTTATCAGTGGTGGCGGACTTGATATGACTTGCCTTGGTATCGGTCAGGTAGATAAATACGGTAACAACAATGTTTCTCGTATGGGATCACGCCTTACAGGTCCTGGTGGATTTATTGATATTACAGCTGCTACTAAAAAGGTTATCTTTGCTGGCACATTCACAGGCCATGCTGAGTACAAGCTTGGCGATGGCAAGATAGAAGTTGTCAAAGAAGGCGACATTAGAAAGTTTGTAGATACTGTAAGTCAGATTACATTCGCTGGTCAGTATTCACCTGAGGATCAGGAAGTACTCTACATCACTGAACGTGCAGTATTTAAACTCATAAATAAAAAGATGACAATAATAGAAATTGCTCCTGGTCTTGATATTCAAAAAGACATCTTAGACCAGATGGACTTTGTACCAGAGATTGCAGAGGACCTTAAAACAATGGATCCAGCAATCTTCTGTGAGACTTGGGGAGGACTCAAATTATGATTCTTGATGAAAAGCGTTTGCTAATGCGCAAGCTCTGCAAAGAATTTGCCGAGAACGAATTTAACTCCGAACTCCTTGACAGGCTTGAGGAGACAGGTGAGTTTGATTGGGACATCTTTAACAAGATGGGCCAGTATGGATTCTGCGGCGTTAAAATTCCAAAGGAATATGGTGGCCAGGGTGGTGACTCACTTGACTATGTATTGATGGTTGAGGAGTTTGCCAAGGTTTCACCTGTACTTTCAATCTATGCCAACACAAGTAATTCACTTGGTGGCGGTCCGCTCCTTATCTGTGGCAACGACGAGCAAAAGGCAAAGTATTTGCCAGACGTTGCACAGGGTAAAAAGATTATGGTTTTCTGTCTCACAGAACCAGGCGCTGGCTCTGATGCAGGCGGTACAATAACTACAGCTGTTGAGGATGGTGATTACTTCATCCTCAACGGTCGTAAGACTTTTGCATCAGGCGCGCCTATGGCTGACTATGCTGTAGTACTTGCAAAGACTGATACAACACAGAAGGGCTCACGTGGCATATCAATGTTTATCGTTGATATGAAACTCCCTGGTGTATCATGCGGCAAGCCTGAGCACAAGATGGGCATTGTTGGTTATCCTACCTCTGATGTTATTTTCGAAAATGTAAGGGTCCACAAGGACGAGATGGTAGGTAAGCGTGACAAGGGCTTTGGCGCTGCTATGGCGACACTTGATGGTGGTCGCCTTGGTATATCAGCGCAAGCTCTTGGTATCGCTGAAGGTTGCCTTGAGGAGGCAATCAATTACGCCAAGGAGCGCAAGCAATTTGGCCAACCAATTGCAAACTTCCAGGCTATCTCATTTATGATTGCCGACATGGCAACCGAGATTGAGGCAGCTCGTGAACTTATCTATTCAACAGCACTTAAGAAGGATGCAGGTGACCCAGAGGCATCAAAGCTTTGCGCTATGTCAAAGCTCTTTGCATCTGAGATGTGTAACCGTGTTGCATACAAGGCTGTTCAGATTCACGGCGGTTATGGTTATATGAAGGAATACAAGGTAGAGCGTCTCTATCGCGATGCCCGTATTACAAGCATCTATGAGGGAACATCTCAGGTACAGCAGATGGTAATCTCAGGAAATTTACTTAAGAAGTAAGGAGGGGAGCCCAATGAAATATATTGTTTGTGTAAAGCAAGTGCCAGATACATCTGGCAAGGTTGCTGTCAAAGAAGACGGTACAATGGACCGTTCCAAGATGGCAACAATCATCAATCCTGATGATTTAAATGCAGTTGAGGCTGCCCTTTCACTTAAGGATAAAAATCCTGAGGCTAAGGTAGTTGTAGTATCAATGGGACCTCCACCAGCTGCTGGTATGCTTCACGAAATTCTTGCAATGGGTGCTGATGAGGCTGTACTTGTATCAGGCCGTGAATTCGGTGGCTCTGATACATTTGCAACTTCTCAAATCCTTGCTGGCGCAATTGCTCATATGGGCGTTGAAGCTGAGGATGTTATCTTCTGTGGACGCCAAGCAATCGATGGCGATACAGCACAGGTTGGCCCACAGATAGCTGAAAAGCTTGGCATACCACAGGTATCATATGCTGCTGATATTGAGCAGCAGGGCAATAAACTCAAGGTTAAACGTGTGCTCGAAGACGGCTATATGTCTATTGAAGTTGAGACTCCTTGTCTTGTAACTTGCATCAAGGAACTTAACCAGCCACGTTACATGACAGTACATGGAATCCTTGAATTTGATCAGAAGCCATATACTGTTTATGATTTTGAAACACTCAAGGATGAACCACTTATTGAGCTCGATACAATCGGACTTAAGGGCTCACCTACAAACGTATACAAGTCATTCTCACCTCCAGCAAAAGCTCCAGGCAAGATGGTAGACGCAAATGAAGCTGGCATTCACGATATGATATGTGAACTTGCAGCAAAGCATATTATTTAAGGAGGGGAGAAAATGTACGATTATACTGATTTAAAGGCTTTTCACGGCGTATGGGTATTCTGTGAACAGCGTGATGGCAAACTTAATCCTACAAGTTTTGAACTCCTCTCTGAGGGTAGAAAACTTGCGGATGACCTCGGCACAGAACTCTGCGGTCTCTTGCTCGGCGACAATGTTGACGCCCTTGCAAGCGAACTTGGCGGCTATGGTGCTGACAAGGTCTATGTAGCAAATTCACCACTCCTCAAGGTATATACAACTGATGCATATACCAAGGTGCTCTGCGATGCAGTTATGGACAAAAAGCCAGAGATAGTTCTTATTGGCGCAACTAACATCGGCCGTGACCTCGGCCCACGTTGCGCAGCAAGACTTCACACTGGACTTACTGCTGACGCAACACACCTTGATATTGATACGGCTAAATATCTTGATTTCCTCCGTGAAACCTCTACAATAGATGTAGACAATATGAAGTGGGATATGGAGGACAAGGGCCTTAAGATGACTCGTCCAGCATTTGGCGGACACCTTATGGCAACTATTATCTGCCCACGTTTCAGACCTCAGATGTCAACAGTTCGTCCAGGCGTTATGAAGTGCGCTGAGTTTGACGAAGCAAAGGCAAAAGCTGTAGTGGTTGAGAACATCGAAGTGTCCCTCTCGGACAGCGATATCAGAACCAAGGTATTAGAGGTTGTCAAGGAAACAAAAGAGATTGTTGACCTTATTGGTGCAGAGGTAATCGTATCTGTTGGTTATGGCATTGCCAAGGATACAGAGCGTGGTATTGCGCTTGCAAAGGAACTCGCTGATGCTCTTGGCGGCGGTGTGCTTGGCGCATCCCGTGCAATTGTTGACGCTGGTATCTTGCCATCTGATCACCAAGTAGGTCAGACTGGTAAAACTGTAAGACCTAGAATTTATGTAGCACTTGGTATTTCTGGTGCAATTCAGCACAAGGCTGGCATGCAGGATTCAGAGTATATCATCGCTATTAATAATCAAGATAATGCCCCAATTTTTGAGGTAGCGGACTATGGTATATGCGGTGACTTGTTCACAGTAGTACCAATGATGATTGATGCATTAAAAGAAGTGAAGTAAATGTTACCACTTGAAAACATTACAGTTGACGAAGCACTTATGCGCTCGGTCAACAATTATCCAGATAATCAGGCGCTCTCCTTTGGTGAGCGCCATTGGACCTATACGGAGTTTAACGCAGAGGTTGATAAAATTGCGAGAAAACTCCTTAATATGGGTGTAAAACATGGCACCCATGTTGGCATTTGGTGTGAAACAGAGCCAAATGCTGTATTCTCACTGTTTGCGATAGAGCGCATTGGCGCTATAGCAGTAATGGTAAATACAAGCCTCAAGGAAAAAGAGGTGGCATCTGTGCTTGAACGTACAGACGTTGAATACCTCCTTATCGGCGATGGCTTTAAAGATGTAGATTATCGCGAAATTGCAAAAACTTTTGAGAACACATTGATGAATCTCAAGAATGTAATTTACATCGGTTTGTCCGGTGACAACTTTGGCTTTACAATTTTTGACGAAGTCAAAGAAGCAGATGATGAGAGCTTTGAGAGTGCAAAGGCGCTAGTGAAGCCAGAGGACGATGGCTTGATCCTCTTTACTAGTGGAACAACAAGTGTGCCACGCGCAGTTGTTGGAACTCAGTATAGTAGGGCAAACAGCGGCATTCAACAGGCGCATGATTTAAGGACAACGCCAGCGGATCGCTTCTGCGTTGCGATGCCAATATTCCATTGCTTCTGTCTCTCGGTTAATGTCTGCGCAGCACTCTTCTCTGGCGCCTGCCTTTGCCTTCCAAAGTCGCGCCATATCAATGACCTTCTTGACACTGTTGAGACAGAGCATTGCACAGTTCTCTCATGCGTACCTGCCCTCTATCACGCAATTATTGAGAGGGGAGGTTTGGCAAATCGCGATATCTCCTCACTGCGTACTGGAATCATAGGTGGCAGTATGTACTCTAGCAATCTCTTTGAGGAAATAGAGGAAGCGTTTGGTATAACGCTACTTTCCAGTCTTGGCCAGACAGAGGCCACAGCTGGTATCACAATTGCTAATTTTGAGGACTCGCTTGGTGAGCGTGCTGGTACTGTTGGCCATATTATGGACCATATTGAGTACAGGTTCGTTGAGCGCTTCGAACTCCTTGTTCGTGGCTATGTCGTTATGAAGGAATATTACAATGATCCAGATGCTACCGCTGTTGCTATTGATAAGGACGGTTGGCTCCATACAGGAGATACAGGCTTTGTCAACGAAAATGGCAACTTGATTTTGACTGGCAGGATCAAGGACCTTATTATTCGTGGTGGAGAAAACATCAGCCCTCGTGAGATAGAGGCTGTTTTCGACAATGATAATAGGGTATCAGAGTGCAAGGCAGTGGGCGTATATGACTCGCACTACGGCGAAGAGGTTGCACTCGCAATTATTCGTAATAGGGCAGTGGCTCCTATTACCAAGGACGAAGTATTAACAATGCTTCGACGTGAACTTGCAAATTACAAGGTTCCAAAATACGTTGTATTTATGGAGGACTTTCCAAGGACTAATACTGGCAAGGTTAGACCGCCAGAGCTGAAGAGAAAGGTCTCCGATTACCTAGGTTTATAAATTATTGAAATATATAGGAGGAGATAACATGAGCAAGATTACACAGGAAAAAATCAAGCGCATGGAAATCGCTGGCTTAAATCAGGTGCCAGATAGAGTGCCTATTACAAGCCAAATTGAGACTTTTGCCTATGGATACGGCGGAACAACTATTGATGAAGTAACGGACCATCCATTCAAAGGTGTAGCAGCATTTACTAAATGCTATAAGGACATCTATTTTGATGGATTCTTCGAGCCAATATTTGTTCATCCATTTGGTTTCTTTAGAGGTCTTGGCGCTGACTCATATTTTGCATCAGCGGATGGCGTTACAGCTCAGCATAAGGAAATTGCTCCAATGAACGGAACTGATGAGGAGTATGCAGAACTTATTAAGGATCCAACAAAGTTCTTCCTTGATGTCATCAATCCAAGAAAATTCCCTAATCTCAACGGTTCAGAGGAGAGGCAGAAAAAGGCAATTAAAGATGCTTTAATTGGTGTCTTGGGCTTTGGCGCTGGTATGGCAGGCGGTGGAATGGGTATTCCAATCCTCACTGACACTCCGGGCTTCTTTGGTGGATTTATCGAGATGCCATACGATAATATCTTTGATTTCCTTCGTGGATTCAAGGGCTCATCTATGGACATGAGACGCCACCCAGAGCAACTTGTGGAGGCTGCTGAATCTATCTTTGAGAACTATACCAAGGATTGTGAAAAGATATATTCCATGCTTAACTGCTTGCAGGACCCACCACGTCTTGCCAAGAATGCAGTTGGCATCTTTGTACAGGGCAAGGACCCAATTCTCTCAAGGTTCCCATGGTTCTTTAACCCAACACATGCTCCTTCATTTATGAGCCAGGAACAGTATGAGAAGTTCTATTGGCCAACATATAAGAAGACGCTTGAGCTCATCACATCTTGGGGTGGACAGACAGTTACACTTCTTGAGGGTAAATGGGGTCCAGAAAAGCTTGAACTCTTTAAGGATTTAAAGCCAGGCACTGTTATCCTCTATGTTGAGAACGATGATATTTGTGAAGTTAAGAAGCAACTTGGTGACTATCAAGCAGTAATGGGTGGTCTTCCAATTTCTCTCCTTAAGGCTGGCACAAAAGGTGAGTGCATCGAGCATACCAAGAAGGTATTTGATGCATGCGCACCAGGCGGCGGATTTATCTATACAACTGATAAATCACTCCTTTCATCAGATGACTGCGACGTTGACAATCTCAAGGCTATTAATGAGTTCGCTCATGTTTATGGCCAATACTAATAGGAGGTAGGAACAATGGAAAAGAAGTTTTCAGAGATCATTTATGATACACTCAAAGACAATTTAAAGAAATTTGTACCTATCTTCTGGATCCCAGTAGTTGGAGACAAGTTGCTTGACAAATTAATGAATTCATACGGCATCAATCTTCTCTGGAAGGGCTGGGTTATGCTTTCCTTGATGTAATGGTGGTCGCATGAAAAAGAGAACAGGTATATTAATAAGTGATAGTGTCCTCTTGATATTCCTAGGCCTTGTTTATGGTTGGAGTGTTTTTAAAAAACCGCTTGCGGCCGCATACGGTTGGAATGATGGACAGCTCACTTGGACTTTTACTATTTGTATGTTTATGTTCTGCCTTGGCGGCTTTGCCGGAGCAGAACTTTCAAAGAAGATATCTCACAAGATACTTACGTGGATATCTGGTGCACTAGTAGCACTGTCATTTGTACTGATGGGCTTTATGACAAGCCTTTGGCAAATTTATGTGCTCTATGGTGTGATAATTGGATTTACTGTGGGCCTTGTATATAACTGTGTACTAGGTACAGGCAACAAGTGGTTCCCAGACAAGGGTGGATTTATAGCAGGTCTTCTTTTGATGTTCTTTGGCGCAGGAAGCCTCTTCTTAAGCCCTGTTTCCAACGCACTTATCAGTGGCCTTGGACTCAAAGTAGCTTTCATCATCATTGGCCTTACATTCCTTCTTGTCTTCTTTGTAGGAGGCTTTAGGGTAATCGTGCCGGGTGAAGGAGTAGAACTTCCAAAGCCAATTGTTAATGAAAGCGGTGTAGTACCACCAGAATATTCGCCAAAAGAGATGTTTAAAACTCGTAACTTTTGGCTCTACTTTGTGTGGTGCATTATGACATCTGCAATAGGTATGGCACTTCTTGGCCAGATTGCAACCATTTCGGGCTCTGTTGGAATGAGTGATGCAAACTGCGCACTTATGGTGTCGCTCTTTGCTGTTTGTAATGGTGTTGGCCGTTTTGTCTTTGGTAGTTTTTATGACAAAAAGGGCAGACTTGCTACAATGACAATCTTTGGTGTATTTTTCACTATCGGTGGAATAGCACTTATCTTTGGACTTAAGGCTTTAAGCGTTGCCCTCATTGTCATTTCAATCGCACTTTTTGGCATTGCCTATGGTGGAGTATCTCCAACAAATGCCAACTTTGCACGTAGCTTTTATGGCAACAAGAACTATGCTACAAACTTTAGCATTGTAAACTGTAACTTGCTTGTTGCAGTGTTCCTTGGCCAGTATGTCGGTTCTACACTCTATATGCAGAGCGGAGGGTATCTCGCGACAGCAATAGCGCTTACGGCGCTCTCTGTACTGTCGCTTGTGATTCAATTTTTTATCACAAAACCGAAAACAAAATAATGTTTTTTAGGCCCCAGTTGTCACTGGGGCTTTTCTTTCGTATGGTAATACTTTCTCAATTGGTTCGAAAAACTTACATCGTATTGTGGACAATACGCGTATATGTTTATAATAATCGACGGTTGAAAAAACTTTACCAAGAAGGAGGATGTCTTTTATGGATTATAGGGAACATTATGATAGAATCTATGAAGACTTCAAAGCATGTGGTGAATTCTTTGCTGCAATAGGAAATGAAACTAGGCAGTTAATCATTTTGGAGGCTATTAAGGCTGGCCCAGATGGTATCCGTCCTGGTGAAATTGCAGAACTTGTTAATCTTTCACGTCCAGCAGTTTCTCATCATCTCAAGATTTTGAGAGAGGCTGGAGTTTTTCATGTTAGAGAAATAGGCACAATGAACTATTACTACATCTGCATCAATGAGGCAATTCCTCAGCTTGCAAAAGCTCATCAGGATTTGATGGCCCTCGTTGCTGCAATGTATCCTAATGGTCTTGAATAAATTTGGAGATGATTATCAATGTACGACAAGTTGTTTTCACCTGCAAAGATAGGTAACTGCGAAATCAAAAACCGCGTTGTTATGACAGCAATGGGTGTTTGTGTAGCAGAGCCAAATGGTGTTGCAGGTAAGCGCTTCTCTGATTACTATGAAGAGCGCGCTAAGGGTGGAGTTGGCCTTATCATTACAGAGGTTACTCGTGTTAATAAGACACACGGTGTAGCACTTCCTGGTCAGCTTTCAATGACAGACGATAGCAAGATTGAACCTTTTTCAAAGGTTGTAGATAAAGTACACTCACATGGTACTAAGATCTTTGTTCAGCTTCATCACGCTGGCAGACAGAACCTTGCTGCTATTGGTACAATGTGGCACCCACTTGAGATAATGGGTGATATCTTCCCACCAATGTGGAAGATGATGTACTTTGCTGGTAGCAAAGTTGAAATCGATATGGACATTCTCGATACACCATTTATGGTTTGGGCTCAGAACACATTCCTTCGCCCAGACGTATCAGCATCTGATGTTGTATGTGGCAAGGGTGTATCATTTGTAAAGAACCAGCCAACACGTCCGCTCAAGAAGAAAGAAATCAAGCAGCTTGAGCAGGAGTTTATTGATGCTGCTGTACGTGTTAAGAAGTCTGGTGCAGATGGCGTAGAGCTTCATGCTTCACACGGTTATCTTATCCAGCAGTTCTTATCACCATACACAAACAGAAGAAAGGATGAATACGGCGGATCTCTTGAGAACCGTATGCGTTTCCTTCTTGAAATAATCGCAGGTATCAGAGAAGCTTGCGGTAAGGACTTCCCACTCATGGTTCGTTTGAGCGTTGAGGAGTTCTATGATGCTATCGGTATGGGCGACGTTGGCATCAAGCTTCCAGAAGGTATCGAGATGGCCAAGATTCTCGAAAAGGCTGGCATTGATGCAATTAACGTATCTTGCGCTACTTACGAGACACTTAACCACCTCATTGAACCAATGAGCTTCCCACAGGGTTGGCGTTCTTACCTTGCAAAGGCTGTTAAGGACGTAGTATCTATCCCTGTAGTAGCAGTTGGCGTTATCCGTGATCCTGACCAGGCAGAGGCTCTTCTTCAGTCTGGCAACCAGGACTTCATCGGCCTTGGCCGTCCACTCCTTGCAGACCCATACTGGGCTAAGAAGGCACAGGAAGGCAAGTCAGAATTAATCCAGCGTTGCATCGGTTGTGTATCATGCTTCGAGTCACTTGAAAAGAACGCAACATCAGGTGAGCCATGTGAATGTGCACTCAACCCACGCAACTGCCGTGAGAACAAATATAACGACAAGACTATCAAGAAGGGCTCACCTCGCAAGACAGTTGTTGTAGTTGGCGCAGGCCCTGCAGGCCTTACAGCTGCAAGAGAAGCTGCAAAGCGTGGCTTTAAGACAGTCCTCCTTGAGAAGAATGCACAGCCAGGTGGTCAGTTGATCCTTGCAGCAGCTCCTCCACACAAGGACAAGATGTTCTGGGCTATCAATGACCTTACAGCAAATGCTAAGGCTGCAGGCGTAGAGATTAAGTACAACTGCAAGGCAACTGAGGAAGTACTTAAGTCATACAAGCCATATGCTATCATCCTTGCAACAGGTGGTGTATCAGTACATCCTCGTATTCCTGGTGCTGATGGTGACAACGTTTGCACAACAACCGAAATCCTTAACGGTACTGTTAAACTTGAGAACAAGAACGTAGCAGTTATCGGTTCTGGTATGACTGGTCTTGAGACATCACTTCTTCTTACAGAGTCAGGCAACAAGATTACTGTTGTAGAGATGGCTAAGAAGATTGCTCCTGGTCTTTGGACTCAGCACTATCATGATGTAGTTCCACAGCTTGAAGAGGCTGGAACAAAGTTCTATCCTGGCATGAAGCTTTCAAAGATTGATAAGTCATCAATCACAATTGAAAACGCTAAGGGTAAGAGCCAGACTATCCCATGTGACTATGTTGTATTGTCACTTGGTGTTCGTCCAGTTAATGACCTTAAAGAGGCTGCAGAAAAGATTTGTAAAAAGACAATACTTGTTGGTGATGCTAACAAGCCAGGTCGTATTCTTGCTGCAACAAAGGCTGGATTTAAAGCTGCAATATCAATATAACTTTTTGGGGTTGGTATAAAGAAAGGGCGTCAGCGTTATGCTGGCGCCTTTTCGACTTATAGTGGTATTGCAACCATTATAAAACTGTGATACACTACATATTGTATTATATAAAAGAAGGTTATGCTATGGATAAGAAAACGCTTTTCACATTGTCAATAATAACCAAGATTTTGCTCTTTGGTGCAATGACAGCCGGTCTTGTTGCTTGCTTTTTTGGTAGCAGCTTTATGGGTACTGGCACAGTATTAATCAAGTATTTTACAATTCAAAGTAACCTTTGGATTGGAATTTTTGATTTGATACTTGCCTTTATTGGAATTAAGAATATTTCGAATGGTCGCTATGAGTTCTCGACAGTACCATACATTTTGCAACTTGTGTTTACGGTTTCAATAACGCTTACTGGTTGTGTATTTTGCTTTGTATTGGTACCTTCAATGAGTTCAATGGGCGATGAGGTAATGAAGGCTGTTCTTTCTTGGCCTCAGATATTATTGCACGTAGTAGTGCCATTCCTTGCAATCCTTGACCAGCTTGCATTTACAATGCCACTCAAGTTTAACTACAGACGACTTGATTTTATCTGGACTATAGTTCCACCACTTTATTACACTGGCTTTGCGATTGCTGGATATAATCTTCGTTGGGATTTTGGCCAGGGCGCAAATTATCCATACTTCTTCTTTAACTTTGGTTCACCAGCCGGTATATTTGGCTTTTCAAAGGAAATGCCATATTTTATGGGTTCATTCTATTGGATTTTAGTACTTGCTATCTTTGTCCTAACAGTAGGATTTTGGTATGCAGTATTCACGAATAGACATATTAGAAAAACAAGAGAGAAATTTATTTAACAGGGTGTAAGATGAAACGACTAGTACCATTTTTATTGATAATATCTTTTGTGCTATCAATGTTTACAGGATGTGTGAAGCAACCTCCGCTTGAGCCTGTCTATGTTGTTCAGCCAAAGAGTTTATCTGTTGTCGACTTTGCAGTCGACGACGCTTTTGCTGTTGCTTCAAAGTTTTATACTTACGGCACTCACTTTAATATTGATGGTACACTTGATGTGACAAATTATTTCGCTGCTGACGCTCTAGCTGACACCAAGTTTGAACTCAGCCTTAAGTACAATGATAAAGAGGAGGATGAGCTCCTCATTCCGTTGACAGTTGATAAAACTGACAATGAAAATGTTATCAGTTTTACTTCTGCTAAATATATCAATGAGGGAATAAACCTCGATGAGCTTTTAAAGAAGAACTATATTGCAACTATCAAAGCAACTGGTGTTTCTGCTGTGTATTACTTTACTATTGCGCCGTCGGACGAGGAGGCGCCTGGATGTCAGCCGATAGAGTACTACACCATTACTAAAAAGAAAAAGAATAATAGGATTAATATCGGCTTTGGCACCTGTGATGGCAAGGCAGAAGGTTCAAAGGTATCTTTCCTTGCCATAAACGTGGAGGCCGTAAAGGGGCTCCCAGATGACGTATATGACATTGTAATAGATCCAGGACACGGCGGACGTGATCCAGGCGCAATGTCAAACGACGGCTCCATTGATGAGCGTAAGCTCAATCTTCAAAATGCGATGTTCATTAAGGAGAAACTTGAAGGCGCTGGCTTCAAGGTATATATCTCAAGAACAAGCGCAGAAAAGACCGAAGAGGACACAGTTCACAACGTATACGACGATGATGGCAAGATAACAAAAGCTATGGAGACAAAGGCCAAGATTTATCTTGCAATACATATGAATTCAAGTGGTAGGGCAAACTCCTACAGCGGTTTTGAAATCTATGTTGCTCCACGCGACAGCTTGGGACTTGCTCGCAGTTTCTCTAAGGAAATTGCAAAGGCAACCGGAAGGAAAGCGTCCAATCTTGATCAGTTTAAAGTTGAGGACGGCATCTATAGCCGTGGATTTAACAAAACTGACCTTGCAGAGCTCGCACACACAGCGGAGCAGGGTAAATTCAAGATGTATGAAAATGTAACTGAGGATACCCCTTATTACTACTTCATACGCGAGGTAGGTGGCCTGATAACTGGCGCTTACACCGATGGCAGGAATACACTCTATTCGGCAAACAAGTACCGTGATTCAAATCAGGGATTAGAGAGTTATTTGTTTGAACTTTCATACATCAACAATGATGAGGATTTGAATTTCGTTTTGATGAATGGTGAGATGTTTGCTACTGGTATTACAAACGGACTTATAAATTTCCTCTATCCAGAGGCTAAAAAATAAGCAAAGAGGCACTCAAGCGAGTGCCTCTTTTTCTTCTTCTTTTTTAAAGAACTTTGGAATAAGTATTGTTGCTATGAGGATGACAAGGCTTGCGAATGAGATTGCAAGGCCGATGGAAAGTCCCTGTGCATGATACTTAAATTCAAGACTATGTGTGCCACTATCAAGTCTTACACCGAGGAGTGCGCCACCGATTGAAACAATTTGTTCCTCATTTGCCTTGACTCCGTCAATATAGACATCCCATGAGTCGTCATAGTTGATTGATGTAAAGAGGGTACAGTTGTTCTTGGCTGTAACCGTGCCAGAGAGCTTTGTATCGGATATTGAGGTAAGTTTCATTCCGTTCTTTTGGAGTGCCTCAAAGCCCGTTTTAAACGCTTTCTCGTTGAGGCCATAGATGTAGCAGTCAACAAATCCAGAGGAGCCCTCTGTGATTGGTACATCGAGATACAATACTTCTCCTGCTTTGTGCTTTCCAAGGTCAAAGATGTATGGCTCGTCAATGGTCTGAGATTTGAGGAAGGTGTCGTCCTCGCTGCGAACGGTTATTGTATCAACGTTGCTTGACTCGACATACATATAAATATTTTGAGTCTTTTCTGGGATGAGTTTTAGGGTGAATGAGGAGTTTTGGCCCTCGATTTGCGTATAGAAAACAAAGTTGCCCGATTCAATTTCATCCTCACCAAATGTGTCTATGTTGTAATAGAGACATTCATTTATTGGTACCTTTTCAAAGACATCAGACTGACCGGTAGCGATGTTCCAATAACTGTTTTGAACGTTGAATGGGTTGGCATCGATTGTGTTCCATGCGTCAATATTGCTTGGGACAGTGTATGCAAGTGGGAGACAGTAGAGGTTCTCATATGCATCGAATTTGTCTACTGTTGCTACCTTTTTATAGAAGTTGCTTGGCATATCAATCGCTGTGCTGTTGTTTACAACGTACTTAAGCGAGAACATCGCATTATAGACTGGAGTCTGTGGGTTGTAGGTGTAACTGTTGATATAGTTTGAGAACATTCCGAGGTTGGAGTGGAGGTTAGCTGACCTCTCATACGCCATAGATGAGAAAACTGAAAGTCCGTTGTAGCCGTACCAAGAGTCATCCATTCTTGTACGTAAATCAGTGAGCTCCATTCGGTAGAATGCGCCTTTTTCACGCTCATCAAGTTTTGATTTCAAAACCTTGAAATCAGGGTAATCACTGGCATAGTTTTTCTTTGGCTGATCTATGTCATAGTTGTCTGTGTTGGCAATTGCTACCTCTGCAAACATAAGGCAGAAAAGTAGGATAGACATTGCAAATGACTGGGCCTTGTGATCCTTTAAAACCTTGAGTGCGATTGTGTATACAATTGCAAATGCAAGACTGATAATGATGGTCTCTGTTTTAACGTTTTTAGAGGTGATTTCCTCGGCCAATACGAGGAAAGCTGAGACGCCAATACCGACCGTGAGAATGGTCTTGCTGTCAATTTCGTGAAGTCTCAAAATTGCCTTAACTGCGATGGTTACAAGCACAAATGAATAGCAGTAAGAGAAGCGGTAAGGCAAATCATTTGGGAAGTGGAATGCATGCCAAATGTTGTTTAAATAATTGATATTCATTGAGAGGAAAAGGAATAAAAGAAGTGCAAAACGAGACACCTTTTCTCTCATTGGAATTGACTTGGTATAGAGGTAAATAAGTGCCAAAATTACTGTGATTACACCACAGAAAATATTAGGTAAAACGTCATCGCCGCTGCTACGAATTGTTGGCTCAAGTGCCGCGAAATGTTGGCAGAGGAAATCGAAAACATCGAAGTAAGTTGAGATTTCCGTTGGGAAAGAATCAGAGGTTGCCGAGCATGTGCGAAGGCAGTAAAACGTCGGCAACAGAGATGCGGCCGAAAGGCCTCCGGCAAGGACGGAATAACCGGCAAATTTGCCGATTGAAATGGCAAGTTTTTTGCCGAATTTGTGCTTGCCAGCGTAGTAACAAATTGCGTAGAATACGCAGAAAATACATACCATGTAAGCCATGTAGTATGTTGAAAACATAAGTAGCGCCAAAGAGAGGCAGTAGAGTATTCCACGGCCGTCATCTATGAGCTTTTCAAGGCCTAAAATGATGATAGGAAGGAGCATCATTCCATCGAGCCACATAAAGTTCCAGTAGTATGCTACAAAGTATCCAGAAAAGGCATAGAGAACACCAAATCCGGCTGTTAAAAAGCTCGATGTTTTATACTCGTTTGACTCCTTGAAATAGTAAGTCAAAGTTGCTGCAGAAAGGGCGGCTTTTAATGTGATAATGAAAGCAATTGCATCGGTTGTATTCTTGTGACCAAAGAGTAAAACTAGGAATGAAAGCGGGCTTGAGAGGTAGTTGAAGAAGTTGCCGAGGAAACTTCCACCGCCGCCGGATTGCCATGAGTAAATAAGACTCTGTCCGTGAACAAGCCTGTCGTAAAGCTCTGCGAGGAGTGGACCATATTGGTGATAGAGGTCCATTCTGAGGATTGTAATGTCGCCAAATGGGAACATATCATAGCAAAATGCTATGAGGAGCATAATGCCAAGTGATGTGCCAAATGCTAGCAATATAAAGCGCCAGTCATAGGCCCATGCTTTGAATTTTGCTTTCATATAGTGACCGTCCTTTTCGTCATTATCCCTCAAAGTATAACAAAAATGCTACCTTGATTCAACCACGCTTTATAATAAATATATATTGTTAATTAAGGAAATTAGTTGTATAATATAAACCAGTTTATGCATATTTATGCAAGGAGGCAAAGTATGGCAGACAACAATTTTACAGGCGGACTCGTAATATCTGAGGACGTAATTGCAACAATTGCTATTAACGCTGCAAAGGATGTAGACGGAGTTGCTGGTCTTGGAATTAGACCTACTGACCTCTACACAACTTTCAAAGTTAACAACGGCAATATTAAGCATGTAAAAGTTACATTGTCAGATTATGACATCAAGCTTCACATGTACTTAATCCTTACAAGCTCTGCAAAGATTCAGGATGTTTCAGTAGCAGTACAGAGCGCTGTTAAGGCAGCAGTACAGAGCATGACTGGCCGTGTAGTAACTCGAGTTGATGTTACTATTTCAGGCATAGTAGATGAAAATGGAGTATCAACTCCAATTAATGAACCTTCAGAACTTTAAACGACAGAATTCTCCCTCCGCGGTTTTTGTCGTGGAGGGTATATTTTTGGGGTGTGACGATGAACAGGAGTCAAGAGAGAGAGCAAGCTTTTATCCTTCTCTTTGAGAAGAGCTTTAATCCAGAACTCACAATTGATGACATAATTGAAATGGCGCTTGAGTCAGAGTTTATGGAAAAGTCAGCATTCACTGAAAAGCTTGCAAAGCTTACCGTAGAAAAGGTTGGCGACATAGACGCCAAGATATCTCAGTACAGTGTCGGCTGGACACTTGACCGTATCACAAAGGTATCTTTGTCAATTCTTAGGATCGCTGTGTGCGAGATCCTCTTTATGGATGATATTCCAACTGGCGTATCAATAAACGAGGCAGTAGAGCTTGCCAAGAATTATGCCAGCCGAGAGGACAGCCAGTTTATCAATGGTGTGCTTGGTAGTATTTCAAAAGAACTATGAGCCTTTACCTTGGAATTGACACTAGCAACTACACAACTTCAGTTGCGATTTATGACAGCGAAACAAAAAATGTAATACATCGCAAGAAACTCTTGCCAGTCAAGGCGGGCGAGCGTGGCATTCGCCAGTCAGATGCTGTGTTTCATCATACACAGCAGTTGCGCGAATTGATTGCTGAGCTCGGTGCCAATGACGTCGACGCAGTCGGCGTGTCAATCAGACCACGCTGGGCTGATGACTCATATATGCCGTGCTTTACGGTAGGCCAAACTGTTGCAACATCAATTGCAACGATGGGAGGCAAACCACTTTATGAGTTTTCGCACCAAGAGGGCCATGTAATGGCGGCGCTATATAGTGCTGACAAACTCGATTTGGTAGGTCAAGAGTTTATGGCATTTCACGTATCTGGTGGTACGACAGAGTCGCTTCTTATTAAGCCATCCGACAGGTGCCCTGTATCGGCAAACATTCTTGGCACATCGAGTGATTTAAAGGCTGGCCAAGCAATAGACCGCGTTGGCGTAATGCTTGGACTCCAGTTCCCGTGTGGACCAGAGCTTGAAAAACTGGCGTTGAAGTCAAATCATCTTGATGATGAGGACGCATTTGGTATTAGGGTATCAAGCGTCAATGGTAACCCATCACTCTCGGGTGTTGAGAACAAGTGTAA
The DNA here is from genome assembly GCA_045599345.1 of Acutalibacteraceae bacterium. Classification (GTDB taxonomy): domain Bacteria; phylum Bacillota; class Clostridia; order Oscillospirales; family Acutalibacteraceae; genus UBA1227. Next base: position 30,078 of record JAZRVV010000008.1, read on the forward strand.
AAAGATGTTTGATGATGGTTGTGCACCAGAGGACGTTGCGCTGTTCTGCCTTCGCTATATCGAGAAGGCAATTGCAGCAATGCTCGACTATAAGGAGAGTAATTTACCAGTTGTTTTTTCTGGTGGTGTAATGTCTAATTCAATTTTACAGTCAGCACTTCGTGCTCATTGTGAATCGATAGGCCGTGATTCTTACTTTGCAACACCAGAGTATTCAAGCGACAATGCTGCAGGATTAGCAATACTAGCGGCACTAGTTTAAGGAGAAAGTTATGCAAGATGTGACACCGGAAATTTATTCCGTTGCACAACTGAATAATTATGTTAAATCCTTGATGGATTATGACCTGACGCTCAAGGCTTTGTTCCTTGTTGGAGAAATATCCAACTTTAAAGCACATTCATCGGGCCATATGTATATGACACTCAAGGATGACAAATCGTCAATTAAGGCGGTCATGTTCAGAGGCAATGCATCAAAACTCAAATTCATGCCATCGGATGGTATGAAAATAATTGCTTTTGGTAGTGTCTCGGTTTTCGAACGTGACGGCGCCTATCAGTTCTATATAGAAAATATGCAGCCTGATGGAGTAGGTTCTCTGAGTATTGCTTTTGAGCAACTCAAGGAGAAGCTTCAAAAGGAGGGACTTTTCGATACATCGGCAAAGAAACCTTTGCCAAAGTATCCGAAAACAGTTGGCGTTGTAACGTCGCCAACGGGCGCTGCTTTCCAGGACATCTGTAATGTCCTTGGCAGGCGTTGGCCAATGGCGAGGATTGTTATATCCCCAGCACAGGTGCAGGGCGAGACAGCACCAAGGTCGATTGTTGAGGCAATTGAGGACCTTGATGCCTCGGGCGAGGCAGATGTTATCATCGTCGCACGAGGCGGCGGCTCAATTGAGGACCTCTGGTGCTTTAACGACGAGCGCGTAGCACGTGCAATCTTTGATGCCAAGACGCCGATAGTATCGGGCGTCGGTCATGAGACAGATTTCACGATTGCCGACTTTGTCGCAGATATGCGCGCACCGACACCATCTGCTGCCGCAGAGATTGTTGTTCCAGACGTGCTCGCGCAGCGCGACCACATTATGCAACTGTCAATGCGCTCACAGAAGTTGATGCTAAACCGCATTAGCACGCTTAGGACGTCGCTGGGACTTCTTACATCTCGTAGTGTAATGCAGGGTCCTGTGGCGCTAATCAATGAAAGACGGTTACTGCTTGATAACTTTGTCGATAGGATTAATGCCGCTATATCGGCAAAGGTGGGCGAAGACAGGTCAAACTTCCTGGTCCTCACAAGTAAACTTGATGCCTTCTCACCACTTAAAGTGCTCAGCCGTGGCTACAGCATAACAGAGGGTGAAAAGGGAGTAATAAAGAGTGTTCGGGACGTAGGTCCAGGAGATAAAATAAGCATTCGCTTAAACGATGGCACAATTCGTGCGGAGGTAGAGTAATGGCTGAATTAAATTACGAACAGTCTATGGCAAGACTTGAACAAATAGTATCAAAGCTTGAGGATGGTTCACTCGGACTTGATGAATCATTAAAGCTTTTTGAAGAGGGAACAAAACTCGCTGCATTTTGTAACGAATCCCTTGATAAAGCGGAGCAAACTATAGTTACACTTCAAGGGGAGAAGGTTACAAAGTAATGCAAGCTGAAGAATATTTTCAATCACTTTACAATTTAATAAACGCAACTCTTTGCGATTATTTATCAATTGATCACATTGACTATCAAAAGGTTGCAGATGCTATGCAGTATAGCGTAGAAATTGGTGGCAAGAGGGTCAGACCATTGTTGGTGCTCGAGTTTTGCAAGTTGTGCGGTGGCAATATTGCCGATGCACTTCCATTTGCATGTGCTCTTGAGATGATTCACACATACTCACTCGTGCATGACGACCTTCCTTGTATGGACAATGATGACTATCGCCGTGGCAAGGAGTCATGTCACAAGAAGTATGGTGAGGCGTATGCAGTTCTCGCTGGTGACGCCCTCCTTACTTATGCATTCCAAATAGCATCAGATGCTGGAGTGGATGACCACACGATTGTTAAGTGCACACGTGCACTCGCAAACTATTCTGGAATCTATGGAATGGTTGGTGGTCAGACACTTGATCTTGCCAACGAGGAGTCAAGTGATGTAACAGTTGCACGTCTTGAGGAAACAGACAGGCTTAAAACTGGCGCACTCATTCGTTGCGCATGTGAACTTGGTTGCAATGCTGCAAAAGCAAACAATGAGCAGTATGAGGCTGCAAAAGTATATGCAGAGAACCTTGGAATTGCATTCCAAATTGTTGACGACATCCTTGATGTCACAGGCGATGAGGCAACTCTTGGTAAGGCGGTTGGCTCTGATGCGCAAAATGGCAAGGCAACCTATGTGACATTACTTGGCCTTGATGGTGCAAAGGCAAGAGCAGAGGAGCTTACAAACAATGCTCTCTTGGCACTTGATGTTTTTGAAAACAAGGAAAACATTGTCTATCTCACAAAACTATTACTTCAGCGCAAAAAATAAGAGGTTAAATATGGGAAATAAGTATTTAGAGCAAGTGGCAAAGAATCCACAGTTGCTTAAAAACTTAACATACAAGGAATTAAACGTCCTTGCAAAAGAGATACGTGAAAAACTTGTATCCACTGTTGCAAAGACGGGTGGTCATCTTGCGTCCAACCTTGGTGTGGTTGAATTGACTATTGCTCTGCACAAGGTCTTTGACTCACCAAAGGATCAGTTCGTTTGGGACGTTGGACACCAGGTTTATACACACAAGTTATTGACTGGCAGATATGATGACTTTGATTCACTCCGCCAAAATGGTGGTATCTCTGGATTCCCAAATCCAGAGGAATCTGAGCATGATACATTTGCTGCTGGTCACTCTGGCACATCAATTTCAGCTGCATTCGGTCTTTCGGTAGCAAAGAAGTTTAAGGGAGACGACTCATACACAATAGCAATTATTGGTGACGGTTCATTTACTGGTGGTCTTGTTTATGAGGCCCTTAATAACGCTGGTCGTGCCAATTCAAAACTTATTGTTATCCTAAATGATAACGAGATGTCTATTTCGCAGCCGGTTGGTTCGTTTGCAAAGTACCTTGCCGCAATGCGTACAAACAGGCACTACTACAAGGCAAAGGGCATCTTTATCAATGTTCTTGAATCAGTTCCTGGCGGTTCGTACATCCATAACAAGGGCAGCCAAGTTAAAAAGGCTGCCAAGGATTATCTCTATCAAAGTAACTTCTTTGAGGATTTGGGCTTTGAATACATGGGCCCTGTTGATGGACATAATATCTTGGCACTTACACGTGCGCTTGAGGCTGCCAAAGAATTTGATTCACCAGTACTCCTTCATATTGAAACAGTCAAGGGAATGGGTTATGAGCCTGCTGAGCTTAATCCATCTCAGTTCCATGGTATTTCACGTTTCAATGTTGTAACAGGTGAGCCTATTGCCAAGGCTGGTATCAAGAACTACTCGGATACATTCGGTGAATACCTCTGTGAACTTGCAGCGGAAAATAATAAGATTTGTGCCATCACTGCAGCAATGATGCTTGGCACAGGTCTTCAAGATTTTGCTATGCGTTATCCAAGCAGGTTCTTTGACGTTGGTATTGCGGAGGAATATGGAGCAACATTTGCTGGTGGCCTTGCAAAAGGCGATATGATTCCAGTGTTTGCTGTTTATTCAACCTTCCTTCAGCGTGCTTATGATGAACTTGTCCACGATATAGCAATGCAAAACAACAAGGTTATCCTTGGCGTAGACAGGGCAGGCTTTGTAGGTGAGGATGGACGCAGCCATCAAGGTATCCTTGATGTGGCATTCCTCAAGTCTATTCCTGGCACTGTTGTCTATAGCCCAAGCTCATACGAGGAGCTTGGCCTTGCCCTCCACATGGCAGTGGATGGAGATGGCCACGTTGTGGCCGTACGTTATCCACGCGGATATGAGGGCTATTTGCCAAAGAATTACAAGGCTCTGCCAGAGCCAGTGTCCATCTTTGGCAAGAAATCAAGCCGTGTATCAATTGTGACCTATGGTAGCCTTTTCTCCAACGCAGTAAAAGCGCAGGAGAAGCTCCGCGAATACGATATTGATGTCAAGATAATTAAGCTCAATAGGGTTTGGCCTATTGATGAGCTTGCTATAAAAGAGGCGAAAAAGTCTGACGTTGTTTTATTCTTCGAAGAGGGAATAAAAGCAGGTGGCGCAGGCGAGACATTCGCGACGATGCTTATGGAAGGTGCATACAAAGGCGATTTTTCACACATTGCAGTAGATAACACCTTTGTACATCATGCGAGCATCAAGGAACTTGAGGAAGAATTTGGTCTCTCAAGTGAAAAGATGGTAGAAGAAGTTTTAAGGAGAGTATAAGGTTGAGCGACAAGATGAGACTTGACGTTGCTGTTTTTGAGCAAGGTCACACGGATAGTCGTGAAAAAGCACGCGCACTCATTATGGCTGGACAGGTATATGTCAATGGTCAGAAGGAACTTAAAAGTGGCGCGCAAATAAAACCTACTGATGCAATAGAAGTTCGTGGTAGCAAGATGCCTTATGTAAGCCGTGGCGGATACAAGCTTGAAAAGGCAATGAAGGTGTTCCCGCTCACGCTTGAGGGCAAGACCTGTATGGATATCGGTGCTTCAACCGGTGGATTTACGGATTGTATGCTTCAAAATGGGGCAGTTAAGGTCTATTCAATTGATGTTGGATATGGACAACTTGCATGGAAACTTCGCTCTGATGAGCGTGTTGTAAATTTGGAACGCACCAACTTTAGGAATTGCACGACTGATGAAGTACCTGATCCAATTGATTTTGCATCGGTCGATGTCTCTTTTATCTCACTCAAGATAATTCTTCCAGTTATGAGGACCTTACTCACTGATGGTGGAGAGGCTGTCTGCCTTATCAAACCACAGTTTGAGGCTGGGCGCGAAAAGGTTGGTAAAAAGGGCGTTGTGCGTGAACTTTCTACGCATGCAGAGGTCCTTGAAACTATAACTTCTTTCGCGGTTGAGAATGGATTTACTTTGAAGGGACTTGATTTCTCTCCAATTAAGGGCCCAGAGGGCAACATTGAATACCTTATGTTTATTGAGAAATCAGAAGACCCACAGAATTTGCTTTCTTTCTCTGCGCTTGAACTTGCAGAGAAATCTCACGAAGTACTAAATGGGGAGGATAAACAATGAAAATTGCGCTCTTACCTAATTTAACTAGAGAAAAAGCTCATGGAGTCACACTTGAAATTTGTAAGTGGCTCGATAAATATGGCGCAGAATATGCTTGCCTTGATGAGGTGCACATTAGTTTTTGCGCTATGTCTTCAATGCAGCATTTTAAGTTTAAAGAACTCATTGAGTGGTGTGATGTAATCATATCAGTTGGTGGCGATGGTTCGGTTTTAAACGCTGCAAGACAAACTGTTGATTACAAGAAGCCAATACTCTGTATCAATGCTGGTACGCTCGCATTTATGGCCGGTCTTGAGAGCAATGAGCTTGAACTTTTAAAGAATTTGATTAATGGGGAGTACATTATTGATAAGCGTATGCTCCTCGATGTATCTGTTATTCGAAAAGGACAGGTTGTAATGAGCGACAGTTGCATTAACGACGCTGTTTTGGCGCGTGGCGGAGCGCTTAGGATTACCGATATCAATGTCGATTGTGATGGCAAACGCTCCAGCACATATCGTGCAGATGGTGTAATAGTTGCAACACCGACTGGTTCATCAGCGTATTCACTTTCTGCTGGTGGTCCAATCATCAATCCAAGTATGGAGGCAATAGTTGTAACACCTATTTGTCCACAGACGTTGTTCTCACGTTCAACTGTTTTTAGTGCAGAAAACGAAATCACACTCTCTGTTGACGAAAAATCAGCAAACAAGAATTTGCTGTTATCACTTGATGGTGGTGTAACATTTGAAGTCGGCACAGGAGATAGGATAGAGATTAAAAAATCGGAAAAGGTAGCAGAGTTTATTAGAATCAAGAATGAGGCATTCTTCGAGATACTTAATTCTAAGTTGCTCGGCAAGTAAAGGGGAAAGAAATGAACATTAGAAAACAGAGACAGGATGCAATCCTTGACCTTATCAAGGCAGAGCCTGTATTCACTCAAGATGAGTTGATTTCAAAACTTAAGTCTAGGGGATTTGAGGTAACTCAAGCAACAATCTCTCGTGACATTAAGGAGCTTAAACTCGTAAAGCGCATTGGTGCTCATGGCAAATCAGCATATGCTGCAAGCGAGACACCAAGCGAGAAGCTTTCATCAAAATACAACGCCATCTTTGCAGAGGCTGTTATGAGCGCCGATTACGCTCTTAATACATGTGTTATCAAAACACATGTAGGCATGGCAAATGCCGCTTGTGCAGCGCTTGACGCAACAGACAAAGATGAAATCGTCGGCACTATTGCTGGCGACGATACTATCTTTGTTCTCTGTCGCAATGAGGCTGCTGCAAAATCACTTTGCACAAGTATTCACAAGATGATCGGAGACTAAAATGCTTAGTACACTGAGGATAGAAAACATAGCGATTATTGAGTCTGCTGCCATTGATTTTGGCAACGGTCTTAACGTTATGAGCGGTGAGACGGGTGCTGGTAAATCAATTATTATCGATGCACTCTCAGCTGTCCTTGGTGAACGCACTTCAAAGGAACTGATAAGGACCGGTGCGGAAAAGGCACAGGTGTCCGCACTTTTTGAAAATATTTCCCCAAGTGTCGAGAAACTGATGGATTCTATGGGTATTCCAATTAGTGAAGATAAGGCACTTAGTATCTCGAGAGTAATTGCTCTTGATGGCAGGAACTCCTGCAAAGTAAATGGCAGTCCTGTGACCGTATCGATGCTTAAAACTCTTGGCAAAGAATTGATAAGCATCCATGGCCAGCATGACAGCCAAAACCTTTTAAATCCAGAATACCACTACAAATACCTAGATGCGCTCGCATGTAACGAGGAGATATATAGCGACTATCTTGAAAAGTATGTCGCTTACTCAAATTTATATAGGAAATTCAAATCCCTCTCACAAAACGAAGAGGAGAAACAAAAGCGAATTGAGTTCTTGCAGCACGAGATTTCAGAAATAGAAAATGCTGGTATTCGCATTGGCGAATACGATGAACTCTGCGATAAGCGCGACCTTTTCAGGAACTCTGAAAAGGTAATCAAGGGCCTTCGTGATGCGCTTTCCATCCTCCAGGATGGCGATGACACAACTGGCGTCGTAAATGCTATGTACGACGCATCCAAGGCTGTGGAGAAGTCTGCTGCTCACTATGAGCCTGCAAGTAAAATGGCATCCAGTATGCTTGAGTTAACATATCAACTTGAGGAGAAGAAGAATGAGATAGAGCAGACGCTCTTTGACCTCTCGTTTGATCCAGAAAAGCTTGCGGAGATAGAGGAGAGAATTAGCTTCCTCTTTAAACTCAAGGGTAAGTATGGCGAGACGGAGGAAGAGATACTCGACTACCTCCAAAATTCAAAGGACGAGCTTGAGACGCTCGTGAATTTAAATCTCAGCCAGGATGAGATAATTGCAAAGCTTGAGGCTGACAAGGAGATTCTTCTTGAATCTGCTGAAAAGCTTTCGCTTTCAAGGAAACATGCGGCATCCGAGTTTGAAGTTCACGTAAAGCATGAACTTACATTCCTTGATATGCCAAATGTTGAAATCGCAGTGAATTTTGAACGTACAAAACTGAGCCCTACTGGCCCAGATAATATAGAATTCTTGATTTCTCCAAACCCAGGTGAGGCACTTAAGCCTCTTGCAAAGATTGCATCTGGTGGTGAACTTTCAAGAATAATGCTTGCAATCCAAAACGTCCTTTCGGCCAATGATAATGTTGGTACAATGATTTTTGATGAGATTGACACAGGCGTTTCGGGAAGTGCTGCTGAAAAGATTGCCAAGGTTTTAAAGAGTGTTGGTCAAAAGAGCCAGGTAATCTGTATAACGCATAGCGCGCAGGTCGCATCCTATGCGGATAATCATTTTGTAGTAGAAAAGAAAGTTCAAAATGAGAAAACTTATACGTATGTGACGCCACTCGACAGGGACGGTCGAATCAAAGAAGTCGCAAGGATTATTGGCGGCGTAAATGTCACAGAATTACAAATAAAGAGCGCTCTCGAAATGATTGATAGCGCATCCATATAAAAGGAGAACACAATGGGAATTTATGAAGAACTTGTTGCCCGTGGCCTTATTGCCCAGGTAACAAACGAAGACGAAATCAGAGAAATGGTGAATTCAGGTAAAGCCAAGTTTTATATCGGCTTTGACTGTACAGCAGACAGCTTAACCGCTGGCCATTTTATGGCGCTCACACTCATGAAGCGCCTCCAGATGGCAGGCAACCAGCCTGTTGCCCTCATCGGTGGCGGCACTACTATGATTGGTGACCCATCTGGTAGAACAGACATGAGAAAAATGCTCACAAAAGAGGACATTGACCACAATGCTGAATGCTTTAAGCGTCAGATGGAGCGTTTCATCGAATTCGGTGAAGGCAAAGCAATTATGGTAAACAATGCCGAGTGGCTATTAAACCTCAACTATATTGAACTCCTTAGAGATGTAGGGCCTTGCTTCTCTGTCAACAACATGCTCCGTGCGGAGTGCTACAAGCAGAGGATGGAAAAGGGTCTCTCATTCCTCGAGTTTAACTATATGATTATGCAGTCATACGACTTTTACTATCTCTTCCAGCACTATGGCTGTAACATGCAGTTCGGCGGAGATGACCAGTGGTCAAATATGCTTGGTGGTACCGAGCTTATCAGAAAGAAACTTGGTAAAGATGCTCACGCTATGACTATCACTCTTCTTACCGACTCACAGGGCAAGAAGATGGGCAAGACAGCAGGTAATGCGGTATGGCTTGATGCTAACAAGACATCTCCTTATGAGTTCTATCAGTACTGGCGCAATGTTGGCGATGCAGATGTAATGAAGTGCATCCGTATGCTTACATTCTTGCCACTTGACCAGATCGATGAGATGGACTCTTGGGAAGGTGCAAAGCTCAACGAAGCTAAGGAGATTCTCGCATACGAGCTTACCAATATGGTTCACGGTCAAGAGGAAGCAGACAAGGCACAGGCTACAGCACGTGCGCTCTTTAGTGGTGCTGGTGACCTTGAGAACATGCCAGAGACCAAGCTCACATCAGCTGATTTAACAGATGGCAAAATAGGTATTTTGTCTATTATGGTTAAGGCAGGCCTTGCATCATCAAACGGTGAGGCAAGACGTCTTGTTCAACAGGGTGGCATTTCTGTTGATGACGAGAAAGTAACTGATCCACAGACATCTTTCGATGAGGCAGCTCTCAGCGCTGGCATCGTTGTTAAGAAGGGTAAAAAGGTATTCCACAAAGTTACACTTTAAGGGATGGTTGTATGAAGAAAATTTCATTGACCCTGCTTTTGACCGCAATATTTATAATGCTCTTTGCTACAACTGCAAATGCGGCTGATATTACGGCAAAAGTAGGCACAACTGATTACAATAAAATAATCACTAACACGGCGTATAATCAAAAAACCGACCTTAAGGCCGGCACAACAATTGATTTTACTAGTGACAAGGAAATATCCTCAATCTATGTTGTTTGGTACACCGCACCATCTGCTTGGCGACTTGGCGACAAGACGATTGATGATGGCTTTTTGCATGAGTATGTCAAGCTTGATTCGCCATCTAAAACCTTTTCAATCACAGTTGATGAGAATCAGTCAATGTGCTATATCAAGGCATTTGCCGATGGCGAGGAGCCAAAGGACCTGCAAAAGTGGCAGAAACCTCAGGATGAGGTTGACGTACTTGCTTTTGCAGCTCACGCAGATGACGAGTCGCTCTTCCTTGGCGGTGCAATAGTTGACATTATTGCGAACCATCCTGATATGAATGTGCAGCTCGCAGTAATGACCAACCACTTGGCAACTGAAAGGCACCGCGAGCACGAGCGCCTCGATGCTATGTGGACCTTGGGACTTCGCAACTATCCAATAGTTGGCGATGTCAAGGATGCATATTCAACTGATCTTGAGTCTGGACTCAAGACATGCAACTATGATGAGGTGCTTGATACTTTCAAGGGATATATCACCAAGTACAAGCCACAGGTTGTAATTACACAGGACTTTGATGGCGAGTATGGACATGGTCAGCATATTGTTATGGCCAAGGCTGTTGCAGAGGCTGTTGATTCATTAGCCGAGTCAAAGGCGTTTGATGTTAAAAAGACTTACATTCACCTCTATAAGGAAAATGCATTAGAACTGAACTTACAAGTTCCGCTTGATTCCTTTGGCGGAATGACAGCGCTTGATGTAGCAAAGGAAGCATACAAAAAGCACGCTTCTCAGCAGTGGTGCTGGTTCTATGTGTCTGATGACTACAAGTACAGTTGCGATGAGTTCGGACTCTATCGCACAAGTGTAGGTGCTGATACGGGTAAAGATATGATGGAAAACATCACATCATATAAGGCTATCCACGAAGAAGAGGAAAGGATAGCAGCAGAAAAGGCAAAGGAAGCCGAAAAAGCCAAACCAAAGGCACCAGAAAAGAAAGAAAACAAAGCATCAAACATCTTTACAAAACTGATATATATTATTCTTGGTACGGTTGTACTTTTGATACTTTTAATTTTTGCACTTCGTGCTTATAATAAGAATAAAAGGAATAAAAAATATCGACCAAAACACGCTAAAAAATAATTTATATATATGGAGGATAACATTATGAAAAAATGGGTTTGCCCAGTATGTGGTTATGTTCATGAAGGAGACGTTCCACCAGAGAAGTGCCCAACATGTGGCGTTCCAGGTGAAAAGTTCACAGTAGTAGAAGGCGAAATGAAGCTTGCTGCTGAGCATGAGTATGGCATCTATGCAAAAACAGTTAAGAACAATCCTGACATCTCTGATGAGGACAAGAAGTACATTTTCGAGCAGCTTATGGCTAACTTCCAGGGCGAATGCTCTGAGGTAGGTATGTACCTTTGCATGGCTCGCATCGCTCACCGTGAAGGTTATCCAGAAATCGGTCTTTATTGGGAAAAGGCTGCTTACGAAGAAGCAGAGCATGCTGCTAAGTTTGCAGAGCTTCTCGGTGAGGACCTTGAGCCAAACATGAAGGCTACAACAAAGGACAACCTTGCTTGGAGAGTTAACTGCGAGTATGGTGCAACACAGGGCAAGTTTGATCTTGCACTTTGCGCTAAGAAGAACAACCTTGATGCAATCCATGATACAGTTCATGAGATGGCTCGCGACGAGGCTCGTCACGGCAAGGCACTTGAGGGAATGCTCAAGAGATACTTCTAAGAGGACAAAAATAATGCGGTTAGGGGAAACCCTAACCGCATTTTTATTGTTTTAGTATTACTTTAAGTCACGAATAAATGTAATGTTCTTTTCATTTATCATTGAGTATTTATTTGTTTTGCCACTGCCAATTTTCTTTGCAATGTCATCGTTTACAGCAAACATAGAACTGCATTCAGGACAAATAGCAAATACCTCAACGTTGAATGTAAGAAGAGGAACATTTAATACACCTACACCGTTTGTTGCCTTTAAAAGTTGCATAAAAACATTCTTGCCACAACGTGGACAAACGATTGCTTCTGTTGTTCCAAAATCCTTGATGTTGTCTGCTGCGATTTTCATAAAATTATCTCCTTAAAAAATCATCGGTTATCATTTTATATTTTATTTGATTTATTGTCAACAAATCTATTGAAATTGAATGTTTTAGGATATATAATTCGTATTATTATAATATTATAAGAAGGCTTTGGAAATGTTAGCAGCAAAGATATGTGCCATCGTAATATTTTTACTTATGTTTGGCGCAATTATAACTGAGGTTTTAGAACGTCATGTTACAACCTTGCTAGCTGGTCTTACAACAATGGTTGTTGTATTTGGCTTTTGCATGCGTTCGGCTGATGCTATTGTTAAAACTTTAAATGTTAAGTCCCTTGTAACCCTAGGGTTCTGGTACGGCGGAGGAGAGGAATCCTTCGGTATCAACTGGGCTACAATTATTTTTATTGCAGGTATGACTGTAATGGTTGAGGGTATGGGTCATTCAGGCTTTTTTGAATGGCTTTGTCTCAAAATAGCAAAGCTTGTAAATTACAAGACAGTTGCACTCCTCGTTTGCTTTATGGCTATGTCTGCAGTCCTTGCAATGTTTATTGATAGTATCACAGTAATTATGTTCCTTGCTGCTGTTACTATAACACTCGCAAAGACATTGAGGTTTGATCCAGTACCAATCGTTCTCGCAGAAATTTTCTGTGCAAACCTTGGTGGTTCTGCTACTATGTGCGGCGACCCACCAAACATCATTATTGGTACGGCACTTGGATATTCATTCTTTGATTTCGTTTCAAATACTGGTGCAATCGCAGGTATTGCATTGGTAATTGTAATGATTTACTTCTTCCTTGTTATGAGGAAACCACTCAAGCAATCAGAACTTGATAGACCTGCTGATATTGTTTATCCAAACCCATCTGATTGTATCAAGAATAAAAAGGGATTCATTGGTTCAGTAATTGTTTTCCTTACAATTGTAGCACTTCTTGTTACTCATTCAATTACTGAACTTTCAGTTGCAACCATAGGTGTGTTTGCAACTATAATAACAATAATCAATCTTGTTGTTTCATTTAGCTTTGACGACGTTAAGGTTGTCCTTAAAAAGGTTGATTACAAGACGCTTCTATTTTTCGTAGGCCTCTTTGTTGTAGTAGCAGGCCTTGAAGAGACGGGCTGTCTTGCCTTGGTCGCAAACTTTATTGGTAAGGTTTCAGGCGGTAATATACTTGTTATGATTGCCATTATTATCTGGCTTTCAGCAATACTATCTGCCTTTGTTGATAACATCCCATTTGCTGCAACTATGGTTCCTGTTATTCAGGCCATGGCAGCGTCCACTGGTGTTCCACTTGAGACACTTGCGTGGACACTTGCACTTGGCACCGACATCGGTGGCAGTGCAACACCAATTGGTGCATCAGCAAACGTTGTTGGCACATCCCTTATTGCCAAGGCTGGTCACCCAGTAGGCTGGGGTAAGTATTGCAAGTACAACGCACCTGCAACCATAATAGTAATAACTATTTGCATGCTTTCACTTTTTGTAAAGTACGCTTAATCTAGGAAAGGAGTTTCATACAATGCAAGATAAACAGATTATTATCACTATTGGTCGTGAATATGGTAGTTTAGGTCATTTAATCGCTGAAAAGGTTGGCGAGGAGTTAGGACTTCCTGTTCTTGATAGAGACTTCTTCCGCCAAATGTCAATAAACCACGGAGTTGATCCAAAGTTTGTTCGTGAGCACGATGAGAAAAAACGTAATCTATTTACTACTAGACAACGTAGAGGTTATTCAAACTCTATGGAGGACATCGTAGCTGAGATGGTTTTTGACTATCAGCGAGAGCTTGCCGAGACAGGCGAGTCACTTATTATTGTAGGACGTTGCGCAGAATGGGTTCTTCGCGATTTCCCAAATTTAATTCGTATATTTATAACAGCTGATGAAGAGACAAAAATTCAGCGTATCGCTGAAATGGAAAATGTCGATTTAGAAGAGGCTGCTAAAATAGTTAAAAAGCAAGATAAGAAACGTGGTGCTTATCATGAGTATTACACGGGTCTTAAATGGGGCGTTGCAAACGAGTACGATCTCTGTGTCAATTCATCAGAGATTGGCGTTGATGGCGCTACAAAAGTAATTCTTCAATACGTTGAAGACTGGAAGGAAGTACATTGTACAGAGGAATGTGAATAACCCGAGAGGAAGTGCATAGTTGGAAAAGAACGTTATTATTGAGCTTAAAAACATATCGGTAGCCTTTGACGGTGAGCCGGTTCTAAAGGAATTAAATCTAAAAATTCGAGATGGGGAGTTTGTCACGTTGCTAGGTCCGTCAGGATGTGGTAAGACAACTACCCTTAGAATTATTGCAGGTTTCCAAGAGCCAGACGCCGGAGAGGTTATCTTTGAAGATAAATGTATCAATGGTGTTCCCGCTCACGAGAGACAGGTGAACACCATTTTTCAACGTTATGCGTTGTTCCCACACCTTAATGTGTATGACAACGTAGCGTTCGGCTTGCGCCTTCGCAAGATGCCAGAACGCGATATCAAGCAAAAGGTAGAGGAGATGCTCGAACTCGTCGATTTAAAAGGCTTTAATCGACGTTCTATCGACTCGCTCTCTGGCGGTCAGCAACAGCGTATCGCAATCGCTCGTGCGCTTGCGGTTGACCCACGCGTGTTGCTCCTTGACGAGCCTCTTGGCGCTCTTGACCTTAAACTCCGCAAGGACATGCAGGTTGAACTTAAAAAGATTCAAAAGCGTCTTGGTATCACATTTATCTATGTAACTCATGACCAGGAAGAAGCCCTTTCTATGTCTGATACTATCGTTGTAATGGACAAGGGTGAAATCCAGCATATAGGTTCTCCAACTGACATATATAACGAGCCAGCAAATGCATTTGTTGCTGACTTTATCGGCGAGTCTAACATCCTTGATGGTGTTATGAAAAAGGACTTCGCTATTGAGTTTTCAGGTCACGTATTTAAGTGCGTTGACAAGGGCTTCTCAGAGGATGAGCTTGTTGACGTTGTTATAAGGCCAGAGGACGTTGATATCACAACTCCTGAAAAGGGTATGATTTCTGGTACAGTTACAAACGTCACATTTAAGGGCGTTCACTATGAAATCATTGTTGATGTAGGTGGCTTTAAGTGGATGATTCAGACGACCGACTTTGCAAATGTTGGGGACAAGATAGGTCTTATCATCAAGCCAGATGAGATTCACGTAATGAAGAAGTCCAAATATTCAGGACGATTTGGTGACTATTCAAGTTTCTCAGACGAGATGGATCACATCAGTGACGTAGACGAGATTCTTGTAACAGCAGAGGAAACAGAGGATGAATAACAAAACGTATAACGGCATATCAGCGCCTTATGCGCTTTGGTGCTTGGTATTCATCTTGGCACCTCTTTGCATAGTTGCTTTTTATGCTTTGACCGATGCAAACGGTAATTTTACCTTTGCCAACATTTCTGGGCTATCAATTTACACAGATACTATCGCTCGTTCCATCTACTTTGGAATTATTGCGACGATTATCTGTCTTATAATTGCATACCCGCTCGCATATTTTATCTCCAAGACAAAGGCATCCAGCCAGAGGATACTCATAATGCTTGTTATGGTACCTATGTGGATGAACTTCTTGCTTCGTACTTATGCGATTATGGTGCTCTTTGAGGACTCTGGTATTATCAATACCATTTTGACCTCAATAGGGCTTTCACCAATCCATATGATTAACACGAGTGGTGCCGTAATTTTTGGTATGGTATATGACTACTTACCATTTATGGTTATTCCGCTCTATACAGCAATGACCAAGCTTGATTACAAATTGATTGAGGCTGCACGCGACCTTGGAGCTACAGGCTTCCAGACACTGAGGGACGTTATGATTCCACTCACACGTTCTGGCATCGTATCAGGTGTTACTATGGTATTTGTACCATCAGTATCAACCTTCTATATCAGCCAGAAACTCGGTGGTGGTAAGTACACACTCATCGGTGACGTTATTGAAATGCAGTTCCAGACAGCATATAACTACAACCTTGGTGCGGCAATATCGCTTCTTTTGATGGTCTTCATCCTTATCTGCCTTGCAGTAATGAACAAGTTTGGAGACACAGATGAGGGAGGTGTAGTAGCATGAGAAAGCTTAAAACACTTCCTAGAATCTATATGATTCTCATCTTTATCTTGCTATACATTCCTATTGCTGTTTTGGTGTTCTACTCATTTAATGCATCAAACAGTACTAGTGTATTCACAGGCTTTTCTTTCCACTGGTACAAGGAACTGTTTCATGATGCTGCGACAATAACAGCACTCAAGAATACTTTGGTGCTTGCTATTATCTCATCAATCATTTCAACAATACTTGGTACCATTGCATCCACCGGTCTTTATTACTCCAAGACACGCTGGTACAAGAGGTCTGTAATGACAGTTACTAACATCCCAATGATGAATCCTGATATCGTAACAGGTATTTCTATGATGCTTCTTTTCGTATTCATCGGAACTATCCTTAAGATATCTGGTGTGTTGGGATTTGCAACTATGCTTCTTGCACATATTACCTTTGAGTTGCCTTATGTCATTCTCAATATCTTGCCAAGATTTAGGTCTATGGACAGGTATTTGACAGAGGCCGCTTGTGATCTTGGCTGTACGCCTGTACAGGCCTTTTTCAAGGTAACACTCCCATATATCAAGTCCGAGATACTCGCAGCCTTTATCATGGCGTTTACGCTCTCTCTTGATGACTTTGTAATTTCCTATTTTGTAAGTGGTCCTGAGTTCCAGACACTTCCAATTAGAATTTACTCAATGACCAAAAAGCGCGTTACTCCTGATATGTATGCTCTTTCAGCAATCATCTTTGTTACAGTGCTTGTACTTCTCATACTTACAAATGTTGCACAGGACAGCGACCGCCGTGAAAAGCGCAAGGCTCTTAAAAACGCTGGCAATACTTTGCCAAAGGTTGTAGTATCAATCGCTGTTGTTGCGATTATGATTTCTGCATTTGCTTTGCCTGCATCGGCTTTAAGTCTTGATGACTATAAAATCGACAAAAACTATTACGCAAACAATCCATACAGGGGCACAACTCTCAATGTATATAACTGGGGTGAGTACATCTCTGATGGTGCAGAGGACACACTCGATGTTAATGCATACTTTGAGGAACTCACAGGTATCAAAGTAAACTATACTAACTTTGATAGCAATGAGGATATGTATGCCAAAATCAAGTCCGGTGGTGCAAACTACGACGTTATCATCCCTTCTGACTATATGATTGAGCGTATGATAGAGGAGGGCCTCCTCTTAAAGCTTGATATGAAAAACATACCAAACTTTAAGTACGTCGATGAGAAATACAAGGGCCTCTATTTTGACGTTTCTAACGAGTACACAGTTGCCTATAACGTAGGTTACGTTGGCCTCGTTTATAACACTAAAATGGTCAAGGAAAAGCCTGATAGTTGGAGTGTCCTTTGGGATGAGAGATATCAGGGTCAAATCCTCATGTTTAACAACCCACGTGACGGCTTTGCTATTGCTCAGTCGCTTCTTGGACAGGACTATAACTCAACCAATCAATCTGACTGGGCGATGGCCTATGACAAGCTCCTTGAGCAAAAGTCAGTTGTTCGCTCATACGTAATGGACGAAGTGTTCAATATTATGGAGAGCGGAGATGCTGCGGTTGCGCCATATTACATTGGTGACATTGTTACAATGATGGACAACAATGAGGACCTTGACGTTGCCTATCCAAAGGAGGGCGCCAACGTCTTTGTTGACTCAATGTGTATTCCAATCACTGCGCAAAACAAGGGCGCAGCGGAGCTCTACATCAACTTTATGGAGGAGCCAGAGGTGGCACTCGCAAATGCAGAATACATCTGCTATGCAACTCCTAATGTGATCGTAAGTAAGCTTGATGAATACAGCCTTCAGGGAGATGAGATAATCTATCCTGATGATTCACTTATCGAAAACTATCAATACTTCCATAACATGCCAAATGATATTCAGGTTCTTATGACAAACTACTGGTCCGACCTTAAGGTAGATGGTAATTCTAACATCTCAACATATATCGGACTTGGCGTATTTGTGGTTGCTTTTGCCAGCTACGGTGTCTATAGATTGATAAAAAAGAGACACCGTGAGCAGTATTATGATTAATTTTATAATTAAAAGGCAAAAAGTTGTTGACAAGGCAAAATGCCTTTGCTATAATACGTAATGTTGCGTGAGGGGAATACCCCATGCGTGGCATGCGAGAGTGGCGGAATCGGCAGACGCGCACGTTTGAGGGGCGTGTGGGGCGACTCGTACGGGTTCAAGTCCCGTCTCTCGCACCAGAAAGACCAAGTCGTATGACTTGGTCTTTTTTTTATTTTAAAAAGGTTGTATAATAAATTGGAATGACACTAGCGCAAAGGAAATAAAAGCACTATGAAACAGTACATTAGGCAAAATTTTGATAAGGAGATTTCAGAGCGCGAAATAGCGCACAAGGAAATCGCGTACAGGCTTGCCTGTGAGGGCATCGTTCTTTTGGAAAACAACGATGCGTTACCAGTCGAGGTTGGTCCAATCGCGCTCTTTGGCGCCGGCGCACGCCACACGATCAAGGGTGGCACTGGTTCTGGCGACGTAAATGAGCGCCACTCCGTAAGTATTTACGAGGGACTCGTTAATGCCGGCTTTGAAATCACGTCAAATGATTGGCTGGATAAGTATGATGCGCTCCGTGAGGATGTAATAAAGTCTCAATCTAGCAATTTGATGAATGCCGTTAAAAAAGCAAATTTTGCAGACATCATGGCACTGTTCATGGGCTCAGCTAGTTATCCTACTTTGAAAGTAATTAAGGCTGATATAACCAAGGCTCAAGCAAAGACTGCTATTTATGTTGTGTCACGTCAGGCCGGCGAAGGCGCTGATAGACACATTGAAAATGGTGACAATGATTTAAGTGACGTTGAAATAGAGTCCTTGCAGCGCCTTGTTGAGGCTTATGACAAGGTTATCCTTGTTATCAACATCGGATGTAGCCTCAACATGGACTTTCTATCGAAAGTTCCCGGCCTTGGTGCAGTTATCTACATGTGCCAGCAGGGTACAGAGGGCGGACATGCCTTTGCTGATATCATCAGCGGCAAGGTCAACCCATCTGGTAAGCTCACTGACACATGGGCCAAGAGATATGAGGATATACCATACGCCAATGAGTATTCATACTTAAACGGTGACTTAAAAGAGGAGTACTACAAGGAGGGTATCCTTGTAGGCTACCGCTATTTTGACACATATAGCGTTGAGCCAATGTATCCATTCGGATATGGTTTGTCCTATACAGATTTTGAAATTAAAACAAGTGGTGCAAATATCAACAAGACAACTGTAACACTCTTTGTCGATATCAAAAACAAGGGCAAGGTACCTGGCAAAGAAGTAATTCAGGTTTACCTCTCAGCACCATCTGGTCGACTCAAGAAGGAAGCAAAGTCATTAGTTGCATTTAAGAAAACTGGTGTGATTGCGCCAGGTGAGATTGAGCATTTTGAAATACTCTTTGACCTGCGCGACTGCGCAAGTTACGAGGAGCTTGGTGCACGCTACATCCTTGATAAGGGAGACTATATTGTCAAAGTTGGTAATTCTTCTCGTAACACCAAAAATGTTGCAGTGCTGAATCTTGATAAACTTGTTGTAGTAGAGCAGGTAAGAAATATCTGTCCAACAATAAATGAGTTTGAGGAACTTGATATTCTTGAAAGACCAGTGGAGGAAATAGACAATCTTCCAATGATTCCTATTAGTTCAGCTGACTTTAAAACTGAATATCATGATTATTCGGCTCCAAAGCCATACCACAGCGCACAGGTTGATGCAATAGTGGACGAGATGTCACTTCTTGAAAAGGCAACTGTCTGTGTCGGCGCTGGCATGTTAAATGGTCGTCGCACAATCAAGATAGAGGGCGCTGTTGGTCATTCGACATCACGCTTTATGGGCAAGTTTGGTCTTCCAAATGTCGAGTTTGCTGATGGCCCTGCAGGTATCAGGCTTACGAGGTACACTGGCGTTTACAAGAACGGCAAAACCAAGATGATTGATTCGCCGC
Organism: Acutalibacteraceae bacterium; assembly: GCA_045599345.1. Classification (GTDB taxonomy): domain Bacteria; phylum Bacillota; class Clostridia; order Oscillospirales; family Acutalibacteraceae; genus UBA1227. The sequence continues at coordinate 49,952 of JAZRVV010000008.1, forward strand.
TTGCTGGCCTTGAACTATTACCACAGAGCTTAAAACAATTTGTTTTTGCAAATCCAAGCGAATGTAAAACCGCTGTTCAATATACAACAGCATTCCCAGTAGAGGTAGCTCTTGCCCAGACTTGGAATATGGAACTCCTTTATGAGATGGGTACAGCAATAGCTCGTGAGATGCAGGAGTTTGGCATTACGTACTGGCTTGCGCCAGCACTCAATATCCATCGTAATCCGCTCTGTGGCCGAAATTTCGAGTATTATTCAGAGGACCCATTGCTGACTGGTAAATGCGCTGCGGCCGTAATTTCGGGCGTACAGAGCGTGCCAGGCCTCTATGTTGCAGCAAAGCATTACTGCTGCAACAATCAAGAGGACAATCGTATGGCAGTAAATAGTAATGTTTCTGAACGTGCTCTTCGTGAAATTTACTTAAAGGGCTTTGGCCTTGCGGTCAAAATAGGTAAAGCAACTGGTATTATGACCAGTTACAACAAGGTCAATGGTGTTAACCCACCAAACTCATACGACCTTTGCACTGCCGTGCTCCGCAACGAGTGGGGATTTGACGGCATCGTCATGTCTGACTGGTTTGGCTCAACCTTTAGTGGTTCGCCAATCCTTGCTATGAAAGCAGGCAACGACCTCTCGATGCCTGGCCTCCCAACTCAGAACTTGCAAATTGTACTTGGTACACTACTTTCGTTTGTCCACGAAACCGATGTCGACCGTTGTTGTCGCAACATCGTACGTCAGGTAATCGAAAGTGATGCATATAAACAGTTAAAATCCGGTGAATTTACAGTAAAGTAGAGGTAGTTTTATGGAAACTAAATCAACAGTATGGCGAATTATCAAGATAATTTTAATTGTACTTTTGATTCTTGTCGTTATTGTTGCGGCGTACGTTGGTTATGTTTTTGGCTTTTATCATCGCATTGATGACAATCAAAAGCTCACAGTCAGTGACAACATCGGCACAACCTGTGAGGTTGGACAGCAGTACAAAATAGTTTCCTACAACGTAGGATTTGGTGCCTATACACCAGACTTTGGTTTCTTTATGGA
>JAZRVV010000009.1:0-3551 GCA_045599345.1 Acutalibacteraceae bacterium
AGTACCTATGATATTGATACACGGCATTTTGATAAAGATTGGTGTGTCGCTACTGCGTCTGATAACATTCAGCTGACCACCACTGAATGCAGTGAGCAGCACTTCAATGAGGTTGCTTTTGTTGTATCGTTCGGCAGAGTAAATCAAACCTATTATCTCGTCACACACTGCTGTTACACCATCGAGGTTGCAGAAGTGGGCTTGTAACAAAGCTTCCACAGTAAAGTCGGAAACAACCGTTTGAATCAGCACTGGCTTTTCAAGTGCAGTCTTTCCTTCTTTTGGCGAAGCGTCATATAGTTTCTTCTCGTCCAGATATTGGCGAAGTCTCTCCTCGTCAATCTTTCTAATTGGATGATATGCAGCTTCAATAGGAGGAGTCTTACCCAACCCTGGTTTTCCGAAGAGAACAATGTAAAGAGCTGGATTTGTTGTCCAAAGTCCTTTGATTCTCAATCGAAAAGAATTGCCAATAGCAGTAGCTGCCGCCGACAGCAATGACGTGATTAAAAAATCAGGCACATAGTTCTCATAACGGTGATATGCTAAGACTATAGATTGTATCTGTGTTGGCATAATTCCAATGAGAACATCGTTCTTGCCTATGTTAAGACCCTCCTTGCGGATGTTGTTTATAATTTCTTCTCGTTTCATAACTATCTTCTTGAACCTCTTCCACCCGTCTTTATGTTAGCAAGTTCCAATGCCTTGTCAGCATCGATTATGATCTTGCGCCCAATTTGAGTGATGGCGCCATCGATCTTACCTGACTTTTTGATTCGGTTAGCAGTTGCCTTGCTGCATCCTAAAAGTCTTGCCAGACCCTCAATGCCATAAACATACCTCTTGCCATCATTACCAATGTTGACGGCTTCACATACTTGTCCGACCTCACGTGTCTCGTCTTTTTCCTTAGTTGCCTCGATTACCTCAAGGAGCTCACGTACAGTCAATAGTGCTATTGGCTTGTCTAAATTTGAATCTGTCATATTATATAAGGTGTTAGTGAACGACTATGTCTTGCGACGTTTCTGAATTCGTCGGCAAAGGTACAGAGTTTATTAGGTGGCAACAAGTGGCACTTCGTGGCACTATCAAAAAAGTTCAAAATGGCTGATAATCAGACTTTAATACAGTCTATGATAGTAAAAGCGTGGAACGAAAATAGGGAGAGTAAAGACGTCCCTTTGTTTCATTCAATTTTGCCCCTTTTTTATGGCAAAATCGATGATATTTAAGAGCAAAAAGGCACATAAAATAAAAAACGTGGAAAAAAGTGCCACCTTTTTCCACGTTCTCAAAATTGGAATGCTTTAGTTATGATTTGTATTTGCTTATAATTCCATTTACGGCTTTTACAAATTCCTTTGCTTTATTTGTATTGCTATTTGTTTCTACCTCTTTGTATTTTTTACCATAGCTGTTTTTTTCAAGATTAAGCATGTTGAGAAAATCGTCTGTCCAAACTGAACGTCTAACATCATCAAGTAGCTCGCCGAGTCTGTATATCAAATAATATACTCGCTGTTTCTCTTGCTTTTTTATAGTCAGCTGTGCACCAGTTCCACGAAGATTAAAGGTATCGTAAAATATTGCAAAATCGACTTCTGTAAATTGTTCTCCGTTGCATAATCGATATACCGACGCAATTATTTCTTCTGAAAAATATGGTTCTACGGCATTTCTTATAATTTCTAATTCGTCCTCAGAATCCGCTGGATAATAAATCATTAAATCCTCAGGCGCTCCTATATATCTGTTGATGATATTTACCTGCTGCTGAAGGTGATGGATGAATAACTTAAAATCAAACAAGATTACATGAGCAATTGATGTAAGCTCTTCTATATCTTTGATTTTCTTTGTGAACGAATTGTGATATTCCTCTACAGTATCAAGGTAACGCTTGTGGCAATGCGATAAAGCCTCTTGCATCTTTTGTAGATTGCTATATACAAGTTTTTCACCATTATACTCTAACTTCTCAAGGTGTTCACTACACTCCTTCAAAAGCATTGCCATTCCTGCACTATAACGCTCAATTTCTGTTTTGCCAGACACGAAAGCCAACTTAAACAAGTCTTGCTGGGTGTAAGAGTCATAAAACTCATTCCATTTGCTATAGAATGTGATAATCTTTAGCATCTCTGCTCTAAGCCTTTGCAACAGCATACTTGTGGTTGTCTCGCCCTGCCTGTTCAAGTAATCAAGTATTTCGCCCTCAAAATCATATTTATGGATTCTTCTCCACAAATATTTTGTGTAGTAAGAATACACGTACTCTATACTATTCCATGAAACACGATACATTTTCTTTGCATCGATGAACTCATATGCGGCTTTTTGGAGTTCACGTAATTGTTGTACCAGTGGCTCCTGGGATTCTTTTTCTTTAGGGAATGTCATATTTGAACGATGTAAAGTGGTTAATCAATAATACCAAGAGGCTTTGTCTTCCTAACTTTGAGCAGGTCAAACGCCCAATCAATAAGAGGGGAAGGGCAACTCAGCAAGTTGCCGTTGAACTGCAAGTTGAGCATTGAGAAGCGACAGCGATAGTTTGGCGCGTATTTATCATTGTAAACGCCAATACTTCTGCCTGAGATGTTTCCCTCAGCCTTAACCTCAATAGGGATAATCTCTGTACCAATCTGCACAACAAATTCTATCTCGGACTTGCTTTGCGAACTCCAGTAACTTGGTATATCATCAGCGATTGTTACGAGCGACTGCAATGCTGCATTTTCAGCCAGTGCTCCTTTGAACTCAACATAGTTGGATGTTGGGCTGGCGATGATGTCTGCTGGTAACTTGGCGAGGCGACGCAGAAGTCCTGTGTCACAAGCGTAAATCTTGAACGCATCAATCTCCTGATATGCTGTCAATGGCATTCCAGGCTTGGAGATGTTGTATATCTGGTATATCATGCCAGCGTCCTTCAACCATTCAAGTGCATCTTCATAATCCTTTGAACGTGCGCCTGTACGGATTACTTTATACAAGAACTTGCGGTTCTCTTTCGCCAATTGTGCTGGCAATGAGTGCCAAAGCAGACGGATGCGTGTTATTTCACGCGGTTCGGCATACTTGGCAAAGTCAAGTTCGTAAAGGTCGAGGATGTCCTGAAGTGCTTTATCGACACTCGCCATACCTGCACCATCCAAAAGTGTAGAAGCTGCTTCTGGCATACCACCACAAACCATGAAACGCTTGTACTCAACCTTCAGTTTGTTGAGTACAATCTCCGGCAGATGCTTGATCTCGTCTAAGCAATCAGCATATTCATAGAGTTTAGGGTCGGCAGCACGCAGGAACTCTCGGAATGTAAGAGGGTACATTCGGAATGCATTCACCTTGCCAACTGGCATCTTCATGTGTTTCTTCTTGACTGCAACACCAAGCAAACTACCAGCTGCAACAATGTGGTATTCTGGAGCATTCTCGCAGAAATACTTCAAACTGTTCAAGGCTTCCTCGCATTCCTGTATCTCATCAAAGATGATAAGCGTCTTCTCTGGCAGAAGAGGAACGTCACAGAACAATTCCAATTC
>JAZRVV010000010.1:0-11701 GCA_045599345.1 Acutalibacteraceae bacterium
TCAACTGGTTGCTCTTGTAAAACAGATGGATTGCAAGGGTGTAGTTTTTGCCCTTAACGAGATTACATGTTTTATGCAGTCTGCCTGTGAAACGGCAGACTTGCTCCATAAAGAAGGACTCAAATGTGGTTGCCTTACGAATGGTTTTTTAACTGAGGAGGCTGCAAATCTTCTTGGCGATAAAATGGATTTTATCAACGTAAGCCTAAAATCTTTATCCGATGATTTCTATAAAAAGGATTTGGGCCTGTCTTCAGTACAGCCAGTACTTCGCAATATCAAAATATTTAATGAAAAATCTCATCTTGAAATAGTAACTCCACTTGTTCGTGAGGTAGTGGATAACGAGATTTTTGACATAGTGGATTTTATCTATTCAGTAAATCCTGATATTGTATGGCACCTCTTTAGGCTTATGCCAAATCATGAGCGTTCAGATGAGCGTGATATGACGCATGAGGAGATGCTAAATATTTACGAGACAGCAAAGCGCAAGTTGCCATACACATACCTTGGCAATTTTGCTGGTTCTAAGTGGATTGATACGACTTGCCCAGATTGTGGCGAGCTGATTATTAAACGTATATCAACAGGCGCATGGCTTGGCGGCACGGTTGCAAACTACCTTGTTGATGGTTGTTGCCCAAAGTGTGGTAAAAAGATTCCAGGAGTGTTTTAAATGCTTGAGATATTACTTGATGTCAATGGATGGCAGAACCTCTTTGATTTCAAAAGTGGCGAGCCGATAGATGACAAGGGCAAGTCATATCTTGACTTGCCGAAGAGGATATGTGAGGGCAATCCATATCCTGGTGACACAAATCCAGATACTATTGAATGGACAACGGATTTGGCTCTTCGCGTCGCTGACGAGTATGCCCCACGCCTTATGGTGTTGTCGTATGCGACGGGCAACATAATGCGCGTTAACACCAAGATGAGCGATGAGGAGCAAAGCGAAATCTCAAAACATGTTTTGAGTGAAGCCTTTCGCTTTGCAAAAACTGCAGGATACGAGCCAATAATTGTCAGCACAGGTAACCTTAAGCACTTTGAGAAAGTGCTTAACACAGATGGTTTTGAGCTCTATTTCAACGTTGCATCTGACCCATATATGGCTGGTGTATTTGGCGCATCTGAAAACGACTTTGAAACGGCAAAGTCTTTGCCTGGTGTTGTTTCTATGACACGTGATGAGTTTATCGCAAAGTACAATATCAGCGATGAGTATGCACTCCTTCGCACTCCTGATATTATTCTCTTTGCGGATGAGGACACTGCGTTTACTAACACGGGAAACCGTGGTACAACTTATGAGATGATCGCCAAAAAGGAAAAGACTTTTGGCGTATATACAAAGCTTCCTGATTTGCCGGAATCAATTTTTGATTTTAGGGCTTTTGTTGATAAGCATTTAGAGGCTGGCGAAAAATTAGCAGTTATCATTACCGAATCGGTTGATGATAAGGACATGCCAGAGGGTACTCGCTATTTGAGCAAGTATGAGGATGGCATCTACTACATGGAAAATGTCAGCTTTTATTATGCGCTTTTAAACGGCAAGAGGTTTTATGAGGTTGGCATGCCTTACATTTATCACAACCCGTTTTTAAAGAAGAGACCGGAGAATAGGTATCCATTCAGCTATATCAAAACGGACTTTTATCAAGATCCAATTGGATTTAATAGAGACTTTAAGACAGCATCTGTTGGCACGCGCTCTGGAATTTTCCATTCAGCATGTATGTGTGATTACTCTTTTGAGTGCCACTGCAGAGGGCTTGCAGAGTCTGGCTTGTTAGTCTTTGTAAACGGAGATAAATTTGAGAACGAATAGGTGAAGCAGAATAATATGAAAAAACTAATTAGCGTTTTGCTCCTTATAGCTTTGTTCCTCACAAGCTTTACAGCTTGCGCAAGTGATAAAGGTGAAAGTGTAAAGGGAGCGGGCAAAACAACAAATATTGAAAATCCATATGATATGTTCCATTACACGCACTATGCATCTGGTGGAACTGAAGAAGAGGAAACAGCAGTAATACTCTTTGAGCATGCAAATGAGACCTTTACTTCATATCAAATTGGTTTTATCTCTTGCACATGTCGAGATGTTAGTATTAATTACTACTCGGTAATGTATATCGAGCTCCTCAATACCAAGGAGAACCCAGAGGATGCTGCGATTCGTGCCATCACTTTCTCTGATGGCAAGGGACTTTGGGGTGACAGTAATCCAACCTATGGAACTACAAACTACACACCAGAGTATTTTGATGAAAACTTTATTCAGCCAATGGTTGGCAAGACCAAGGCTGACTTTGACGCCTGGGGCGGTTATAAAAAGCAAATTGAGGGAATTGATGTCGATGCTGTGACGGCCGCATCTGTTTCAACAAGTAACATTACTTCTTGTATCAAATCCCTATTTGAATATCACGTTGATAAATATTATTCATCTGTTGATGAATAGAGGAGGAAAACAATGAAGAAAACACGGATATTAAAGGTCCTTGTTGTTGCGCTTCTTGCTGTAATAGTAGTATTTACTTTTGCTGGTTGCGGTAAGTATGACGTAACACTCTTTAGTGATGTTGACTTTTCAAATTCACCATTTAAGCACATCACTAATGGTGGCAAGGGCGGAGAGAACCCATATAACATTAATGCTATTACTGGTGCAACTCTCACAATTGAAGGTCCTGGCATGCAGTCATCTGTTCCATTCTCAACCAAGGAACTTGAAAACACTGACGACGGACTAGTACGTGGCCTTTACAAGGACAAAACAGGCCTTAAGGCCTATGAAGGAATCGATGTTTATTACCTTTTAAACAAGATGGGTGAAGGCGACAACGCTATCTCCCTTACGGACACTGCTTTCAAGGTAGTATTCAAAAATGCAAACCGTGAAGACGTAGCAACACTTACTCTTAAGGATATTAAGAAAGCGCATGATGACGGTCAGCCTGTTCTTATTACTTATGGTATCGGTGATGAGTCTTGCAAGACTGTAGCACCTTACGTATTCTCTGGTGCAAATGCCGGTGAGCATACACAGGGATTTGTCGAGGCATTAAACAACGAAGATGGATGCTTAAAACTTGTTTATAACTATACAAAGTATGGTAGCAACAAGGACTATAAGACATTCTCAAACTGTGCTTACCTCTATGTTGAGGAGGAGAAAACTCCTGGATTTAAGCACAGCGAAGCTTCAAATGAAGCCTATGCAAATGAGAACCTCACAGATTACATCATTTCTGTAAGTGGTAAGACACTTGGTTATGAGCTTGACTTTACTGTTGGACAGCTCGAAGCACTTGTTGAGCATAACAAGGACGGCTCAATCAAGGACGGTGGCCTTGGATACAAGGATTACTACTCACTTGCCAACAACACATACTGGTACGTAAACGAGTATGAGGGACTTGACCTTTATAAGTTCCTTCAGTACGTTGGTGTACCAAGTGCAGAAGCACTCGGCAAGGACGCTGAGAAGACAAACGTAACATTCTCTGCATCAGATGGTTACACATCTGCCGAGAAGTTTACAATAGCTCAGCTTTCTGATTCGAATAACTTTGGCTATTACAAGAAAAATTCAGCCGATTTGGATGATGGTACTTATGTATCAACAAACGCTGACCTTGTTAAGACTGGTTATCCTGTAATGCTTGCATATGGTGTTAATAGCTATCCATATACAATCACTAACGAGGATGATGGATTTGTTCCGGGTCTTTCAAATAACGGCGGTCCAATGAGAGTTATCTTTGGTAAGACAGAGTACGGTCATGCAAACGGCTCTAACCAAATTCAGTACTTGTCTAATATCGTTGTAGGTTCTAACTTCATGCTTTCAACACACACAGGTACCCGTGTTGAGGCACAGCAGGAGTACGCTCAGGATAAGGTTCAGATTAAGGTTAACAATGTTGATGGTTCAGTACTTACTGATGAATCATACAAGGTTAAGGATATTGAAGACATTATCTATGGCGAGGATGCAACAAACAATCAAATCAAGGCTGCCAAGGTTAAGGGTGTATATGATAATGACATCTATGAGGGTGTAAATCTTGAATACATGCTCTCAGACGTAATTGGCATCCCAGGCATAAACGGCAATGTAGTATTCTCAAACGGCAAGGATGAACTCAAGGTTGAAATTTCTGACCTCTTTGCCGAGAAGTCTATCGTTGCATTTGCAAAGAACGGTTCTCCTCTCGTTCCAAATGAGAAGAGCGATGGATATGTTGCTTCATATAAACTCAATCCATTTGGCAAGAACGATCCAGCTGAATACAAGGTTGATAACGTAGGCGGTCCATTGATGGTTATCGTTCCAACAAAGGACGGTAATAAGTATGTCAAGAATGTCACATCAATCGTTGTAAACGTTGAGCCTGATCAGTACGCTCACTTAAAGGGCGATGCGGCAGCACTCTCAGAGAACACAATCGAGTTCTCTGGCGAAGGCGTAAATGCCAAGAAGTCATACACAGTTGCAGACCTTGAAGGTATGCAAAAGATGGCCAAGACATATGACTTTGGCAAGGAGAGATACAGAGGTATTCCAATGTATGATCTTCTCCTTGATGTTGGTCTTCGCTACAACGCAAGCGAAGTAATCATTACTTCAAAGGATGGCAAGAGCGAGACATTCAAGCTTGGTGACCTTCGTGGAGCAGAAGGCGAGTCAGCACCACTTCTTGCATTTGGTGTAGGTGACACTTCTAAGGCTCAAAAATATGGTTCTCCACTTATGGAAGATAACGGCCCACTTATGTTTGTAAGTGTTGACAAGAAGGTCAAGTCAGTTGAAAAGATTGAGGTTACAGCCGTTGAGATGGCATCATGGGATCACAACGCATCTGACCTCTACACATCTTTCCTTGATGAGCCATTTACAGTTGTATTAAAGACTGGTTCTGGTGAAAAGACATACGAGTATACTCTTGGCGAGCTCGAGAAGATGACTGATCTTGTTGAGAGAACAGAGTACTCAGTACTTGATCTTGGCGTATGCGAAGGTATCAATTTCTGGGGACTTGTTAAGAGCGCAGTAGGTCCTGATGTTGACCTTTCAAACCCAGTTAAGGTATCTGGTTTTGCAAGTGATAACTATTCTAAGGACTTCCTTTCAATCTTCTCAATGGATGCACTTGAAAACGGTATAGTTGCAGCAGATGGCACAAGAAAGCCAATTATTATTTGCTATGCTGTTCAGGGATATCCACTCGTTTTCGATGAGAACGATGAAGGTTATACAGGTCTTGTAGCAAATGGAGATGGTCCACTTCGTTTCATAACAGAAACAAATCAGGGCGCATCAATCAAGCATGCTAGCAAGATAGTAGTAGAACTCAAGTAAAATACGAACTGCCAGTGGTTTTCACTGGCAGTTTTTTATTGCACTTTTTATTAATTTATTGTATAATAACCTCACAAATTAAATAAAAGCTTTCGAGCTTTTTGTCCTACGGCTTTGCTATGGACTTAAAGCCAGGGTGATTTTGGAAACGAAATTGCCTTCCGTGTTTGAAAAGATTGCGAAAACGTATCGTCGTTTGTTTAAGGCTTTCTTTTCAAGGAAGCCTTTTTTTATTGCCATCACTGGACTTCAACCACTCAGCAGGGTAACCACCACACCCACAAACTTTTTATTATCTCCCAAATAAAGAGTTTCCCGAAAATGCAGCTGAGTGGATTGAGGCCCTGTTTTTTTGCCTTTATTTGAAAATTTATATATGATAAAATTATTATAATTACTTATATATAGGAGGTGAGGAATTGAAGGACAAGTATGGAAGAAATATTGATTACTTGAGGATATCTGTAACGGACAGATGTAATCTTCGCTGTGTATATTGCATGCCAGAGGAGGGTGTTGAGTCAATTCCTCATCAGGATGTTTTAACGTATGAGGAAATCATGCGCCTTGCCAATGTGGCGGCAACACTTGGCATAACTCGCATCAGGCTTACGGGTGGCGAACCGCTGGTTCGCAAGGGCATCGAAAGCCTAGTTGCTGACATCAAGAGCATACCAGGCATCGAGCATATATCGATCACAACCAATGGCATACTTTTGCCAGAAAAGTTTGATGCATTGGTTACAGCAGGTATCGATGCCGTGAATATCAGCCTCGACACATTGAGCGAGGAGAAGTTTAAAAGGATTACAAGGCGCGAGGGATTCGAGCGCGTTATGGAAGCGATAACGCTCTGCGCAAATGCAGGCATTAACACCAAGATAAACTGCGTTGCTATGAAGGGCGTCAACGACGATGAGTTCATAGCAATGGCAGAACTTGCGCGTGATTTGCCTGTATGTGTTCGCTTTATCGAGTTCATGCCAGTAGGCAAAAACGATTTTGAAAAATGTGTGCCTTGGCAGGAGATAAAAGGCAACTTAGAAGCAGAGTTTGGAGCAATGCCAGAGGATACAGAGCGCCACGGTAATGGCCCAGCGGTCTACTTTAAACCATTAGGTTTTAAGGGCTCAATTGGTTTTATCTCCGCTATGACTTGCGCTTTTTGCGATAAATGCAACAGGGTACGACTTACAGCAGAGGGTTACTTAAAACTCTGCCTTCAGTACGACATTGGTGTGTCACTTCGTGACATTATGAGAGCGGGTGTTACCGACGAGGAACTCGCAATAGCCATTAGAAGTGCTGTGATGAATAAACCAAAAGAACACACCTTCAACGATTATGAAGGTGCAGAGGATATAGAAGAAAGTGGCATGTCTAGGATAGGTGGATAAAATGGCTGATTTAAATGAATGGCTAAAGGAAGCAAAACTTGCAAAAGACGCAGATAAGTGCGGAATGTACCTTATGCACAATGGCGTTGTTCGTGGAACAGCAAAAGCTCAAGTTCGCGAAGGTATAGAATCAAATCCTGTAACAGGAATGATTTTTTCATATGACGACGATAAAGTTAAAAAAGTTGTTTTAAGTACAAAAGAGATGCCAGGAATCTATTACGTTCGAGCAGAACTTGGCTCAGGACAAATAGAGGTTGGCGAGGATATAATGTATGTACTTATCGGCGCTGATACGCGTCCACATGCGTTGGAAGCGTTCAATTATTTGATGGATGAAATCAAAGGAAACTGTGTAAAAGAGATTGAGATGGCATAAAAACAGTTTGAGATAAGTGCCAAAATGGCATATTTGTGTTGACAAGCATATGCCATTTTGGCATAATTGTTTGTGAAAGGTGGCGTAGAGGTATGACAATAAAAGAATTACGTACTTCTAAAAACTTAACACAAAAACAAGCGGCTGAGATTTGTGGTATTCCACTTAGAACATATAGCAGATATGAATTAGAGGATTCAAAAGAAGGATCTTTAAAGTATAACTACATTGTATCAATATTGAATGATTATGGATATGTAGATGAAGAACATGGAATTTTAACTTTTGAATCAATAGTAAAAATTGTGGAAGAAATACTCAGAAAGTATGATGTTGAATATTGTTATTTGTTTGGTTCATATGCAAAAGGCAAGGCAAGCGAGAAGAGCGACGTAGATTTGTTTATTAGCACTTCAGTAACTGGAATGAGATTCTATGGCCTTGTTGAGGAACTTCGTACAGCCCTTCATAAAAAGGTTGATTTGTTAACTTTAGCTCAATTAAATAACAACAATGAATTAATTGGTGAAATCTTTAAGGATGGAATAAAGATATATGGATAATATAAAAGATGATGAATATTATAGGAATAAAATCATTTCGGATATTGAACATATTATCAAGCATATGGAAAACGTAAACAGAGATGTGCTTGCAGAAAATGAAATTTTACTTGATGCATTAGAATTTAGATTGATTCAAATATCTGAGAGTACAAAGCATTTATCTGAAAAATTTAAAGAGGACCATAGTGAAGTTGAATGGCCACTTATTGTTGGACTTAGAAATGTATTGGTGCATGATTACGATAACGTTGATTATGATGTGGTATATGAGACTTTGAAAAAAGATGTTGTTGAACTTGTGGAGCAACTAAAGAAAGGTGAATAAGTATGGAGCAGATGAAAATCAAGGCGGCGATTCTTACCATGTCTGATAAGGGCTCAAAGGGTGAGCGTGAGGATCTTTCAGGTCCTGCAATCAAGGACTTTATCGAGCCATATGGATATGAGGTTGTTGACTATAAAATAATTCCTGATGACTTTGACATCATCAGAAAAGAGATAAAGAGAATAGCAGACGAGGACATTGCAAACGTGCTCTTCACAACTGGCGGCACGGGCTTTTCTCAAAGGGATGTAACACCAGAGGCAACCAAGGCTGTTTGCCCACGTGAGGTGCCTGGCATCCCAGAGGCAATGCGTGCCGCATCAATGCAGATAACAGATAAGGCTATGCTCTCAAGAGCAGCAGCCGGCATTAGAAAGAACACACTAGTTATCAATATGCCTGGTTCTCCAAAGGCAGTTGTCGAGAGTTTGGAAGTAATCATCAAGCCTCTTCGCCACGGCATTGAAATACTTGTTGGTGAGGCGGGAGAGTGTAGCAGGTAAAACTCTCCTGTGGAGAGTTTTGCCGTCGCGCCCTAATAACTGCTGGGCTTTAGACCGGCAGCCAAACCTTTGAAAAAGTGAGAACGTAGCTATGTTAACAGTAAAAACATCAGCTGAGGCTGAGAAAATAATATTCGAAGAATTTGGAAATATAAAAATGCCAACCGAGGAAGTAGATATACTTTCGTCGGTTGGTCGTGTTTTATCAAAGGACATTATCTCAAATGAGAATGTGCCAGATTTTAATCGCTCAACTGTCGATGGTTATGCAGTACTCGCAGAGAGCACCTTTGGTTGTTCAGAGTCCATCCCGGCAATACTTGATTTTAAAGGTCAAGTGCTAATGGGAGAGACCCCGACGATGGCAATCGGCAAAGGCGAGTGCGTATATGTTCCAACTGGCGGTGAACTGCCAGAGGGCGCCAACGCTATGGTTATGATTGAATATGCAGAGGACTATGGTGATGGTACGATAGGCATGTGCAAGCCTTCGGCACCTGGACAACACATCGCTTTTAGAGGTGATGATGTTAAGGTGGGCGATGTCCTCTTAACAAGAGGCATCAGGCTTGAGCCACGTCATATTGGCGTGCTGGCAGCGCTCGGTGTGAACAATGTAAGCGTATTTAAGAAGCCAAGTGTTGCTGTAATCTCAACTGGCGACGAACTGGTTGATGTAACCGAGTCGCCAAAGGGTGCACAGGTTCGTGACATAAACAGTTATACTATCAGTGCTGCATTGATGGAACTTGGCTGTGATGTTAAAAAAGTTGGCATTGTAATAGACGACCTTCCACTACTTGAAAGCGCGATTGCCGATGCGGCAGCAACCTGTGACATGGTAATTGTATCCGGTGGTAGTTCGGTCGGCGTTAAGGATGCAACCTTCAAAGTATATGACAAGCTAGGAGAGGTGCTTTTCCATGGCATCGCAATCAAACCTGGAAAACCAACAATCCTTGCAAATATATCACGCAAGCCTTGCTTTGGCCTCCCTGGCCATCCGCTTGCTGCGTACTACATTTTCCATCTCTTTGTGAGTCCACTCATTTCATCAATGACTGGAGTGACAGGAGATAATATAGCTGACACAAAGACTGCTTCCCTTTCACTTTCAGTTCCGTGTAACCATGGACGCGAAGAGTGTATAGGAATCAAACTTGTGGAGCGTGATGGCAAAACAGTTGCCGAACCAGTCTATGCCAAGTCAGGTCTTATTAGTAACTTGTCGGCATCAGATGGATTTATTAGAATTCCAAGAGACTGTGAAGGACTCTCACAGGATGAGGAAGTAGAAGTTGAATTGTTTTGATTAGGGGCAGAGTATGAAATACGAGTACTTAACAAACGAAGATTTAGATATAGCGGTAAACGAGTATATCGCTGCACTTAAGGGTGAAGGCCTAAACGTCAAGACAGAGGTTATCCCTGTCTTTGAAGCTGCAGGCCGTATCACTGCCAATGCAGTGTATGCCCATATCTGTGCGCCGCATTACAATGCGGCAGCAATGGACGGCATAGCACTAATGGCAAATGCCACTTTTGGTGCAACAGAAACCACACCTGTTAAGCTGACACCAGATCAGTTTGTTCAGGTTGATACTGGTGATCCAATGCCGGATGGCACGGATGCCGTTGTAATGATAGAGGATGTTGTTCGTGATGGCGACAACGTGCTCCTCTATAGTGCAGCAGTGCCATGGCAACACATTCGCCAGGTTGGCGAAGATGTCTGCGCCGGCGATATGATTTTGCCTTCGTTTACTGAAATTACTCCAGCAGCACTAGGCGCAATGCTCGCCGGCGGTGTGCTTGATGTTGTAGTTGTCAAGCCTCCAGTTGTTGGTATTATTCCAACTGGTGATGAGATAGTGGCACCTTGTGAAAATCCAGCACCTGGTGACATAATTGAATTTAACTCAACAATCTTTTCAGGAATACTTAGGTCTTGGGGTGCAATACCAAGGACATATCCAATCATCAAGGATATCAAAGAAGACATTATCAATACAATGAAACAAGCAGCAGAGGAATGTGATGCTGTTATTATCAATGCCGGCTCTTCCGCTGGCCGTGATGACTATTCGTCCCTTGCTGTTGGTACTGTTGGCAAGGTCCTCTATCACGGCATTGCAATCAAGCCTGGTAAGCCTGCGATACTTGGCTATGCTGGCAGCACACCAATACTTGGCGTGCCAGGATATCCAGTATCTGGCATAATCGTGCTTGACCAAATAATGCGCCCAGTCATCGAGATAATGACAGGACGCAATCTCCATAGACAGGAAAAAATCACAGCGACACTCGGTCGTATGATGACTTCTCCGCTTAAATATCGTGAGTTCGTACGTGTTCGTATCGGTGTAAATGAAAAAGGTGAGTACATCGCAACACCTTTAAGCCGTGGAGCGGGTGTCGTAACATCCTTTGTCAAGGCGGATGGTATCATCGATGTTGCCAAGGACTGCGAAGGCTATGTCGCAGGCGACAAGGTTGAGGTTATACTCCTTCGTCCAAAAGCAGACCTTGATAACACACTTACAATTATTGGAAGCCATGATCCAATTATCGATGAGATTACCGATATGTTAAAACGCGATAATAAAGACTTTGTTGTCTCATCCTCACATGTTGGTTCAATGGGTGCTATTATGGCAATCAAACGTGGTGAAGCACAGATGGGCGCCATTCACCTCCTTGATGAAAAAACAGGCAAGTATAACGATGTCTATGTAAACAAGCATTTTAAAGATGGCGGTGTAGTGCTTGAAAAGGGTGTCAAACGTATCCAAGGCCTTATGATTGCAAAAGGTAATCCAAAGGGAATCAAAGGTTTTGCCGATATAAGTCGTGATGACATATCATATGTAAATCGTCAAAAAGGCTCAGGTACCCGAATCCTTTGCGATTACTTGATGACTCAAAACAATATCAAGGATTCAGATGTATATGGTTATGAACGCGAAGAGTTCACACATACATCTGTTGCGGCTCAAATAGCATCAGGCACAGCTGACGCTGGCCTTGGTATATATTCGGCAGCGCTCACATATGATTTGGATTTTATTCCAATCTGTAATGAGGAGTATGACTTCCTCATAGATGAGAGCGCAATAGGATCAGAAAAAATTCAAGCCTTCCTCAAAGTGCTTCACAG
>JAZRVV010000011.1:0-20531 GCA_045599345.1 Acutalibacteraceae bacterium
TTACAACGCAAGTCAAACACCCTATCAAGCCCCAAGCTGTCAAGCTGAGCTTTTTCTTCATCTGTTAGGCCTTTGCTGTATATAGTGGCGCTTCGCCATATCTTGCTTGAGCCACTTACATTGCGAAAATTATTGAGCATATAACGATTCCTCTGCATATTATTTCTTTACAATTATAACACAAATAATGTATATTAAAAGAGCAATAACCGTACATGAAAGGAGTATTTATATGAAAATGAACACTAATTATCCGTACGTTCTTGTCCATGGTATGCTTGGATATGGTAAGGATGAAGTAATGAATAAGTATGTACCATATTGGGGCATGCTCTCTGGTAACCTTCCTCAATATTTAACCGATCAAGGATTTGAGGTTTATGACCCATCAGTTGGTAAGTACTCAAGCGCATGGGATCGCGCTTGTGAGCTCTATGCTCAGCTTGTTGGTGGTACAGTAGACTACGGCGTTGCTCACTCTAAAAAATACGGTCACAACCGTTTTGGCCGCACATATAGCAAACCTCTCTTCGAAGGCTTTGGTCCTGACAAGAAAGTAAACCTTGTTGGACACTCATTCGGTGGCGCTACAATTCGTCTTTTCGCAACACTTATGGCTCGCGGCAGCGAAGAGGAAAAGGCTGCAACACCAGAGGGTGAACTTTCAGACCTTTTCACAGGCGGCAAAGAGGATTGGATTTTCTCAATCACAGCTGTTGCTTCTGTTCATGAGGGTACTACTCTCCTCTACTCTGCTCGAAATGCTATGGACAAGCTTGATATGGTTACATATTTAATGGCAAGTCTTGGTGGTAATAACTTCTTTGGTAGACTTTATGAGAGCCACATGGAACAGTGGGACATGATTGGTATCAACAAGGGTCGTATCGAGAGCCGTCCAATCTCTATTGCCAAGATGAAGAAGGTTAAGGAAAGCCATGACAATGTCTGGTATGACCTTACAATGAAGGGTGCAAAGGAAGTAAACGAGACAATTGAATGTCTTCCAAACGTTTACTACTTCTCATGGCCATGCTGCAAGACATCTCAACAGTTCTTTACAGCAAAACCAAAGCACACACCACGCCTTACAATGTGTCCTGTATTCCAGCCATTCTCACGCTCAATTGGTAAGTACAGTGTCAACGATGTTGACGACTATCCAATCGATGAGCACTGGCTTGCTAATGATGGCGTAGTTCCAACAATTTCTGAGACAGCTCCATTTAATGAGCCACATATGGATTTACATGACCTCAAGGGTGAGCCTAAAAAAGGCATGTGGTACGTATATGACGTATTTCCATGTGATCACCTTGGTATCATTGGCGGTTTCCTTATGCCAACATCAGCATCCAAGCTTCAGCCTTGGTACAGAAACCACTTCCGCATGATTAACCAGCTTAAGAAATAAAAAATTTGTCCTTTTTGCATAGTTGGAGTGGAAACTCCAATAAACAATGATTTGAGCTAATAGGAGCTATTGACTGGAAAGAGTCGATAGCTCTTTCTCTTTTCTCGGTTTCTGACGGTCAAACGTATGCGGACACATGGCAAAATGGCTGTCCGCTGTTTTGTGACACGTTCAAAGCGAAGTGTCAAGGCACGCGATGCTCTAAAGGCTTTGACGCTCCGCTTTTCTCGTGTCATGGGCTGGATATCACCAGCAAAGGAAAACTTTGCTGGTCGCAATTAATCATTTTGACTATCCGTTAGGCTGCTCTTTATAAATTTGGAGAAAAAATAAAACTGCCGGCTTATTCGAGTCGACAGTTTATCTAATAGTATTTAAAAGGCCTAGGTTGGTGTGTCAATCCCAACATTTCTTTTTTACCCAGAAGGCGTGTAGAAACACATTCTCTACTTCTAGGCCCAAATAAAATATATCATATTACCTAAAATCAATCAAGGTGTTATTCTTTTTTATTAATCGACATACTGATACTTCCCCTACACGAAATGCTGTTATTACTGAATTTTCATATTTCCCATCATTAGGAGATATTTGTAATCTCACAATTACGTTTAATCCACATTCATCAAATTGTTTTATAACTAGTAATGAGTAATCATTACTACAATCCTCTAGTATTAAATCCGGATTGAGTAAAGTTTCTTCAAGATTAGCACTTATAAAATCATAATCATCTTCATGGTTTTGTTTAATGTGTTCTTTCCTTTCCTCAGTAATAATAATGCACTTGCTTGTTAATTTTCCAAAAGAATTAGTCAAAACACATACAAAGTCGTTTTCAAGCCAATTTGGGAATAAATATAATGATTCACTCATAATTTTCGTCCTTTTACCCTTAAAATTTCATAAATTCAATAAAGTTACATTCATGGTAGTTTAATTATACCAAACATTTGTTTTAGATTCAACTTATTGTTAGCAAAAAACTTAGATTTTATATAAAATATTATGTAGCGCGTAGCAAAGTTTCACTTTGCTACCGATGTCTAGCCCATGGCTCGGAAAAAGCTAAATGTCAAAGCCTTTAGAGCAACGCGTGCCTTGACATTTTGCTTTGAACGGGCCACTAAGCAGCGAACAACCAAGTAATTATGTGTTCGCATACGTTTGACCGGAAGAAACCGAGAAATAAAAAAAGAACTGTCAACTCTTTTGAGTTGGCAGTTCTTTTATCTAATCAAGGTTGTTTAAGAATTCAATCATATCTCTGTTGTACTTATAGTACTTAACTGGATTCTCAAAGAATCCAGCCCAAGAGAAGTGATCCTTGTCCTCTACTGGGAAGTTGTACCACATTCCTGGTTCAACCTTCATACCTTCAACATAGTCAGCATACTTAGATGTGAGAGGCGCGCTCTGACCGATAACGTTAACCATACCGTCGTTGTCTCTCCAATCCTTTGAAGAATAATCTGCTTTAAGGTGTGGCCAAATGATGTTACCTGTAACAAGCTCTGTCAAGTTGTTAGGTATTGTGCATTTGAGTGTAGGAAGCTGTATGCCGTGGAAATTAAATGAACGATTTGCACGACGTGCAAAGTAATACTGGTCTGGAGCTTCCTTTTGATTTGGATTAATTTCATTCTGACATGTTTCAATTTGCATCTCGTATGCAACTGAATCAAATGTGTGAGCATTATACTTTTTTGCCATTGGGATGAACTTAAGTGGGTTTCTAAAGTTAAACCATCCACATGTCTTTGTATCGTTGGTTGTAACGCCCCACATATTAAGTCCAAAGTCATATACTTTCATTACAAATGTGTCACCGATAAGGCCACCAAAGCAAAGAAGTACATATGAGATTACAGTCATACCACGCTTGCCAAAAGCTGAAGCGAGGTGTGTTCCGTTGTTAACACCTGAAAGTGTTGTTGCACTGTGAATCTTTTGTGGCTTTGAAAGTGCAAAGAATGGCGAGAGTTCATCAGCTGGTGTACCCTCAACCTCCTCTTTTGCACCGTAATTTACGATGCTTGAGAACATTTTAAGTACTGGACCGCCAAAGGAGTGGCCAATGAGATTAATCTTTTCATGGTCGCCCTTATTTCCCCAATCCTTAATAACACCAGGATATGTTTTACCATATCTGTTGTGACCATACTTTTCTGAGTGAACTTTTCCGTAGTCAACTGTGCCACCCATGATGTAAGCCCAAAGTTCGCAAGAACGGTCCCATGCGCCAGCGAAAGATGAAATGTCTGGTGCATAAGCTTCATATCCGTGCTTGTTAAGAGTTTTGATACAGTCAAAGATAAGGCCAAATGGTGGGAGTACTTTTGCAAGTCCGGATGTGTCACCCCAACCGCCAAGGCCGTGAACAAAGACCGTTGGATAGTTGTGCTTCATTTATATCTCCTCCAAAAATTATATTCCTAAAAGCTTAGCAACTTTGAGGATTGCAACCTGTGTCTTGGAATCTGGGATCTTGCCAGCCATAACATCGTCTACAAGGTCCGATAAAGGCACTTTCTTGACATTGAGGAGTTCGTCATCATCAAGACGTTGAACACCCTTGTGCAGGCCCTGAGCGAGATACATTGTAATATGCTCATCAGAGTAGGCTGCTGCTGGATAAAAGTCACCGAGAACAGTCCATTTATCTGCCTTGTATCCTGTCTCCTCCTCAAGTTCCCTCTTGGCAGCTCCTAGCCTATCCTCTGTCTTGGATTCGAGCTTGCCAGCTGGTATTTCAGTAATTACTTCATCAAAAGGATATCTGTATTGACGCTCAACTATTACTTCGTTGTCATCTGTTACAGGAATGATGCATACAGCACCTATGTGACGGATGACTTCCCTTGTTGAAGTGTTGCCATTTGATAGTTTAATACTATCCTTTACAACGTGTAAAACAACTCCATCAAAAATCTCCTCACTGCTGAGTTGTTCTTCTCTCAAATACTCTTCGTTTTCCATTGATTATTGATCCTTCCAAATACCAATTTTTGAGTCTTTCGCTTTATCTTGAATGCTATAAAATTCGTCTGTGTATTTCTTGTTGTTTTTGTCGTTATAAACTCGAGCAAAACCATTTTCAAGAAGTACACGCTCTAGCATTGTTTCCCCATCATCGAGATAAACGTAAGCCAGTATCCTGTCATACTTGTCAGTTCTGCTAACATCGTACTCAAGGTATACTTTTGAACCTGATGGCAAGAGTCCCTTAGTAAATTCAGAGGCAATCATACCTTCCTCTGTATTTGTTTTGCCAGACTCCTCTGGCGCAACACTTTCAGGACAGTCTATGTTAGCTAATCTAACCCTTGTCTTTACACCATCAAGGTCGATGATTATTGTGTCACCATCAACCACCCTATCGACCTCATAAGGGCCTTCTAGGTTTGCTGGTGCCTCCTGCTCGTTGCTTGCGACAGTTGAAGTGTTACCTTCCTCATCTGTTACTACGACAGAGTACTGGCAGGCAGTAAAACCAAGACATATTATTAAAGATAAAAATAGTCCAAGTAGTCTCTTCATTAGAAATTACCGCCATTCCATCCCCAGTCATTTACTGGATGGTATGTTATATATACGGCATTGCCTGGGATGCCGAGTTCTCTCTCAAAGAGGTCACAGATTTGACCAGAGAGTTTGTCACTAGCGCTTGAATTGATGCTACCAAGAAGGCTTACTTCAACATATGCACCCTTCTCAAGCTTTTTACCAGCAAACCAAAGGTCATAGTTGTCATTAATACCAACCATTAAATATGCCTCTGGCTTACCAAGTGTTGTGATGAGCTTGCCAAGTTCTGATTTGATTATTTCTTTCTTGGCATCATCAACTGGTACTGTAATTTTAGAATCTATAAATGGCATAGTAATTACTCCTTTTTGTTTTCTAGTCTTGCCTTGTGATGTTTGAGTGTGAGACCAAATGGAATAAGAGAAAGTAAGCAGAAAAGTCCGCCTACGAGGAAGATATTTCCATTTGGTATGTATTGCATCTGGCCACTTGCTGCATCGATAAATGTGTGACCAGAAGTTTTAACTGTTGCCTCTCCAAGGAGTGAACCACCAATCCATGGGATGAGTACAAAGAAGAGAATCCAAATGCCCTCAAATTGTCCCTTTTTGTCAGGTGGGAAAAGTCTCTTGGCCCATACCTTTGATGCTTGGAGTATAGAGATATATCCAAGACCAACAACAAGGATACCTATCCATACATGTGGATTGAACATCTTGGTTGAATCAACGTTTTCTGCCTTTACAAAGTATGTGATAAGGCAACCAATTGCATTAACAACAACTGCTACTAAAACAATGTATGGTTCCTTGTTTTGATTGATAAGCTTTGCTACAGGAATCGCGCTAAGCATTGCAAGTGTAAGTGGCACTGCTTCAATGATACCCATCATATCTGGGCTGTAGCCAAGATAGTAGATGAGGTAGTTTCCAAGGTATGCAAAATATACATTAAAGCCTATGAAGAACACAGCAAGGCCAAGATGTAAAAGCACAAGCTCCTTGAGTTTAAAGAACTCCTTGAAATTGAAAACGCTGAGGAATTGATGCCAGAAGGAACCATCCCTGTATGGCTCAACATCGTCGTTTTCACCTAGTGCAAAGAAAGAGATTATACCAAAGATAATTACGAACACGCCCATTACTATAAAGAGGCGCATGTAATTATCATCTGAACCAACGAGCATACCGCCAACAACGGTGCCAACCATCGTGCCTATAACTGGCTGAGTCGCCAGCGCGGCACCAATGCCACCCTTGTTCTTGTCTGTCATAATGTCGTTACACCAGACATTAAAGCCAGAGTCATTACCCATCGAGCCAAAGAAACTCATTACTGTATCAGCAAGTACAACTGTGATACCAACAAGGGTATACATATCTTTGCTAATAAACTGAGTAAGGCCAAAACCGATAGTAAAAATACCCCAAAGGATGTAACCAAGTGAAATGAAATGACGTCTCTTGCCTATTCTGTCAGACCAAGTACCAAAGAAAAAGGTCGAGAATGTCGTTGCAAGAGCACTGCAGATAAGCATACCAGTAATGATGCTTGGGTCCTTGCCAATTTTGGCATATACGAATGTGTTAAACCACTGGTTCTCCATATTCCAACAGAGCTGGCCTGCAAGGCCTAGTCCCCAAATAAGGAGCCACATGGCAAAATTAGATCTTTTCTTTTCCATATAAATTAACCTTCAAATACTACGCCAGGTACGACACATGCCATAACCAGGTCACTTTCCCCATACTGTTCAATCATATGTGTGTTGCCTGTTGGGCAGAAGTGTGCATTACCAGCCTCAATAAGCTCCTCCACTCCGTTCATAGTAATCTTGGCAATACCAGAAAGTACATAGATTACTTCAAAGTTTGTGGTATGAGTGTGCTCTCCTATTGAACAATCTTTTTTAAGAGTAGCTCTCATAATTCTTGATGTGCCATCAAAATACATTTTGGCAATAACGTCACCGCGACCACCGTTGAATTCGTGGAGGATTGTATCCTCCATATTGTTAAATTCGATTTTCATAATTACTCCTTATTCAATAAAATACTCCATACTCCAAGGCGCGGAGTATGGAGTATTTGAAAGTTTAATTACTTAATAGCCTTAAGGATATCCTTTAAATCATCGAGCTCGTCCTTAGTAAGAGTGATGCCCTTACCCATCTTTTCATGATCTGGAGCCCAGTCACGGATGTCGTACTTTGGTGCGCCACCGTTCCATGAGATGAGGTTAACCTCACGTGTCCAACCCTTGTTGTTCTCTGAGAATACACCAAATTCTTCTACGATTTCATACTTGAATTCTGGCATGTCTTCGTCCTCCTTTTTATAATTAAAAAACATTATTCGTTCAAAATTTTTATATATTATATAATATTATAATTAAAAAATAAATAATTAACATTCAACAAATTTAAGTACAAGAAATTATTTAAAATGCCTTTCAAGTTGTCTGTACTTGGTTCTAAACTTAAAGTGCTTTTCAATGAATTTTTCCCATGGTTCACGGAGCAAGATCTTGGAAAGTGTATAGAGTATAGTTGCGATATTTACACCAACGAATGCTCCAAAACCAAAGAAATAGAATGAAAGTCCAATAGCTACTGCACCACTGATTACATTATAAATCCAATAAGAAAGGTTTCTATCCATATTGAACTTCTTGGATATTTCCTGTTCGTAGAGCATGTATACGATAGGACTGATATATGTGTGATCCATAAGTGCATAGCCAAGAGGACCAATTACTATTGCAAGAGCAAGAAGCAATACCCTAACCCATACTATTTCAAGTGGCAACAAGTTCAATATATTAGTTATCGCATCAATTGTAGCTGCAAAGATAAGCGTTGATAGGAACGAGAAAACATATTTCCTTCCGAACTTGCCAGTTACTATAAATAAGAAGAGCAAAACAAATGCTTGAATCGTATACTCAGCAGTACCATAGGAAATCTGCTGAGTAAGAGAAACCTTTTCATATATAACGTAAGCCGGAGCAGAAGACAAAGAAACGCCAAATCCAGCAGCCTTCATAAAAGCAATGGAAATGGCGAGAAAGAGCACGCTAAAGAAATAAGCGTACTCAGAATATGCTATTGTTTTTTCTTTAAGATTAGCGTTTTTAGAGCTCATACTCCACACATCCTCCAATGTCAAGCAATGGCTTGTCATTAGATAATTGAATAATTTCTTTGCCCTGACTATCTAAGAACAATTTGATTTTATCATAGTCGGGGTGATTTTGTATAGCGCCAAAAAAGAATACATTTTTGTCTATCACAACACTCGCTCCACCAATGAAGCCATAGTCGTAACCAGGAAGGCTTACATAGCCCTTTTTAATCAATAGAGCATCAATGCTTTGGTTCGATTCTAAAACAGTCTTATAGATGCCCTCATCCTCTGTTATGATAGCATGGTCATTAACGATTAAAGTACTGCACTTGGTATAACCCTGTTTTACTTTGATTACGTTCATGCCCGTTTTATTTGCGTAATCAAGAATTTCCTTGGCACAGGTGCTCGGATTACAAATAAGAGTATTACCAAGGGACGCAACGTTTAGTAGGACATCACAAGGGTATTTGTCCGATAACTTAGCCTCTATATCAGATGCTTTGAACCACCTATCTCCTACTTTGACAAGTACGAGGTCGATATGGTGCGCTGTGGCCTCTTGTAAGGCACTGCAGCGCCCATTTTCAATTACGTTTAAGTCGTAATCTAGAAAAGCCAATTTGAGCCACTCAGGCGCCTCTCCGCAGAGCAAGTTTTTCATATAATCTCCTCAAAGGCTTGACTTAGATATTTTACTCCAATAATTTCAATCTCGGATTGGAGTTCTTTTGAGATACTCTTTATGTTATCCTTTGGAATTACAACCTTTGTAAAGCCGAGGCGAGCTGCTTCCTTGACGCGCTGTTCGCAATGGGATACAGAGCGAACTTCGCCGGCAAGGCCTATCTCGCCGAAGGCAAGTACGTCCTCACGTACGACGGCGTCCTTGAGGCTCGATACGAGCGCCATAGCAACTGATAAGTCTGCTGCTGGCTCGTATAGTTTAAGGCCGCCGACAATGTTGAGGTAGACGTCCATATTGCCAAAGAAATAGCCGCAGCGTTTTTCAAGTACAGCAAGTATCATTGATAGCCTGTTGTAATCAAAGCCGTTTGCCATACGGCGTGGGTTACCAAAAGTCGTTGGTGTAACAAGGCCTTGAACCTCGGCAAGGATTGGCCTACTACCCTCCATTGCACATGCAACGCATGAGCCAGATGAGTTCTTTGGTCTACCAGAGAGCATCATCATAGATGGATTCTCAACCTGGTGGAGACCATTATCAAGCATTTCAAATACACCAATTTCATTGGTTGAGCCATAACGGTTTTTAACGGCTCTAAGGATTCTATAGTTGTAGTTGCGCTCACCCTCTATATAGAGGACAGCGTCTACTACATGCTCAAGGACTTTTGGTCCAGCTATATTTCCATCCTTGTTGACATGGCCAACAATAATAACTGGGATATTAAAGTCCTTGGCTGTACGCATTATATAGTTCGTTGACTCACGAACCTGAGTTATGCTACCGCATGAACTTGAAAGTTCAGAGAGCATAACAGTTTGAATTGAGTCAACGATGACGAGGTCAGGTTTATCTGACTTGATATGCTCACAGATAATCTCAACATCAGTTTCTGCCATTACAAAGAGGTTGTCTGTGTCAACGCCAAGCCTATCAGCACGAAGCTTGATTTGGTGAGCGGATTCCTCACCTGATACATAGAGTATCTTGAGCTGTTTTCCAAGGTACTGACAAACTTGAAGAAGTATTGTTGATTTACCAATACCAGGGTCACCAGAAAGCAAGACCAAAGAGCCCTTGACGATACCGCCGCCAAGAACACGGTCAAATTCGGAGAGTCCAGTCATATAGCGGTGTTCGCCATCTGACTCTATATCCTTTATTTTTTGTGAGACGCCACGTACTCCAGTGCCAGATTTGAGCTTGGCGATGGAGGCAGGTTCGTTTGCTACTACTCTCTCCTCCAAGGTATCCCACTCGCCACATCCTGGGCAGCGTCCATACCATTTTGGATTCTCATAGCCGCATGAACTGCAGACGTAAACTGATTTAATCTTGCTTGCCATATATCTCGTCCTTCTAAAAAGAGCGCTGAAAACAGCGCTCTTTAATAATTTAGATTAAGCCACGACGGAAGTTATATTTCTTCTCGTCGATTGTGATCTTGTTAGAGAGCTTGCCGCTCTTCTTGTCCTCAAAGAATGTTGATTTCTGAGGAACAACGAATGTAAGACCATCAGGAATTACTTCGATTGTAAGGTCATTTGTCTTATGGCACTCACCATCGATGTTTGTGTAATGGTTACGTTCCTTCTGATCATGGATAGTCATCTTCTTACCACGGATGTAAACACAGTTCTTGTAATGAACGTGTGTGTCCTCATTGTTCTGCCAGTCGAACATCATAACGAAGAACATCAAAATCCAAGGCATCTTCTTCTGCATAAGAACGAAGTCAAGCTCGTGGTCATCAGGCATAGCAAAAGGAGCTACTTTGATGCCAGAACCATACCAACGTGAGTTACAACCTACTGCAAATACGAATGGGCCTTCTACCTTCTGACCATCGATGTCGATGTCATAGTAGTTCTTAACCTTAGTGAACATGCAGTAAAGACCACCTAATGTGTATGAAAGGTGACCAGCAACGCCAGGAAGTTTCTTCATCTGGCCCTGTACTGCGCAAGCGTCTGCGTCAAAGCCCATAGAAGCCTGTGAGATAGCAATCTCATCGCCTGCTTTTACGCAGTCGATAGGAATAGCTGTACCATCAATCTGGCCTTCAATATCATAGTAGATGTCAAGGTCACCAAAAAGACGTGTCCAGTCATTACCAGAACCAAGTGGTACTACTGCTATCTGAGCATTTGGATGACCATAAGCACCGTTAACTACCTCGTAGAGTGTTCCGTCACCACCACAAGCATAGAAACGTGCAGGCTGACCATTAGCAGCTGTCTTGTCAACAAAGTCCATACCATCGCCAGGTGCCTTGGTGTAGTAAATTTCGTACTCTACACCCTTTTTTTCGCATGCTGGGATAATAGTGTCCTTAACAAAGTTAGACTTAAGACCCTTACCAGCGGTTGGATTGACAATAAAATAATGCTTTAATGCCATATCTTACATCTCCTCTATATAAATAATTATTTAAAATACATGTATACCTGACATTTTATCATACCGTTGTATAATTTTCTACGTTTATCGGCTTTTTTGCCAAAATATTTTTCGAATTCCTCTGATGGGCTGATAGCGTAATATGCCCATCCACGCTCACTTTGGAACTTCTGTCCCATGAGTTTATAGAGGTCATTTGCAGCGTTGATATCAAGCAATCTCTCACCATATGGTGGGTTACAAATTACTGTTCCCTTTTCGCTCTTGCGCTCCCAGGACTTGAGGTCTAACACCTCAAAATCTATGCGCTTTTCAACGCCTGCACGCCTTGCATTTTCCTTTGCAAGTTCGATTGCATTGGCATCGATGTCAGAGCCAAAAGCATGAAAATCACAATCAAAGTTTATCAGGTCCTGTGCCCTTGTACGCTCCTCTGCCCATACCTTTGGATCAATTTGAGAGAACTTCTCTGCGGCGAAGGTACGGCTGATGCCAGGCGCCATATTGAGCGCCTTCATTGCGCCCTCAATAAGAATTGTACCGGAGCCGCACATTGGATCATACAGGGTATGATAAGGACGAAGTCGTGCTAGTGTGCAAAGGGATGCTGCCAATGTCTCCTTAATTGGCGCATCATTTGCCTTAAGGCGGTATCCACGCTTGTGGAGACCGGCGCCGGATGTGTCGATAGTCAAAGTGACCTCATCTTTCATTATTGAAAATTCAATAGCATACTTGTTTCCAGTTTCGTTAAACCAAGGAAGTTTATACTTCTCCTTGAGCCTTTCAACAATTGCTTTCTTGATAATTGATTGGCAATCTGAGATTGAAAACAGCGCAGAGTTCCTTGAATAACCACCCTTGATTGGGAACTCATCATCCTTGCCAATCCAGTCCTCCCAAGGAAGCGCCTTGGTGCCCTGGAAGAGCTCTTCAAAAGATTTGGCAATGAAAGTACCAACAACTATTTGAACACGCTCTGCGTGGCGCAGACAGATATTTGCACGTGCAAGGATGTG
The DNA here is from genome assembly GCA_045599345.1 of Acutalibacteraceae bacterium. GTDB lineage: Bacteria > Bacillota > Clostridia > Oscillospirales > Acutalibacteraceae > UBA1227. The sequence goes on from JAZRVV010000011.1 coordinate 12,175, forward strand.
CTCATCGCCTGAGAAGAATACGCGTGCGTTTTCGCAGCGTACATCCTCTGCTCCAAGCTCCTTGAGCTCATCCGCTATAAGTGATTCAAGTCCCATAAGGCATGGAACAACAAAATTCATATTCATCAATTGTCCTCTTATATAGTCTCATGTGCATGTCTTGTAACATGGCATCCGATATTTACAGCAACTGGAAGTCCAGCGATGTGAGTTGGTGCTGTTTCAATATTAACAGCCAGCGCGGTGGTGTTACCACCAAAACCCTGTGGACCAATGCCAAGTGCATTTACGCGCTCGAGAATAGTTTGCTCGAGCGATGCGTAAAATGGATCGGCGTGGCGGTAAGCGACATCTCTGCAAAGTGCACGCTTTGCAAGAAGCGCGCATTGCTCAAAGTCGCCACCAAGTCCAACGCCTATTACCATTGGTGGACAAGGGTTACTGCCAGCGTCACGAACGACCGACACAACGTACTCAATAATATCATCGACGCTGGCCGCTGGCGTTTTCATCGAAAGTTTACTCATGTTCTCCGAACCAAATCCCTTAGGACATACGTCGATTTTAAGCTTGTCTCCAGGCACAATATCAATATGAATAATTGCTGGTGTATTGTCACCTGTGTTAATTCTACTCTTTAGTGGGTCCGAAACTACGGACTTACGAAGGAGACCCTCCTTATATCCTTTTGCGACACCACTGTTTATTGCGTCTGATAATAGTCCGCCAGTGATATGTACATCCTGGCCTAGTTCAACGAATACTACGGCCATGCCTGTATCCTGGCAGATAGGAACATCTATTTCCTTTGCAGCATCGATATTTGAGAGAAGGTCCTCCATTATCTCACGTGGGAGGCCCTCTTTTTCATTTTCAGAAGAAGCTTTAATACAGTCGCAAAGCGAACAAGGTAAATTCTTGTTCGCATCTATTGATAGCCTTGCTACTACTTCTTCTATTTCACTAAACTCAATTTCTCGCACTTTACTACCTCTCAAAAAAATATGCAGAGTGTTTTTTCGACACTCTGCATTATTTATGCTTAACGGCGAGCGCCAGAACGTTTACCATAACCAGAATGCTTGGTATCGGTAGAACGCTTTAAATCAGCCATCTTCTCATCGGAAGATGTCTTCCACTTGCTCATCATTTCCTCAAATGTCATGTTGTCTGACTCAACCTTTGGTTTTTGGCCCTGCCAAACGTTTGGAGCTGGACGCTCACGCTTTTTGTTTTCGAAATCCTTGTGAGGTTTCTTATCACGAGGCTTGTCCTCGTAACCTTCCTCTGCCTGTTTGATAGAAAGACTAATTTTACCTGTCTCATCAATAGATAAGACCTTAACTTTAACTTCCTGTCCAGGTTCTACGAAATCAGTGATTTCATTGACATATGTGGATGCGACCTCTGAAATGTGAACCATTCCAGTCTGTCCGTCCCCCAAATCCACAAATGCGCCAAATTTAGTAAGACCAGTTACTTTGCCTTCAAGAATTGTGCCGATTTCTAATGCCATATAGTCTAAATTTCCTCCAAAAGATCTAATCACCAGATGAGATATCGTAGTATACTCTCTCTCCCGGTAATACGTAGCCGAGTACATCCCTTGCTACTTTCTCTATATATGCAGAATCGTCCTCTTCATCTAGCACATTTTGAAGTTCCTCGTTGCGTTCCTTCTTCTGCTCAAGAGTCGTTTGAGCCTGTGCTAGCTGCTGTTGCTTTTCTGCTTTTTCCATTTGTAAAGATATTAGGGATATAACGAAATAGCCTATAACGGCAATAATGGCAAGAGTCAAAATGAAACTAGAAGACCTAGTCTTCTTTTTCTCAGGTTGTGAAGCCTTGTTTTGCTGTGCCATAAACTCACCCCAATCCTAATCTTTAGGAGATTATAATATATAAATTAATTACATTGCAAGAGTTTTTATTAATTTGAGCGAGCGATGTTCATTATAAAACTTTGAACATATCGCTTGCATTTTCTTTTGTTGCATATTCATTTACTGCAACAACTTGTACTTTAATAGTTTTCTCGCCTTTTGTTACTTCGATAATATCATTTACTTTTACGTCGTACGATGCACGTGCGACCTTGCCATTGACGCTTACGTGTCCAGCGTCACAGAGGTCGTTTGCTACTGTGCGACGTTTTTCAATGCGAGATACTTTTAAGTATTTGTCGAGTCTCATAATTCACCTTTCATAAGGAAATGGGAGAGGCCAAAAGACCTCCCCCAAGTTCTTAAATAATCTTAAATTATTTAACAGCGTCCTTAAGAGCCTTACCAGCCTTGAAAGCAGGAAGCTTTGATGCTGGGATAGTCATTGGGAGACCTGTCTTAGGGTTGTGGCCCTGCTTCTTAGCGCGCTTTCTAACTTCGAAAGTACCGAAACCAACGAGCTGAACCTTGTCGCCCTTCTTAAGAGCCTTTGTGATTGATGCTGTTACAGCGTTAACTGCCTTTTCAGCGTCCTTCTTTGAGAGACCAGCGTCAGCTGCAACAGCAGCGATAAGATCTGTCTTGTTCATAATAATGTCCTCCATAATATAAAACATAAAGTTTGCGTTCGTAAAACCACAATATTTTGTGGTAACCAAACGGCCGAACTACAAGGACATATTAACCCAAAACTTTCAGTTTTTCAAGTACTTTCGCGATTTTTTGGCCTTTTGGCAAAGACAAAACATCATTTTTTGTAAGAACTTTGAAAATTGCTAGTAAAATTAACCAAACAATAACAGCCACTATCAGTGATATTGCACAAGAAACGAGTGACGGTAAACTGGTCAAATTTCCTTGTAAATCAAAGATTTTTTCGGTAATTAAGTAATTTGTACCGAGTGCTGCAAAGCCTGAAAGGGCTCCTACAATAAATGGTTTAATTAAAGCATCAAGCCAATTGATGTGAACACCGCATACTTTTATCAAAACAAGAAGGTTGTTAATTACAATAATAAGGTAACAAACGATGGTACCAACAGGAGCACCTTTGATGTTAATTGCTGGGTTACCAACCAAGATCAAATTGATGATAATCTTGGCAGTTGCACCAAAGAGAAGTGATTTTACAGGTACGTCTGCCCTACCAACTGCTTGGAGCATATTGTTGATTGGTGTGGATATAGCAAGTAAAAGCGCTGCGTAGCCAAATACAGCTACAAATGGTGCAGAGATAGAAATCGAATGCGACGATGGGTATAGGATGCGAAGCATTGGCTCAGCAAGCGCTGCCATAACAAATCCAGCAGGAACTGCAAGAAGTGATGCAGTTTTTACTACTGTATGGATAGCATCCTGCATTTTATCTGTCTCATGACGTGTAAATGCTGCTGAGAGCACCGGTATGGCGCTGACGCCCAAAGTCATGATAACAGTTGGAATAAGATTTCTAAAGTCAAGAGCGACGCCGTAGCAACCATAGAGGAAGTCCTTGATATCGACTGATTTGATTCCAAGCTCTGTAATCTCTGGATAGATGTTTCTAATTACATCCTCTCCTATTGCTGTGGCGTGTTTGAGTCTGCTCTGAATAGTTGATGTATCAATAAGGTTTGTAATATTTAAAACAAGTGCGCTTGTTGCAATTGGTACTACTGTAGTAAAGAGTTTCTTGGTTAGAGAGCCAAGTTCCTCAGGCTCTGGTGAACCAAGGAGTTCCTCCTCTGTTATTCCATCACCATTCTTGTGATAGATGATGAAACAATAAATAAGTGCCAAAATTGTGCCAATTGTAACACCTGCGATAGCGGCGGCGGATGAGTATGGTGCGGCAGCCAAGACAACGTCCTTGGCAGTTTCGCACTTTACGCCAAATACGACGCCAGTCGCAGCGTATTGGTCGTTAGCGATTTTGAGAACATACTTCGCAAGACCAATACCAAATACCAGTTTACCAAGGCATTCAAAGAGCTGAGAAAAGCCCGTTGGTGCCATGTTGCGAAGTCCTTCGTAATATCCACGATAGGTCGACATCATACAACAAAAGAAGATTGATGGACCTATGCAGAGGATTGAAAGGAAGGAATTCGGTGAACCGATAATATTATGTGAAAACGGATAAGCAAGTACAAGCATCAACAAGGTACCAACGATACCTGTTATAAGGAATAACCTCTTTGATGCGTCGCGAACGCGACGTACTTCCTTGTACCTGCCTGTTGCCATACGTTCAGATATCATCTTGGACACAGCAACTGGCAGTCCTGCCATAGAAATGGCATAGATTGGCGTATAGAGCTCATACGCCGATGTAAAATATCCACGTCCTACCTCACCTATTATATTTGTAATAGGTATTTTAAAGAAGATGTTGATGACGTGAACAACAACAGTTATTACCATAAGAAGCATAGCGCCCGAGAGCAGCGATTGGGTCTTACGGTTGTTTTCGTCTCCCACAACTATGCCTCCTAACCTACGAATTCACGAAGCAGTGAATTCTTTGGAATAATGTCTTTATCAAGTTTGGTTACTTTCTTGAGTTTCTCAAGGAGCAAGGCGGCATCATCTACATACTCGCTGTCCTCTGGGAGTTCAAGAAGTAACTTCTCAGCTACTTCCTTATAGATACACATCTCGTAAGGATGAAGTGAATCAACAAGGTAATCTGCCCTGTCTATCAGTGGGACAAGGTACTTGTCCTCACCTTCTGTAACCTTTGGCCACATTGAGAATGTAAGCTCAACAGCAGCTGATCTAAAGTTATAGTCGCGAATTGTGCGACGGAAGAATCTGACGTCACGACGGCTAAAGAGGACCTTGCCGTCCTCATCAAGAATATCAGATGCTGTTGATGCATAAATCTTGATGATGCAGTCGCTATCAAGTTCCTCAGTAAAGATAGGATTGATAGCATGGAGTCCTTCTATGATAACAACATCGCCTTCATTAAGAACAAGCTTAAATACATTGTCAGTACGCTTACCCGTGTTGAAATCAAAGAATGGGAGCCTTGTCTCACCCTTTTCAATAAGGTCACGAAGGGTGTTTTGGATAAGTTCCAAATCAAGTGCGTAAACAGCTTCAAAATCCTGTTTGCCATCTTTTCCAGGTGGAATCTCATCACGGTCACGATAAAAGTCATCAAGCGAGATTACGTTTGCTTCACAGCCAAAGCGTTGAAAGATACGTGCTATCTTGTTGGCGCCCGTTGTCTTGCCAGACGAGCTAGGGCCTGAGAGCATAATAATCTTGTTCTTGCCTGGTCGTGCCATTATTTCGTGCACAATCTGCTGAAGCGACGCGTCATACTTACGCTCGCAACGACTTACATATTCAATTGGATTTGTGATTACTTCTTTGTTAATCACCTTTTGGTAGAGAAGATCGTCCATAAAAATCCAATACTCTATTCTTTCTTAATATTTGTTCATCGAACCTATCGTTGTACTCAAACGGATATTTAAAGTTAAAGATACGTTCAATTGAAGGACCGTAAGGGTCCTTAAGTTTTGTAACAGCACCTGCACCACACGCCAAAATAGTGTGACACTCCTCCATCATATAGATGTTGTACTTTGAGAGGTAGCCGTCCTTGCACCAACCAACATTTTCAAGGTTGCCAACAGACTTGGCTTGCCTGTACATATAATAAGGAATATAGCCATTTTGATAGAGCGTATCATTTGCATAGTCTATCATCAAAGCTGTGTCTCTTGTTGTGCTGAAAAGACCATCGGTATAGTTTAAATCAGATGACCTCTTAAATGCTAATGCATGGACAGTGATACTTTCAGGATCCATATCAACCAAGGTGTTAAGGCTGTATTTAAATCCATCAAGTGTATCATTTGGAAGTCCAGCAATTAAATCCATGTTGATGTTAGAAAATCCAAGGCGGCGGGCGGTGTTATAGGCATCTATAACATCCGAAGCGCTGTGGCGACGGCCAACAGCGTTCAAAACACCGTCGTTCATCGTCTGTGGATTTATACTGATGCGGTCAATGCCACCATCACGGATAGCTGCAAGCTTATCCTCTGTTATGGTGTCAGGTCGACCCGCCTCAAAGGTGAATTCACTACAGCTTGAGAGGTCAAAACTCGTATGCACGAGTTTCAAGAGCTTCTCAATCTGAGCTGCACTGAGCGTCGACGGTGTTCCGCCGCCAACATAAGCAGATAGCATCTTGATACCGCTTTTTCTTGCAAGTTCACCTGTGTACTCTATCTCGCGACAGAGGTTTTCAAAATATGGCTCTATTATTTTCTTGGCGCTCGTTGTGTTTACAGCGCTTGATACAAATGAACAATAGGAACATCTTGTTGGACAGAAAGGAATTGAGATATAGAGGCTAAATGAATCTGGCTTGGATGTAGCAATAACACTTTCCTCTGCGCTTGCAACATTTCGCGCAAGTTTTGCTTTCTTTGGTGAGACCAAAAAGCAATTTTTAAAGTACTCTATTCCCTCTTCTTCGCCCTTTTCATCCATGAGGCGTATAAGGAGCTTGGACGGACGAATACCGGTTAGTAGTCCCCATCCAAGGTCAAGGCCTGTAACGTCGCTTAGCACCTTGTAAAGGAGCTGTGCACAGTGAAGTTCAATACTGTTAGAAGAATCCGCCAACGAGACACTGCGATTGTCAACACCATCAGTAAAGATTGGCAATTCTTCTGAAAGTGACTTGGTTACCTCTCCATCAACCAAATATGAAACAACAACCAAAGCCGTAGAATCAGTCTTATCAACAAGCTCAACTTCTACTGATTTTGATTCGCCATCAAGGACAGGTTCACTACCGTCCTTGAGTTTGCCATCTATTACGACAATTACATGTTCCTCTGGGAAGAATGAAGATGTTAACTTTTCAAGTTCATAAGCATAAGGATTATTCCTTACAACAAGGACCATTCTATCTTCCTCATAAATCTGTTAGTTTTACGTTCAGCATCAAGAGTTGTCGAGATGCCGTGACCAGGATAGACAATGAAGTCTCCCTGAAGTTTACCTATCTTGATAATAGAGGCTTGCATGTCTGTAAGGTTACCACGGAAAAGGTCAGTTCTGCCACAGGTACGGCAGAAGAGCGTATCGCCTGAGAACATAATGTTATCAAAGAGATAGCAAACGCTGCCAGGTGTGTGGCCAGGAGTGAGAATAACTTTAACTGTGATAGTGCCAAAGTTAAATGTGTCCTCATCTCCTACGAGCTTGTCAGCATGCATAGGTGTCTGTTCAAGACCTATGTCAGCAGCAAGTGAACACTGTGTGCTTGACAGACAGATTTCATCCTCATCGGCAATTACAACAATTGCCTCTGGATAAGCTTTTTTAAGGTCATACACACCAAGGATGTGGTCTGAGTGACCATGTGTTAAAAGTATGTATTGAAGCTTGGTCATACCAGATTCCTTAATAGCTTCAATAAGTTCTGTTGTGTAGAGCGCTGGGTCAATAACAGCGCCAAGTCCTGAGAGCTCATCAACTACGATATAGCAGTTTGTCTGTAATGAGCCAAGGACAATTTTGTTAATTTTCATTTATACACCAGTTCTTTCGATAGTTAGAACACCATTAATTTTTCTTAAGTATTTAATTACGTTTTGAAGATGCTCAACGCCGTTAACAGCGATAGTAAGAGTAAGCTTGGAGCCATCCTTGGTATCGTGTGTTGCAATTGAGCGAATATCAACGTGCATATTTGCAAGTGTCGTTGATATATCAGCCATAAGGCCAATACGGTTAATGCAATAGATGTCAAGAGTAGCGTTGAATTCCTCTTTGACATTCTCGTCCCAATAGACGTTGATCCAACGCTCTGGCTCGAGTGCATCCGCAATCTTGATTGGAACGTTGGTGCAGTCACGCTTGTGAACTGATACACCGTGACCACGTGTTACAAAACCAATAATTTCATCGCCTGGGAGCGGGTTGCAACATCTTGAAAGCTTGACAAGACAATTGTCAATGCCCTCAACGATGATGCCCTCTGAACTTGTGCGATGAATTGGTTTGGTTACCTTAATCTCATCACGTGGTGTTTCAGATGCTTTGAGAATCTTTTGATACTCATCCTTAATAAATGGATTGAGTTTCTCGAGCGAGATGCTGCCGTATCCAATTGCTGCAAAGAAGTCATCTGAATTGTCTATTGCCTTGCGCTTTGCAAGGTTCATTACGAGCAAATCATATTCCTCATCAAAAAGTCTGATACTATTCTTGCGAAGCTCTCGCTCGAACTGGTTTTTACCCTCTTCAATGTTCTCAGGTCGCTTTTCCTTCTTGAACCATCCACGGATTTTAGTTCTAGCGCCTGCTGTGTTGACAATATTAAGCCAGTCACGTGACGGGCCTTTGTTAGGATCAGAGGAACGAAGTATTTCAACAATCTGTCCTGTCTGTACCTTGTAG
>JAZRVV010000012.1:0-277971 GCA_045599345.1 Acutalibacteraceae bacterium
GTGTGAATACTTGGGAAAAGACTGGATATGAATTTGCTGGTTGGAAGATTGGCGATACAACATACGATACAGATACAGACATTAGTAAACTTACATCAACAGATGGAGCTGAATTAACAGCTGTAGCACAGTGGGCACCAAAGGAATATAACGTAAAGTATATATATAATAATGGTGTAGATGCAGAAACTACGAATAAAATTGCATATGGCTCAGAATATGGTGAATTGCCAGTGCCAAGCGATTATAGGGGTTATGCATTTAATGGTTGGTACTTAGAAAATGGTGACGCTGCAACTACAAAGATAGAAAGCACTACAGTTTATGAAACTGATGGTGATACGACTCTCTATGCGAAGTGGACACCAATTGATATCACAGTTAAGTTTAACTATAATGGTGCACCTGCACAGACTGTTATGGACCCACAGACATTCCAATATGCTATCAAAGAAGCCTTAAATAAGAACACTTACACATGGGAAGGTCATAAATTCCTTGGTTGGGTAAAGGATAAAAACTCCACAGCAGTATTATATGCTGATGAAGCTGATGTAACTATAACAGCAAAAGATGATGCTGAATTAGAAGTAATACTTGATAATGGAGTTAGACTTTATGCAGCATGGGCAGCAAATCCTTATACAGTTAAGTATAGAGGAAATGGTTCTAATGGTGGCGCAGATGTAACTGATCAATCATTTGTTTATGATGTTGCACAGAAACTTAAAGCCAATACATGGATAAAGACAGGTTATAAATTCAATGGTTGGAAGATAGACACTACAACTTATGATACAAATACTGATGTTAAGAACCTCACCACAGTGGAAAATGGCGTTGTATATGCTGATGCACAATGGGAACCAATTACATATAAAGTTGATTATGTTGATAATGGTTCTACTGGCGGAACAGATGTAGCGGATCAATCATTTGTTTATGATGCAGCACAAAAACTTAATGCTAATACATGGACAAAGGATGGTTACACATTTGCTGGTTGGAAGATAGGTGATACTACCTATGATATAAATACTGAACTTAAGAACCTTTCTAATGTAGATGGCGCAACAGTAACTGCAACTGCACAGTGGACACCAAATTCATATACGCTTAAGTACAGAGGAAACGGTGCTACAGGCGGAACAGCTGTTACGGATCAATCATTTGTTTATGATGTTGCACAGAAACTTAATGCTAATACATGGACAAAGACTGGTTATAAGTTCAATGGTTGGAAGATAGACACTACAACCTATGATACAAATACCGATGTTAAGAACCTCACTACAGAGGCAAATGGCGTCGTATATGCTGATGCACAGTGGGTGCCAATTTCTTATTCAGTTGAATTTGATAAGAATAATGGTACTGGCACAATGGCAAATGAAACATTTGCATACAATGAAACAAAGGCTTTGACAGCTAATGCATACACAAGAACTGGTTATACATTCGGTGGTTGGGCTACAACTGCAAATGGAGCCAAGGCATATGATAATAGTCAGTCAGTTTCTAATTTGACAAGTACAGATGGAGCAACTGTTAAACTTTATGCTATATGGACGGCAAATGAATATGTAGTTAAGTTTGATAAAAATGCTTCTACTGCAACTGGCACAATGTCAGATGAGAATTTTGAATATGATGTAGAGCAGGCTCTTACAGCAAATGCATTTGTTAGAACAGGTTATACTTTCACTGGTTGGAATACTCAAGCAAACGGTGAAGGCACATCTTATGCAAATAGCGCTACTGTTAAAAATCTTACAGATGCTAATAATGGCACAGTAACACTTTATGCACAGTGGGCACCAATTTCTTACAATGTTAAGTTTAATGCAAATGGTGGTTCCGGCGATCAAATGCTAAATGAAAGCTTTAAGTATGATGAGACAAAGGCTTTGACTGCTAATGCATACACCAAGACTGGTTATACATTTGGTGGTTGGGCTACAACTGCAAATGGAACCAAGGCATATGATAATAGCCAATCAGTTTCTAATTTGGCTAATACAAATGACGCAGTCGTTGAGCTCTTTGCACTTTGGAATCCAAATCATTACACTGTTACTTTTGATCCAACAGACAAAGCGACTGTAACTGAGACTTCAAGAGATGTAGTATATGATTCACCTTATGGTGAGGGTTTCCCAACACCTACACCAAAGTCTGGTGAACTCTACGGCTACATCCTTGATGGTTGGTATACAGCTGCCGATGATACGGGTGAGAAGGTTGAGCCAGATGATGTTTATAAATTAACAACTGATCAAACATTGTATGCTCATTACAAGAGACACATTATTGATGTTGATGATGTTGCTATACTTGATCCTAAGGATCCTGATGGAAATAGTAGTTGGTATAAGACAGTAGCAAATCTTGTAGCACCAGAAGGATATGAAATCTCATTGGTAGGCCAAGATGGACCATTCTATGACAGCATTCCAATGACTGATGGATATCATGGAAAAGATGGTGGCACTGCTGTTACTTACTACTTACAGAGAATTGAAGACGGCGCAGTAACAGAAGCTAAAACAGCACCATTGTTTAAGCAAGATTCTGTTATTCCAGTAGTATCTGTAACTGATCCAAGCACAACAGGATATGTAACTTCTCAGACTGCAACTATTACTGTACCAACAATAGGTGTTTCTGGAGTTGGAACAGTATCGTATCGTGAAAAGGGTACAGATGCTTGGATAACAGTTCCATTTGATGAAACTAATGGATATCAAGTAACAATTGACAAGAATGGCACTTATGAATTTAAGGCTACAAGTGTTGCTGGTAATGATTCGGAAGTTATAGAAAAGACATATAGTAACATTGATAATGCAAAGCCTGTAATTGCGGTAAGCGCAAAGACTGCTGATGGTAATCCTTATGATCTTACTACAATGCCATGGACAAATCAGACTGTTACTATCACATTTGAAAACACAACTGCAAACCTTGGCACATCTACTTTCTATGTAGGTAATACAGCAATAGATCCTTCACAACTTACTGATGGAAAATATGTTGTAACATGTGATCCAGGTGTTGGTCACTTTGATACATATACTATTAGTAATGTAACTGTAAAGAGTGCGGCTGGTGTTAAGAGTGATGCTGTGTCAGCTGGTGCAAAAGTTGATAAAGCTAAGCCTACAGGTTCTGTAAAAGTTGAACCTACACCATGGACAATATTTTTAGAGACAATTGATTTCCTTCATTTGTTCTATAAGGATCCTATTGGTGTTACTCTTACAAATGCCGATGAGGGTAGCGGAATTGCTATGAAGCATTACATCATAGAAGATAAAGCAATGACAATTGCTGAACTTGATGCAATTAATACATGGCTTAATTATCCAAATGATGGAAAATTCACTATTGAACAACCTGACGGAAACAAAGCTGTTTACCTTCGTTTAATTGACGTAGCAGGTAACGTATCTTACATTTCATCTGATGGAATGGTACTTGATACGGTTCCTCCAGTTATAACAGCAGTTCCAAGCTTTACAGATGGTGCATGGACAACTGCTTCAGAAGTTAAGATTGATGTTACGTCCATAACAGATGTTACTTCTGGCGTAGTTCCAACATCAATTACCTATAGCTATGAAGGTATAAATAGAGATCCAGTCACCGTTCCTACTACATCTCTTGGCGGTGGTAATTCGTTTACAATACCAAATGCAGATATACCAAATGGTACGTATAAGATTATTATTACTGCTACAGATAAGGCTGGTAATGTTGGAACAAAGACTATCTCTGTTAAGAGAGAATCGCTTAGTGCTCTTGTAGTATCTGAGCCTGCTTCAACAACAGTTACTTATGGTGATCCTTCTGCTACATTTGATGTAACAGCGCAGAGCGTTTCACCTATAACAAGTATTAAGTGGCAGAAGAGCGCTGATAATGGTAATACATGGACAGATGTTACGACTGGTGCTTCGCCTATAGAAAAGGGCAGCAAACTTACAGTTTCTAATCCGAGTGTAGCGGCTGATAATGGCGATTATTATCGCGCAGTTATTACAACGGAGGCAGGAAATACATTTACTACTAATGTAAACAAACCTGCAACATTGACTGTAAAGCAACGCGAATTGGTAATCACTCCAACTAATGTTGAGTATCAGTATGGTACACCTCAGAGTTTGGAAACAGAGGATTTGGATTGGACTTATGTAAGCGGCAAGGGACCAATTAATAATGATGAAGTATCTATAATTGGTAAGTTTGTACGTGAAGCAGGTGTTAACCCAAATACTTACACAATTACAAGTGGAACTGGTGATAAAGAGATTAAGCTTGCTGATAAATCAGTTTGCCCAGTTAACGAAAACTACTTCGTAACTATTAACCCAAGTACAGCTAGTTTCAAGATCACTCCATATAATCCTGATGCAAAGGCAACACTTGTTGGCGAAGATCCAAATGGTTGGTTCATTAAGGATTCTGATGGTGATGGTGTAAGAATTACACCTCCAGCAGGATATACAATTAGTACTTCTGATTCTGTAGAGAATACCAATACATGGTCTGAGTTCTTAACAGTTCCAGATGGCGAATATGATGAAGGTGTTACTTACTACTTAAGAAATACTGAAACAGGTGCTATTTCAGTTGCTAAGAAAACTGAACCATTTAAGCAGGATACTGTAGCTCCAAAGGCTAACATTTCTGCTGAGGATAGCAAGATTAAGAATATTATCAATGACTTGTTGTCAATGTTTGGTAGATTCTTTAATGAGACTGTTAATGTAACTCTTCAGGAGGAACCTGCTAGTGCTACATACACTAAGGACTTGAGCGGAATTGCTAAGGTTGAGTACTATGTATCTCATGAAATCCTTAGTGATACTGAGATCAAGAACCTTGCTGCTGATAAGTGGACAAGCGTAAATGGTATTAATGCACAGTATGCTGCTAATCCAAATGATAAGTACATCGTTTATGGTCGTATTACAGATAACGCAGGAAATGTATCTGACATAGTTAAGACATATGGCTTCGTTACTGATAATAAGGTACCAACAATTGAAGTCAAAAACTTGAAAGATTGGTATAACAACAATACCGATAAGGTTACAGTTTCTGTAACGGATAATCTTGCTGGAGTTGACATTATCAACAATACAGTTAAGTATTCAATTAATGGTGGTACAACGCAGACTGTTACATTGACAGATGCAGGAACATTCGAAATCTCAGTTGCAGATCTTGCAGAAGGAACAAATACTATTACAGTATCGGCTAAGGATAACTCAACAAATGAGAATAAAGCTTATACAATTACTGTTAAGAAGGATACAACTGCTCCAGCAGTAAACGATGAGAGAACTGATCCAACTGCATGGATTACAACTCAAGATGTTGTAGTATCTGTAGTTGATAACGAAAATGGTTCTGGAATTGATACTAAGACTGTAACTTACAAAGTTGGTAATGGTGAAGAAATACCAGCTACAGTGGCTAAAGATGGTACAATCACTATTCCTGCAGACAAGATTCCAAATGGTACTACTACAGTAACTGTTGTTGCAAAGGATAATTGTGGTAATACTACAAAGCAAGATCTTACTGTTAAGAAGGATACAATTGCTCCAACAGTTGAGGATAAGGACAATGTATCTGGAACATGGATTAATGATCCAAAGCAAGACGTTGTAGTATCTGTAGCTGATAACGAAGGCGGTTCTGGAATTAAGGAAGTTACATACACAGTTGATGGTGGAACACCAGTAACCGCTACAGTGGCTGATGATGGTACAATTACAATTCCAACTTCTGATTTTGAAGATGGTGAGTATGATGTAAAAGTCACAGCAACGGATAACTGTGGTAACACTAAGACTCTTGACCTTGATATCTGGAAGGATACAAAGGCACCAGATGCAACTGTTAGTGTTACAGATCCAACTAGTCCATATCAGAGCAAGGATGGCACTGATTACTATGGTACAGAGCCTACAGTAACAATTGGTAGCAGCGATGATACATCTGGAGTAGATACTGTCGAGTATTACTTCTCAGAGACTCCAATTACTGACCCATCAACAATTGATGACGATGATTGGACACCTGGTGAAACAATAACTCTTGAAGATGGCGATTCAGGATATGTATACGCAAAGGTAACAGATAATGCTGGTAACGTAACATATGAGAAGTCAGATAAGATTGTTGTTGATACAGAAGATCCAACAGTAAAGGATAAGGACAATGTATCTGGAACATGGATTAATGATCCAAAGCAAGACGTTGTAGTATCTGTAGCTGATAACGAAGGTGGTTCTGGAATCAAGGAAGTTACATACACAGTTGATGGTGGAACACCAGTAACTGTTCCAGTGGCTGATGATGGTACAATTACTATCCCAGCTGACAAGCTTCCAGATGGTGATTACACAGTAACTGTTACTGCAACAGATAACTGTGGCAATACTAAGACACTTGATCTTGAGATCAGCAAGGATACAACAATAGGACCTATCGCTGGTACAGTTACAGATGATAGTGGCGAGCCAGTTCCAGAAGCTACAGTTGAGCTTCTTGATAAGAATGGTAATCCTGTAAAGGATCCAGATGGTAAGCCTATTACAACTACAACAAACAGTGATGGAGAATACGTATTTGATAACATCCCTGATGGTGAGTATCAGATTAAGGTAACTCCAAAGGATACTGAACAGCTTCAGGAAAAGACAAAGCCAGTTATTAAGAAGAACAATGATTGCGATGCAGACGTTCAACTTGATGGCTATGATGTTTACGAGCAAGCTGAGAAGGATGTTGACACTGATGTTGAAATTCGTGTTGAAGTTAAGGTTGAAGGACTTGTAGACTTTGATAACGTTAACGCAACAAGTAAGACAGATATTAGTAAGGTTCTTGGTAAGTCAATTGATAAGGCTGACTTGGATGTAATCCTTGATGGCGGTCGAATTGAAGTCGTAATGACAATTAAGGAGATTCCAAAGAATACTTCTAATGAGAAGAGAATCGCAGCTGATAATTTGCTTCTTGCAAAGCATGTCGAGATTACAATTGTTAAATCTTGGTATGATATGTATGATGTATTGATTGATTCTATGAACATCACTAGAACTGCAGACCCAATTAGTTTCGTAGTTCCAATCGGTGAGTTCGAGAAGGAAGGACGTCAGTTCTACATCTATGGTGATCATGAGAACAGGGTGCCTGCTACTAAGACAGCAGATGGTGATGGAGTTCTTATTTCACCAACAGTTGAGTTTGAAACTCAGGATTTCTCAATCTTCTCAATCGCTTATGAGCCTGAGGTGGTAGAAGAAATCGTTAATACACGTGATGATTCACCAATCATCTCAATGTCACTTCTTAGCGGTCTTTCAGCTTTGATGTTTGTTGCAATTAAGCACAAAAAGGATGAGCTTGAAGAAGACTAATAGGGCATAAGAAAAGGGAGGGCTTGAAAAAGCTCTCCCTTAGTTTTGTTTATTTGATTGTTTACTTTGTTAGTTGTTTATTGCTTATGCTTTGCCGTCAGAACCAAGTACATCAACAATCTTGTGAGATACCATGTCTTTAACAGCTTCACGAGCAGGCTTTAAGTACTGACGTGGGTCGAAGTGACTTGGGTTCTCAACAAGGTACTTGCGGATTTCAGCTGACATTGCAAGACGGATATCAGAGTCAATGTTGATCTTGCAAACTGCGAGTTTTGCAGCTTCACGAAGTTGCTCCTCTGGGATACCGATAGCGTCTGGCATTGAACCGCCGAACTCATTGATCATCTTGACATATTCCTGTGGAACTGATGATGAACCGTGAAGTACGATTGGGAAACCAGGAAGTCTGTTGATGCACTCCTCGAGTACGTCGAAACGAAGTGGAGGAGGAACGAGGATGCCGTCAGCGTTTCTTGTGCACTGAGCAGCAGTGAACTTGAATGCGCCATGGCTTGTGCCGATGGCGATTGCAAGTGAGTCACAGCCTGTGCGAGAAACGAATTCTTCTACTTCCTCTGGACGAGTGTAGCTCTCAGCGCCAGCCTCAACTTGTACTTCATCCTCAATACCAGCAAGTGTGCCAAGCTCTGCTTCTACTACTACGCCGTGGTCGTGAGCATACTCAACAACTTTCTTGGTGATTTCGATGTTTTCCTCAAATGGATGAGATGAAGCATCAATCATAACTGATGTGAATCCACCATCGATGCATGACTTACAAATCTCAAAGTCTGCGCCGTGGTCAAGGTGAAGAGCGATTGGGATTTCTGGATGTTCTTCTACTGCAGCTTCTACAAGCTTTTTGAGGTAAGTGTGATTTGCATAGGAACGAGCGCCTTTTGAAACCTGGAGAATTACAGGGCTCTTGAGCTCTGCTGCTGCATCTGTGATGCCCTGGATAATTTCCATGTTGTTTACGTTGAAAGCACCTACTGCGTAACCGCCGTCATATGCTTTCTGGAACATTTCTTTTGTTGTTACAAGTGGCATAACTAATACCTCTTTTCTATATTTTTTACCATTACATTATAGTATGTGAAATATTCATTGTCAAAGGTATTGGTCTGTGCTAAAATTAACTGTATTTTAGAGTTGAGGCGATTTATATGGACTATGTATTTTCAAACAAAATAGCTAATCTTAAACCTTCTTTGATAAGGGAGATTTTGAAGTCAACTTCTGACCCGGATACAATTTCTCTTGCAGCGGGCAACCCTGCGCCAGATGCGTTCCCAGTTGAGTCGATTTCAAAGATTGCAGCTGATATTTTCCGTGAGGATCCTATCGGCGCCCTTCAGTATGGTATTACAGAAGGATATCAGCCTCTTATTGATGAACTTAAAGGTTATCTTAGCAGTAAATATTCCATGGGCGCCGATTACGACTCGCTGATTATCACATCTGGCGCAACTCAGATTATGGAACTCCTTACAAAGGTACTTTGTAATGAGGGCGATATAATCGCATGTGAGGACCCATCATTCATCGGTTCACTCAACTGCTTTAGGTCCTATGGCGCAAAGCTTTGCGGCGTACCTATGCAGGAGGACGGAATCGATGTAGATGCTCTTGAATCATTGTTTGCTAGTGGGGGTAAAGTAAAATTCCTTTACACCATATCAAATTTCCAGAATCCTACTGGATATACTATGTCTCTTGCGAAAAGAAAGAGAGTGTATGAACTCGCTTCAAAGTACGATGTAATAGTACTTGAGGACAATCCATATGGTGATTTAAGGACCTCTGGAGTTGACCTTCCAACTATCAAATCATTTGATACAGAGGGCCGTGTAGTTTACGCTGGCACATTCTCAAAGCTTATTGCTCCTGGTATCCGTGTTGGATATGTATTAGGTCCAAGCGCAATCGTTGCCAAGATGACTGTTGGTAAGCAGACAGAGGATGTTCACACAGCAATGTTCAACCAGATGCTCGTTTATCGTTGGATGAAAGAAAATGATATTAACGAGCATATAACTAGGATGCAGGGCATCTATCGTGCAAAGCTTGACGTTATGTGTAACGCACTTGATGAATATTGTTCAAAGCTTTCATATGTGCGCCCAGAGGGCGGCATGTTCGTCTGGTGCAAGCTTCCTGACGGCATCGACATGATGGACTTCTGCCGCAAGGCAGCAGACCATAAGGTCGCAGTAGTACCAGGAATCGCATTTTTGCCAGACGAGAGTGCAAGCACTCAGTATATTAGACTCAACTTCTCAACACCAACCGATGAGGATATGGTGAAGGGAATCAAGATATTAGGAGAATTGTTATAATGGAAGAACAAGTAAAGAAGAAAAAGGTTTTAAGTCTCATCCAGCCAAGTGGCACACCAACCCTTGGTAACTATTTGGGAGCTTTAAAGAACTGGAATGAAATTGCAGAGGAGTATGACTGCGCATTTGGCGTAGCTGACCTCCATGCAATCACAGTTCGTCAGGATCCAGCAAAATTCCGTGAGCAGATTAGAAACATGTATGCTCTCCTTTTTGCTATCGGTCTTGATCCTGAAAAGAGCATTATTTTCGTACAGAGCCAGGTACCAACACACGCACAGCTCGGTTGGATTCTTGATTGCTATACACAGTTCGGCGAGATGAGCCGTATGACTCAGTTCAAGGACAAGTCCAAGACTCATGCTGATAACGTAAACGTTGGCCTCTTCACATATCCAGCGCTTATGGCTGCTGATATTTTGCTCTATCAGGCTGACCTCGTGCCAGTAGGCGCTGACCAAAAGCAGCACCTTGAAATTGCACGTGATATCGCTGACAGATTCAATGGCATCTATGGCCAGACATTCACATGTCCAGAGCCACTCTTTGTTAAAGAGGGCGCTCGTGTTATGTCACTTCAGGACCCAACCAAGAAGATGTCAAAGTCTGATGCTAATCCAAAGGGATATATCTCAATGCTTGATACACCAGACGTTATTATGAAGAAGTTTAAGTCAGCCGTAACTGATTCTGAGGCATGTATTAGATATGCCGAGGGCAAGGACGGCGTCAACAACCTCATGAGCATCTATAGTGCTTGCACAGGCAAGTCATACGATGCGATAGAGGCTGAATTTGCAGGCAAGGGTTACGGCGACTTTAAAGTTGCCGTTGCAGAGGCTGCAATTGAGGAACTTCGTCCTGTACAGGAGAAGTTCAACCAGCTTATCAATGAGCGCGCATACCTTGAGGATTGCATGAGAAATGGTGCTGATATCGCAACCAAGATTTCTCAGCGCACACTTGATAAGGCAATGAAGAAGATTGGCTTCTATCAATTTAAGGGTTGACATATATAATATATAGGGTTTAAACTGAAAAAGCCCAAAGGGCAAATGAATTTTTACAAGGAGGTTCACTTAAATGGACGCAGACGCGACACCACGAAGTTGCATCAACACAGTTCTTAATAACGTACATGAGTGGGCCACTTGGGAAAAGTGCGCCCTATAGGGTATTGTCTTGAAAATTTCCTCCTTACTCATGTGCGAGTAAGGAGGTTTTTTTATGGAAGAAATGAACTTTGAATCATTGAAGGCTCTCGTTGAAAAAGGCGATTTTACTGCGCTTCGCAAAGAACTTTCAGAGATGAATGAAGTCGACGTAGCAGAATTTCTCGGCGAGCTGCCAAACGAGACAATGATTCGAATATATAGGATACTTCCAAAGGATTTGTCTGCAGAAGTATTTTCATACCTTGAATCAGAGGATCAAGGGGACATTATTTCGAGTATCACCGATAAGGAGCTTCAAAAGCTCGTCGATGATATGTTCCTTGACGATGTCGTAGACATGGTAGAGGAAGTACCAGCTAACTTGGTAACTCGTATTTTAAAGCTTGCTTCACCTGAAACTCGCAAGCTTATTAATACCTATCTCAACTACCCAGAGGATTCTGCTGGTAGCATCATGACCAACGAGATGATTGAACTCCATGACCGTTGTACTGTACAACAGGCCATAGACAAAATCCGTGAGACTGGTATTGATAAAGAGACAATTTACACCTGCTACTGCATCGATAATGGTCGCCACCTTCGTGGCACAATCGAATTGTCTGACTTGGTGTTTAATGATAAGGATGCCTATCTCCGTGACATCATGGATGATGATAAACAACTTATCTATGTTAAAACTACAGACGACCAGGAACAGGTCGCAGAAATCGTAAAGCATTACGATTTGCTCGCAGTTCCTGTTGTCGATGGTGAAAACAGACTCGTCGGTATCGTTACTATCGATGATATCCTCGATATCATCGAAGAGGAGACCGAGGAGGACTTCGAAAAGATGGCTGCCCTTTTGCCATCGGAGGACGAGTACCTTAAAACCCCTGTTCTTGTTCTTGTTAAGAACAGAATTGGTTGGCTCCTTGTCCTTATGATTTCTGCAACACTCACAGGCTCAATTATCCAGAGCTTTGAGGATATGCTTGCTGTTGTTACAGGACTTACAGCAGCAATCCCAATTATCACTGGTACGGGCGGTAACGCAGGAAACCAGAGTTCAACCCTTGCAATTCGTGCCTTGGCACTTGGTGAGATTGAACTCAAGGATTGGTTCCGAGTTCTCTTTAAAGAGATTCGAGTTGCAGTAATCTGTGGTCTTATTTTGGGCCTTGCAAACTTTGGCAGAATGCTTGTGTTGGGCAATCCAGGTGGAATGCAGGTTTACCTCACAGTGTCCGCAGCTATGTTCTTTGCAGTAATCATGGCCAAGATGATAGGCTGCATGCTTCCACTTCTTGCAAAGCTTGTCAAGATTGACCCAGCAGTAATCGCGGGTCCTGTGATTTCAACACTTGTTGACTCACTCAGTTTGCTCGTATATTTTGCACTCGCAAAAGCATTTTTAATCTAAAACTAGTCCCCTCGTTTGAGGGGACTTTTTATATGTTTTATACATTTATTTATATATCTTTTATACGTCTACGCATATTGATTTTAGCGTAGTAACGTGCTAATATGATAGCACGTTAAAAACGTTATAAAATTTAAGGAGAATTTTTATGAAAAGATTTATTGCTTTAGCACTTGCACTCGTAATGATTTTTGCTTTTGCTGCTTGCGCAAAGACACCTGCAACAAAGGCAGACGAAAAGTATGTAATCATCAACGAAGAACTTGGCGCAGAAGAGTATGGTATAGCTTTCAGAGCTGATGATCAGGAAACTGCTGATTACATCCAGACAGCTGTATATGAGCTTGTAAAGAGCGGTAAGTATGCTGAAATCGCAGCAAACTATGACGATGTTAAGGATAACCTTAAGTTCCTTGCTGCTGATTTTGCAGTTCCAGAGGCAAAGGTTGACATCACAAAGGCTGAGAAGAGAACATTCACAATGGGTATTGACCCTGAATATCCTCCATTCAGCTATCTTGATGACAAGGGCGAATACACAGGTTTCGACGTAGAGATTTGTAAGGCTGCTTGTGAACTCCTTGGTTGGGACTTCGAAGTATTCGGTGTTAACTGGGATGAGAAGCTTGTTCAGCTTGATGCAAAAGAATGTGACTGCGTATGGGCAGGTATGACAATTCTTGATTCTATGTATGAAGCTGGTTACGTTATTGCTGATCCTTATTACTACAACACTCAGGTAGTAGTTGTTAAGGAATCAAGCGGTATCACAAAGGCTGCTGACCTTGAAGGCAAGACAGTAGCAGTTATGCTTGGTACATCTGGTGAAACACTTCTTGCAGAAGACGGCGACCTTGCTGATTTGTCAGCAACATTCGGAACACTTACAACATGCGAAAGCTTCCTTAAGTGCTTCACAGAGCTTGAAGGCAACGCAGTAGACGCAGTATTCGTTGACCTTCCAGTTGCAACAAGCTGGGTTAATGACAAGAACAGCTAATTGACATTTAAACAATTTTGAATTCACATTCCCGGGAGCTAACCCTTCCGGGATTGTGCGCGTTTTGAAACGGAGAATTATATGGCTTTATCGACAATGATTCTGAAAATGCTAGAGGGCTTTGAGGGTACATGCGCTATCTTCTTTTTGACTCTTTTATTTTCTCTGCCACTAGGTCTTTTGGTGGCTTTGCTTAGAAGAAGCAAGCTTGTAATTGTATCTAGTATTACCAAGTTCTGTATTTCAGTTCTTCGTGGTACACCTTTGATGCTTCAGCTTATTGCTGTGGCATATGGCCCTTATTACCTCTTTGGTGTTAGTATCTCGAGAAATAAGCTCATACCAGTTGTAATTGCGTTCGCAATTAACTATGCTGCTTATTTTGCCGAGATTTACAGAAGTGGTATTGATTCTATGCCAATAGGCCAATATGAAGCCGCTGAAGTTTTGGGCTATTCAAAAACTCAAACATTTATGAAGATTATTTTCCCACAGGTAGTTCGTAGGATTTTACCTTCAATGACAAACGAAATTGTAACACTCGTTAAAGATACATCTTTGGCATTTACAATTTCTTATGTTGAAATGTTTACCATCGGAAAACAAATTGCCAATTCTCAGACCAGCTTTGTACCATTCATAGTTGCGGGCGTATTCTATTATGTCTTCAATGCACTCGTTGCATTTATTATGGGCAAGGTTGAGAAGAAGATGGATTACTACGATATATAAGGAGGGGCTAATATGAGTATTCTTTCAATGCAAAATATTGAAAAGAGCTTTGGCAAACACCAAGTTCTAAAAGACATTAGCTTCTCGGTTGATGAAGGTGAAGTTGTATCAATTATCGGTCCTTCTGGTTCTGGTAAATCAACTCTTCTTCGCTGTGCAACATTCCTTGAAACTATAGATTCTGGTGTGATTGCATATAACGACAAGCCAGTAACAACTATGCAAAATGGCAAGTGTGTATATGCAAAGGACTTGAATGAGTTCAGACAATGCTTTGGACTTGTTTTCCAAAACTTTAACCTTTTCCCACACTACACAGTTTTAAAGAATATGATGGATGCTCCTGTCTCTGTTCTTGGCAGAGACAAGGAAGAAGTTCGTGCAGAGTGCATGGAACTCCTTAAGAAGATGGGACTTGAGGATAGGGCAGAGTTCTATCCTTGCCAGCTCTCAGGTGGTCAGCAACAACGTGTATCAATCGTTCGCGCACTTGCTATGAAGCCACAGATCCTCTTCTTTGACGAGCCAACATCAGCGCTTGATCCAGAGCTCACAGGCGAGGTTTTAAAGGTTATTAAAGAACTCGCCGAAGAGCATATGACAATGGTAATTGTTACTCATGAGATGCAGTTTGCACGTGCAGTATCAGACCGCGTAATCTTTATGGATGGCGGTGTGATTGTTGAGCAGGGTGCACCTGAGGAAGTATTTGGAAATACAGAAAACGAGAGGACTAAGCAGTTCCTCGCAAACTATAACAGATGATGAATTATAGAATCTGTGACCCAAGTGGTAATATCACCATTCTTGTTACCGATGAGGTCTCAAAGGAAAATAGAATAGAGGTCGCAGACGAGCTTTTGAAACTCGAACCGACTGGACAACAGGTTGGGTTCGTTTCAAAAGGCGATGATGAGTGCGACCTCGTAATAGATATGGCGGGCGATGAATTCTGTGGCAATGCAATGCTTTGCGGAGCGGCGCTTTATAAGCAATGCCACAGCGACGCTGATATCGTCCGCATCAAAATGTCTGGCACAATTACCGATGTCACTGTCACCCTGGATGGTGACCATTACATCGCAACAGCTCAAATGCCTATGCCAGACATGTATGAGGCAAAGACTTTCGTCTTTGCAGGCAAGGAGTATCGAACGTTTCTTGTAAAATTTGGTTCAATGGTACACCTTGTAATGCTTGATAAATTATGTCAGGACGATATCGAGCCTGCAATCAAGCAGTGGAACAGTGAACTTGGTTGTGCTGCTCTTGGCCTTATGGACTATGATGAGGACACATCGGTTCTCATTCCAGCAGTGCTTTCAAACAATGGAACTTTCTTTTGCTATGAATCATCCTGTGCTAGCGGTACAACTGCTGTTGCAGTTTACCTTGCAGAAAAGTACAAGGATGAAATCGAGAAGGAAATAAAAGAACCTGGTGGCATATTAAAAATAAATGCCAAACCAGGTGGATATGTAGTATTAACTAATACAGTAAGGATCTGAGGATAATGGATTTTTTGTCAGCTGTAAATGAAATAGGATTCTCACATGTGGTTGAGTTTGATCCTAAAATATTGGAAGGAAAACAGGCAGTTCGTGATATGTGTGCGGAGGATAGATGCCGTGCATATGGCAAGAATTGGTCTTGCCCACCAAACTGTGGCACAGTTGAAGAATGTCAGGCAAAGATGTCGTCTTACAACAAGGGCATTCTCCTTCAAACCACTGGCAACTTAAAATCGGTTATCGATGTTTTAGGTTACAAAAATGTTGGTGATAAGCACAACGAACTTGTTTATAAACTTTTCGATAACCTATATTCGCAGGGCGCTGAGTTCTTACTCCTTGGTGCAGGCGGCTGCCGCCGCTGCAAAAAGTGCGCCTATCCTGAACCTTGCCGTATGCCAGGCAAGTCCGTCTCCTCTATGGAGGGCTACGGACTCCTTGTCTCACAAGTCTGCAAGGACGCCGGCGCCGAGTACGTTTACGGTGATAAAACTATCACCTACAGCGCCTGCCTTCTTTATAATGAATAGAAAAAGGACTCCACTGATGTGGAGTCCTTTTTGGCGGAGAAGAGGTGATTTGAACACCCGCGTACATTACTGCACCTACTCCCTTAGCAGGGGAGCCCCTTCGGCCTCTTGGGTACTTCTCCGTGTAAGCCAAAGTGTTGTTTTATTCAATTTGACGCAAGCATTATTATACTTATAAAGAGGCACAATGTCAAGGTGAAAAGGGGTCCCAATTGGGACCCCTTTGAAATTACTTAACTGTCTTAACTAAATCGTCGAAAAGGCGGATGTTTTCAGGGCTAAGTGGAAGCTCGCCAGCTTGTTGCTTTTTGATTACTTCTACTATGCGATCATTGATTGGTGTTGGAACACCACACTTCTTACCCCACTCACAAACAACACCATTGATTGCTTCAACTTCGCAAGGCTTGCCATTCCTCAAATCCTGAAGCATTGATGGAACAAGGAGTCTGTGCTTCTTCATAGCGATTGGAAGAAGTAAGATACCGAATGTGCGCTTTGCTGCATTATTGTAGTAGAATAGCTTGGTGATATCCTTACCCTGAACTGGAGGGAATGTTGCACCAGCCGCATGACCTACATCAATGCATTCTTTCATACAACGGATAGCAACCTTTTGAGCATCTTTATTCTCAGAAACGTCGCCAAATGTTCCGCCAACTACTGTGCCAAGGCCAGAGAATGTTGCGTTGATAAGGAGTTTGGACCAACGCGCACCGATAAGGTTCTCTTCGAACTCTACTGTGCACATCTTTTCAAGGAGTCCCTTTACAAGATTGAACTGCTCATCTGTGATACCGTCCATCTTGCCCATATGGAACGAAAGTCCTTCTGGATCAGATGTGAGTTCTGATACGCCAGGCTCTTTAAGAGTTGCGCCCCATTCAACTACACAACCGATTGTGTGGTCTGAGCCAACTATCTCTGCAACGCCTGGCTCAGGGATGCCGTTTTGAAGTGTTACGATAACACCTTTTTCTGAAAGCATAGGCTTTAAGAAAGTAACAACTTCTTGGTTCAAGAGCTGCTTTGTCATGAGGAAGATTACATCATATGGACCTTCCATCTCATCAGGGAATTTTGCATTTACAGGAACTGTGAAATCAACTGTGCCAGTGATATGTGCACCGTTTTCTTTGAGTGCTGTTGTATGAGCCTTGTTCCTGTTTACAAGCTCAATATCAATGCCAGCTTTTGTGATGTAGGCGCCAAGAATTGTGCCAAGTGAACCTGCGCCATAAATTGCATATTTCATTTATACCGCCTCCTAAATTTATCCGCAAATATTATACAATAAAAATCGTTGACATCAAACCCCAATTATGTTATATTAATCGAGCGCGAAAAATTAATATGCAGAGGTATCGAAGTGGTCATAACGAGGCGGTCTTGAAAACCGTTTGGGGCAACCCGCGTGGGTTCGAATCCCACCCTCTGCGCCAAAAAGGACTTCACGTCAGTGGAGTCCTTTTCTTTTGTATAGAATACATATGTTGATAGAGGATTTGGGCTATGGTAAAATAATAGGGTATTATTTTTGGATAAGGAGAGATATTAATGGAGAATAAATATCCAGTAGTACTATGCCATGGCATGTTTGGCTATGGCCAGCAGGAGATTACAGAGAGAGTACTTCCATACTATGGACTTTGGAACGTGCATATTCGCAAGATGTTTAACAAGCAGGGTGTTCACTGCGTAGCACCTTCTCTTGGTCCATACAACGGTGCATGGGACAGAGCATGTGAGCTCTATGCACAGCTCGTTGGCGGTACAGTTGACTATGGTAAGGTTCACTCAGAGAAGTTTGGCCATGCAAGATATGGTAGAACATATAAGGCACTTCTCCCAGAGTGGGGTACAACTGATAAAAATGGCAATATTGTTAAGGTTAACTTTATCGGT
This sequence comes from Acutalibacteraceae bacterium, assembly GCA_045599345.1. Classification (GTDB taxonomy): domain Bacteria; phylum Bacillota; class Clostridia; order Oscillospirales; family Acutalibacteraceae; genus UBA1227. The sequence continues at coordinate 18,037 of JAZRVV010000012.1, forward strand.
CACAGCTTCGGTGGCGTTACGGCTCGTCTCTTGACAGAACTCCTTATCAATGGTTCTAAGGAGGAGATTGCTGGTACACCAGCAAATGAACTCTCACCACTTTTCAAGGGCGGTAACCGTAACCTTGTTCACTCAATCACAACTCTCGCATCCCCACACAATGGTGCGTCTGCTGGTGAGAAGAGAACTGGAAAGGTTATGACTGAAATCTGTATCAAGATTTGTCAGCTCTTTAATATCATTGATTCGACACCACTTCAGCGTATCTATGACCTCAATCTCGATAGGTTTGGTATCACAACTCCACCTTCACTTTTCAAGTTCAAGGTTGAGAGCAAGACACCTGAGATTCGCAAGTATTTCACAACTAACAAGGACAATATTATCTATGACCTCACATACAAGGGTGCAGAGGCACTCAATGATATGATAAAGATGCAGGATGATATCTATTACTTCTCATACAGGGGACAGAGGACAGAGCCTCGTTTCCATGGCCTTATTCAATGGCCAGGTGCTCACTCATTCCCAGTACTTTGGCCTCTCGGCGTTGCTCTTGGTGTAAACCGCATCGGTGCACCAAATGCAAAGTGGCTCGCTAATGACCTTGTTATCAATACAATTTCTGGTACTGCACCAAGCAATGCACCTTCTGTTGATGTCACAACAGTTTCAGAGTACAAGCCAGGTATCTGGCATGTAATGCCACTTGAAATTAAGGATCACATGTCATATCTTGGCTGGGCTGAGGACAAGGAAATTTACAGAAACTTCTTCCAGAATATCTATGACACAGTGTCAAATTTAAAGTAAGACGGTCAGTAATATGAGTGAAAAATATTATGATAGTGTAGCGAATAATTTTAGTAAGGTAAGCGACTTTGTAGTAGATAAAAAGACGGGCAAGGACCTGAAGCTTGCGGATAGGCCACTTGAGGATGACAAGAAAATTAATGTCCTTGTAATGGGCATATCTGGAGCGGGTAAGAGCACGTTAATCAACGCAGTACTTGGCGAGGAAAAGGCCAAGGTTGGTGACGGCGTTGCTGTCACACAGAAGATGAAACTTTATGAGAACGACAATGTGATGTTCCGTATGGTTGACACAGTTGGTCTTGAGTATAACTATCTGCGCCAGCAGAAGATACTAAATGAACTTTCCAAGTGGTCAGAGGACGGCCTTAACAGGCGAAATATGAGCAAACTTGTTCATTGCATTTGGTTCTGTATTGATGCGCAGTCAAAGCGTGTGTCTGAGGAGTCCCTTGAATACCTTTATAGGATTTCCAAGATGTGGAAGGGTATTCCAATTATCGTTGTATTTACAAAATCATATTCAACCATTGCAATCAAAGAAAACGAAGAGATGTTTTGGAACGTAATGAAACGTTACCAAAAGAAGAGACAACTCAATGTATGTGACGTTGTCTCTGTGCTTGCTCGCGAGCTCCAAATAGATGAGAGTATAACTTTGTCGGATTATGGCGTTGATAGGCTTATCGACGCCACAACGGCGCTCATGCCGAAGGCAAAGGAAATCAATGAGGAAGTTATGACGAATTGGTCATACAAGATGAGGCGAGATGCGTCAAAGAAATTTGTAAAAGCAGCGAGACGTAGCGCGTTCGTTGCAACGATAGTTCCAACGAAGGAAAAGAATGAGGTGCTCATTGAGCCAATCTGGGATGGTATGCTTAGCAGGATTGCCAAGGCATATTTACTAGATGAGGCGGATGAAGCAGCAATGCGAGATAAGGTTGCAAGCACCATTCGCGGTGAGCAGTTCCTTATCAAGCTTACAAAGTATTTTAGACTTCTCAATGCGCTTGAGAAGTATTCCGCTACATCATTGATTGGTAGCGATGCCATTAACACATCTGCCAAGATTTTAAAGGGCAAAAACGTATAATTGGACAGATGTGTGGTTTTTGTGTATAATAGAAGCAGTATATTTTCGGAGGTACGTAATGGAACTTAAAAAGTGTGCTGACAGATCATTTAAAAACCGTGTAGATACAGAGGCTGATAAGCCTTTTGAATTGCCAGCTGTAAAACTAACAGATGGCAAAAAGGCAGAGGATTATATGCCTGCAATCAAGGCTTTGTTTGCTTCTCTTGTAGAGGCTGAGAAGTCAACCGATGATCAACTCTATTCAATATGTTTCAGTGGTCTTGATATTGGTTATGTAAGACTCGTTGGAATTAGTACTAAAACTCCAGAGATTCAGATAGCTTTGCTTCCTGATTTTTGGGGACGTGGCATTGCGCTTGATGTTATGAATTATGCACTTCCAAAATTCCGCGAGGAATATAATCCAGACTACTTTATTTGGCATGCAAATGCCAACAACAAGGCATCAACCAACCTTGCAATCAATGTTGGCGGTACACTTGATGTTGAGGCAACAGAGGCTGTTGGTGGCATAGTTGAAACATACAGGATTTAATAGGCAAAGTTTAAGGGGCAGCATTTGCTGCCCCTTTTGTTTTAGATATATTTCTTTACAAATTCATATGACTTGTCAAAGCATTCACGGCCCGGTTTAACAATTGTTGCGATAGACCAAGCATGGTTTCCGATTATGCCTGTGCCTTCGAATTCATCATATGGAATGCCATGAGCTTTGAGGTCCTCCATAAGGTCAAAGGCCTCATAGCGTAACCAGTCGCGACAACAACGTACTACAAATACTGGTGGGAAGCCATCGATTACCTTTGGACTTGCAAGTTCACCTTCTGGTGTTTTGAGGAAGGCTTTGCATTCCTCAAAATCCTTGCCAAGGAATGATGTAACAAACATTTTCATATCAGGGAAATTAGACTGTTGCTTGCCCTCATCAATGAGAGCAGGAAGGTTGAAGCATCCGCAGTGTGAAACGAGTGCATCAATTTTGAACTCGTCACGGTGCCTAAAGTTGATACCGAGCTTGTCGAGGTATGACTTGTCAGTTGCGATGAGGGCAGCGTACATAATGTAGTAGCCACCAGCGGACTCGCCAGCAAAGACTACTTTGCTTGTGTCAATGTTCCACTCGTCAGCGTGATCATAGATGTAATCGAGAGCACTAAAGATTTCGTGAAGCTGACCTGGGAATACTTTGTATGGCGCATATGTATAGGCGATAGATGCTGTGAAGAAACCTTTCTCTGCCCAGTTTGCGATGTATGTGTCACGCATATCTGTGATGCCTGATACCCATCCGCCACCGTGGATGTAAACGAAAAGAGGCTTCTTTTCGTTTTCCTTATCCTTCCTTGTGCAGAGGTTCAAAAACTGTTGTCTGCCTGTGCCGTATTTTACGCGAGGAGTATACTTAAGTGTGTCTGGGGTTTTGCGATGAAGAGCTAAGTATGCAAAGCATTCGGTAAAATTGTACCAGCATGTGCCAAGCACACCGCGTAAATAAACTGATTTTTTCATTAAAATCCCTCCAAAGAAAAACTATAGACCATTTGAATGTTGTTTGCAAGGACATCTGTCTGTATAATGTATTTAAGCATTTTTTAAGTATCATGTTAATAATTAAATCATCAAATAGTTAGAAGGTGCATATATGAGAGTATTAATAGTTGAGGATGAAGTTCGTCTTGCAGAGGCGCTCGGCGAAATTATGAAAGGCCAACGCTATAGCGTAGACATCGTCTACGACGGCGAGGATGGCCTTGATTACGCCATGAGCGACATCTATGACGTCATAGTCATGGACGTCATGCTGCCAAAGATGAATGGCTTTGACATCGTCCGCAAGATGAGAGAAGAGAAGAATCAAACGCCTGTCATCATGCTTACAGCAAAGGATGACACGGCTGATAAAATCAAGGGCCTCGATTGTGGAGCGGACGACTATCTTACCAAGCCGTTCATACCTGGCGAGTTACTTGCGCGTATCCGCGCAATCTCACGTCGCCAGGGTGAGGTTGTACTTGATGAACTCAAGTTTGAAGATTTGACACTTAGCCTCTCTAACTACTCAGTATCATGCAATGGAAACGCTATAAATTTAGGTCCGAAAGAATTTGACATATTAAAACTTTTGATGTCAAATCCAAACATCATTGTTCCAAAAGAGGACTTGCTTATCAAGGTTTGGGGCATTGAGTCTGATGCAGAGGACAATAACGTAGAAGTATATATCTCATTCCTTAGAAAGAAGCTTTCACATATCAATTCTAAGGTGGCTATCTCTACAGTGCGCAAGATAGGATATCGTATGGAGGTGCCAAATTGCTAAAAAAGTTAAGACGACAGTTTATCCTTTCTAATATGATTTTGGTAGGAATAGTAATCATCCTAGTGTTTTGTGCTTTAGATGTCGTCGTTTATAGGTATGAACGCAGAGAAACAATAAGTGCACTTGAAGCATCTCTTGCGGGTAATATGAGCGAAGCCCTTTTCCCTGGTGGCAGGGTGTCGCCATTTTTACCACCGCAAAATGGTGAGGATGACATCTCGCAGGACAGGCTCTATTGCGTGTCGCTTATTGCGGTGCTTGATAAAAAAGGCGAAATGGCCATTTATGAGACATCGGTAAACTATGACTACAGTACTAAAGAAATCCGAAATATGATAAATGCCGCTATGGATAGAGAAGATGACACTGGTATTCTTTCACTAGGCGATGTAAGGTTCCTCCGGCAGGAAACAGAGGATGGATATAGGATTGCATTTGCTGATAGGAGTTTTGAAAACAACAGTTTAGCTTTTGTTTTAAGGCTTAACTTTTTTACGACTCTTTGTATCCTCGCTATAATGTTCATAATCTCTGACTATATGGCAAGGAAGGCTATTGAGCCAGTTGAGAAGTCGTGGAACGATCAGCAACGATTTGTTGCTGATGCCTCACACGAGCTTAAAACACCGCTCACTGTTATCCTTGCCAACATGGATATTATGCAGGCCAACAAGGATGCAACAATTTGGGAAGAAAACAAGTGGATCGAGAATACCAAGTCTGAGGCAACGCGTATGACAGAGCTTGTCAACGACATGCTCTTCCTTGCAAGGTCAGACGCCAATATCGATCAGTCATATAATTTCCAAAACGTCAACTTCTCAAAACTTTCTGAGGAATGCGTTTTGACATTTGAATCAGTGGCATTTGAGAAGGGAATCAATTTCACATCAAATATTCCAATGGACATCTTTACATATGCTGATGAGGCTCGCATTAAGCAGGTGATTATGATACTCATCGATAATGCTATGAAGTATGTCGATGATAATGGAAGCATCTTTGTCACAGCCGAGAGCCTTGGCAAACAGATTAAATTCTCTGTTGCCAATACAGGTCAGGCAATCTCGCCTGAAAAGCAATCGCACATCTTTGAGCGATTCTATCGCGTTGATGATTCAAGAGCGCGCGAAAAGGGCGGCTATGGCCTTGGCCTTTCTATCGCGCAAAACATCATCACCGCACATGGTGGCAAGATAGGCATTGATTATTCCAATGAAAAAGGCACTTGCTTTGCTTTCACTATTCCAATAAGGCAAAATGATGGACAGAAATTGAAAAGAGTCTAAATATAAAATCTTTTACTTTAAATTGCTTTCTTCTAGTGTTAAAATGTACTCACAAACTACTCTATGAGGTGAATGAAATGAAGCAGTTTTTAAAAGACTTTGCACTTAAGGCATTCAATTCTGCAAAGGACGGCCTTATTCAGGGCGTAACAGAGGGAATTAAGGAAGCAGTAAAGGAAAATGTTAAGGCTCCTGTAAAGAAGGGCGTAAATGCTCTCTTCACACTTCCAAAACAGTTTCTTAGCTAATTAAATGAAACAGGACATCCCATTTTTTGGGATGTCTTATTTTTTTGTGCAATTAGCCAAAAGAATCGAATAAGTATTGTTTTTTCAAACAATAGAAATCAGTTGTCCGATAATATATAATAAGTAAGTAAACTTATTTATGTATTTTAGGAGGACATTAAAATGAGTATTAAACGCAAGTTTACTACAAAGGATCAGAACTGTAACGAGTGCATGCTCCGCGGTAGCTTCAAGACACAGGGCTACGACTGGTGGTGGCATTCATTCACAGCTATCAACAGAAGAACTGGCGCTGAGAAGCCATTCTTTATTGAGTTCTTTGTTTGTAACCCAGCACTTGCTGAGGACGAGCCAGTTCTTGGTCAGCTTCCAGCTAACCAGACACTTAACAAGAAGCCTTCTTACCTCATGGTTAACTGCGGTACATGGGGTGCTGATAAGAAAAAGCAGCTTCACAGATTCTTCGCTTGGAAGGACGTTAAGATTCATATGAACGCTCCTTACAGCGTACAGGCTGCTGACTGCTATGCTGATGAGTACACACTCCGTGGTACAGTAGCACTTACAGAGGAAGAAGTAGCTGCTCATCCAGAGTATATGTGCGACGCTGGCACAATGACATTCGACATCAAGATCGACAAGCAGATCGCTTGGAACGTTGGTTACGGCACAAGCTGGCTCATGAGAAGACTCAACGCTTTCGAGATGTACTGGCATGCTGAGGGCATGAAGACTCTCTATTCTGGTACAATCGTACTTGATGGTGAAATCTATGATGTAATCCCAGAGAAGTCTTATGGTTATGCTGATAAGAACTGGGGTTCTGACTTCACAACACCTTGGGTATGGCTTTCATCTTGTGACCTTACATCTAACATCACAGGCAAGAAACTTACAAACTCTGTATTTGATATCGGCGGTGGCGCTCCAAAGGCATTTGGTATCCGCTTCCCACGTAAGCTCCTCGGTGGCTTCTGCTATGAGGGCGATTGCTATGAGTTCAACTTCTCTAAGCTTTGGACATTCTCAAGAACAGCATTTGAAGGCTACGAGACAGATGATGAAATCGTATGGCACGTAGACCAGAAGACAATCAAGGGTCGTCTCATCACAGACATCCGCTGCAAGAAGGAAGACATGCTCAACATCCACTATGAGTCTCCAAACGGCAAGTTCCGTCATCAGAGACTTTGGAACTGTGGCATGGGTTATGGCGACCTCAAGCTTTACAAGAAGACACTCTTTGGTTACAAGCTTATCGATGATATGCACGCAGAGCATATTGGTTGTGAATATGGTGAGTATGACCATCCAGAACCATACATCCAGAAATAATTATTTAAGAGTGGACCGACCGGTCCACTCTTTATTTTTGAAAATATTGTGTTATAATAGGCTCATCAAATTTTGCGTTGCATCCCAAAGGCGGAGCAGCAGCAAAGGAGAGATAATATGAGAAAAGAAAAAGTAGATAGAAAGATACTTAGGATTACCGAGCTTGGTGTACTACTCGCCATAATCATCATTATGGGCTTTACGCCAATCGGATATATCAAGTTTGGTGTTGTTGAGATTACACTCATCACAGTACCAGTTATCATTGGTGCAATGGTGGTTGAACCAGCAGCAGGCGCACTACTAGGCTTTGCCTTTGGTATGACAAGTTTTTTACAGTGCGTATTTGGCATGTCTGCATTTGGTGTAATGATTCTTGAAATCAACCCATTCCTTGCATTCCTTGTTACGGTACCAACAAGAACCCTGATGGGTTGGTTGACTGGCCTCTTTTATAAGGCCATTAAACGCACCGACATCGTCGGCTTTGCTGCAACTGGCCTTGTAGGTTCACTTCTCAACACAGCCTTCTTCATGACCACGCTGCTCGCATGTTTCTGGCAAACTGACTACATTCAAAACATTGCCCACTCACTCGGCACAACAAATGTCTTCGCCTTTGTCGCTGCCTTCGTTGGCATCAATGGAATAGTCGAAGCAGTTTGCTGCACCATCCTCGCAGCCGTCATCAGCAAGGCACTTTATAAATGGTTTGAAAGCTAAATTAAAACACCAGAGTAGCAACCACTACTCTGGTGTTATTCTTTTCCATTCAGTCTCTTTTTCACTTGCTTCCACTCTGGCATATACTGGGTCAGTATAGCTTTAAATTCAGGACCGTGATTCGGCACTACCGTGTGAGCAAGTTCATGAAGGATTACATATTCAAGGCACTCAACTGGATGCTCTGCAAGCCTTACATTGAGCCACACCTTTTTAGTCTTGGTGTTACAAGTACCCCAGCGAGACTTCATATTTTTACTCTGCCAGGACGAACAGTGGAGTCCTGTATATTCCTCCCACTGTGGAAGGAGTATCTCAACTCTCTCCTTGAGTTCATCCCTGTACCACTCAAGCACAAAGGCTTCCTTCTGTTCCTGCGTACAGCCTTCTCTAACAGTTAGAGTTGCTGTGCCATCATTTAAGACGAGCGAATAGCGTGTGCCCTCTAGCACCTCTAATGTATACTTATCACCCCATACGGATATAACATCTCCATCATCATATGTCGTTACAGGGACCTCTTGCATTCGCTCAACGTTCTCAATTATCCAGTCCGCACGTTCACGAATAAACTCCTTAATTTGCTTATCAGTGATGTATTTAGGCGCTGTTATCAGCACATCACCATGAGGAGGTTTGACATAGATATGCATATTCTTGATTTTCTTTTTTTCTACTTCTATTGGGATATTTTCTAAAAAGTACTGCACATCTTCACCTCCATTGAAATTAATGCGCATTATGTGTATAATATTGTGTAACGCATTAATATTATACCACATTAGGAGTAATAATATGAGATTAACTTATCCTGCCTGTCTCTATCCTTGTGAGGAAAAAGAAGGCGCATTTACAGTAGAAGTACCAGACTTACCTGGTTGTATAAGCCAAGGAGATAACCTTGCAGATGCTTTGCTTATGGCAACTGATGCAGCATTGGGTTGGGTACTCGATGAATTAGAAAGTGGTAACCCTATTCCAAAATCAACAAAACCAGAACTTGTAAAGCCTGACAAAGGTGGTTTTGTTAGCATCTTGGTTTTGGATATGGATTCATATGCTGAAAAGTATGGTAGTAAATCTGTTAGGAAGAATCTAACTATTCCAGCATGGCTCAATACATTCGCTGAAATTAATCATATCAATTTTTCACAGGTACTCCAAGATGCTTTAACATCAATGTACCAACAAGGAGCATAATATGACAAAGTATATTTTGCTGTTTGTTTTGTGGAATGCATTGGTAGCGATTATCTATGGTGTTGATAAGAGTAAGGCGCAACGAGGCGCTTGGAGGATACCAGAGAAAACACTAATACTACTTGCTTTTCTTGGTGGTGGCATTGGCGCTTTTGCAGGAATGCATTTGTTCCATCACAAGACTAAGAAAAATCTATTTAAAATAGGCGTGCCAATTTGCATTGCTTGTAATGTCGGTGAGGTCGCTGTAATAATATGGCTAATTGAGCGCGCGGGCGCCACATTGCTATAAGAATAACACCAGAGTAGTGGTTGCTACTCTGGTGTTTTGTTTTAGTCGATTATTAGTGACTCACCAGTCATCAAAGGTGGCTGTGGGAGGCCGAGAACTTTGAGGATGGTAGGGGAGAGGTCGCAGAGGCGACCGTCTTTGCGAAGTGTGACGTCACCGCAGCCGATAACAGCGAACGGAACAGGGTTCGTTGTGTGAGCTGTGAATGGTGAGCCGTCAGGCTCGAGCATCTTGTCCGCATTGCCGTGGTCGGCAGTGAGGAGGATGGCGCCATCCTTGGCTTTGACTGCATCAATAAGGCGACCGAGGCAAGTGTCAACTGTCTCAACAGCCTTTTTGGCTGCGTCAAAGATGCCTGTGTGGCCTACCATATCGCAGTTTGCATAGTTTATGATAACTACATCGTATTTATCACTTTCAATGGCCTCAACGAGCTTGTCGGTAACCTCAATAGCACTCATCTCTGGCTTTAGGTCATATGTTGTAACCTTTGGGCTTGGGATAAGGATTCTGTCCTCGCCATCGAAGACAGTTTCAACACCGCCATTAAAGAAGAATGTTACATGAGCATATTTCTCGGTTTCTGCGATTCTAAGCTGAGTCATGTTGTTCTTGGCAAGGTACTCGCCAAGTGTGTCATCAAGTGACTGTGGCTTGAATGCAACGTCAACGTTTGGCATTGTTGCATCATATTGAGTCATGCAAACGTAGGTAACTGGGAAGTATTCGTGATCGAACTCATTGAGTTCTGGATCAACAAAGGCACGGGTGATTTCACGTGCGCGGTCAGGACGGAAGTTTAAGAAAATGACGCTGTCATTTTCGTGTACGCGTCCGTCAGTCTTGGAAGCGCAAGAATCACACTTGCCGTCACAGCTTGAGTTGTGCTCTGTATTGCAGTCGATGATTGTTGGAAGCACGAACTCATCAGTGAGGTGCTTGCCATCAGCGTCAACTGTGTCATATGACATCTCAAGCGCCTTTATTGGATCAGGCATGTGAACACCTTCACCTTTGACAAAAGCGCCGTATGCCTTGCTGACACGCTCCCAGCGGTTGTCTCTGTCCATTGCATAGAAACGACCTGTTATAGTGGCGATTTCGCCAATGTCGTTTTTTGACATATAGTCCTGGAGTTCTCTGACATAAGTGATACCTGATGTAGGTGGTACGTCACGTCCGTCAAGGATTGCATGGACATATACTTTATCAAGGCCATTTTGCTTTGCAAGGTCTAAAAGACCATAGAGATGGGTGATGTGGCTGTGAACGCCACCATCAGATAAAAGGCCAATGATGTGGAGGGACGAATCATTCTTCTTGCAATTATCTATTGCTTTTTTGAATGCTTCGTTATTGAAGAAATCTCCATCAACAATTGACTTGGATATACGGGTGAGTTCCTGATACACAATACGGCCAGCGCCAATGTTGGTGTGACCTACTTCTGAGTTGCCCATCTGGCCATCTGGAAGACCAACGTCCATGCCAGAGGCGCCGATAGTTGTGTGAGGGCACTCACTCATTACACGGTCAAGGTTTGGGGTGCTTGCTGCAACAATGGCATTGCCATTGGTTTCGCCCGGCACCCAGCCGAAACCGTCCATTATGCATAGTACTACTGGTTTCTTCATTACTTACTTGCTGCCTTTACTATTGTTGCAAAATCAGGAGCCTTGAGAGAAGCGCCACCGATGAGACCACCGTCAACATTAACCTTGGAGAGGAGTCCCTCTGCGTTGCCAGCGTTCATTGAACCGCCGTACTGAACTGTTGTAGCCTCTGCTATATCCTTGCCGTACTTCTCTTCAATTGCTGCGCGTACAAAGCCGTTGCCTTCGTCAGCCTGGTCATCAGTTGCTGTAACGCCAGTGCCGATAGCCCATACTGGCTCGTATGCAATGATGATGTCCTTCATAGCCTCTGTTGGAACGTTTGTAAGAGCCATCTTGGTCTGGAACTTGAGGAGTGTCTCGGTGTAACCAAGTTCTCTCTGCTCAAGTGTCTCACCAACACAGATGATTGGCTTGAGGCCAGCCTTGAGTGCTGCAAGAGTTCTAAGGTTTACTGTCTGGTCAGTCTCTGCGAAATATGTTCTTCTCTCGCTATGACCGATTACAACGTATTCAACACCTGCTTCTTTGAGCATGTCAGCCGATACTTCGCCTGTGTATGCGCCACTCTCTTTGAAGTGAACGTTCTCTGCACCAATCTTGATGTTTGAGCCCTTGGCTGCCTCTACTGCAGCATAGATGTCAACGAATGGTACGCAGAGTACTACGTCACAATCTGCATCCGCAACAAGTGGCTTCATTTCCTCGATCAAAGCCTTGGCCTCATTTGGAGTTTTGTTCATCTTCCAGTTACCAGCGATAACTGCGCGTCTTACGTCTTTTTTCATTATCTATTTACCTTCTTTAAAAATTTTTAGCGATCATTCATTGCAGCGATGCCTGGAAGGTCAATGCCTTCGAGGAATTCGAGGGAAGCACCGCCACCGGTTGAGATGTGAGTCATCTTGTCACCAAGGCCAAGCTGATTTACAGCTGCAGCAGAATCACCACCACCGATAACGGTGATAGCGCCTGATTCTGCCATAGCTTCAGCTATAGCGAGTGTGCCTTTTGAAAGGGTAGGGTTCTCAAATACACCCATAGGTCCATTCCAAACAACAGTCTTTGCATCCATTATTGTCTCGATGAACTTGATTGCAGACATAGGTCCTATGTCTGCACCCTCATATCCATCAGGAATGTTTTTGACATCAACGATTTGAGTGTCAACTGGTGCATCGATTGGGTCTGGGAAGTCTTTGATAATTGTTGTATCAACAGGGAGGAGGAGCTTAACGCCCTTTTCCTCAGCCTTTTTAATCATGTCACGGCAGTAGTCAATCTTGGTCTCATCAAGAAGTGAGTTACCAACATTGTATCCCTGTGCCTTGAGGAATGTGAATGCCATACCACCACCGTTGATAAGGGCATCAGCTTTGTTTAAAAGGTTCTCAATTACATTGAGTTTGTCTGCAACCTTGGCACCGCCGAGGATGCATACGAATGGACGCTCTGGCTCGTTTACTGCGTTGCCGAGGTACTTGAGTTCCTTTTCGATGAGGTAACCAGATACAGCCTCGTCAACAAAGTCTACAACGCCTACTGTTGAGCAGTGAGCACGGTGTGCTGTGCCAAAAGCATCATTAACAAAGATATCTGCAAGGGAACCAAGTTCTTCTGAGAAGCTTGGGTCATTTTTTTCTTCCTCAGCACGATAGCGAGTGTTCTGTAAAAGAACGATGTCGCCATCCTGCATCTTGTCTATTTCACCGCGAACGTAATCACAGATTACTTTATCGCAGTTTAAGAACTTAACTTCCTGTTCTAGGAGTTCAGAGAGCCTTACTGCTACGGGCTCAAGTGACAACTCTGGCTTTGGTTCGCCCTTTGGCTTGCCAAGGTGAGAGCAAAGGATTACTTTGCCACCATCAGATTGAAGCTTCTTGATGGTTGGGAGAGCAGCAACAAGTCTGTTCTCGTCTGTGATCTTGCCTTCCTTAAGTGGAACGTTAAAGTCGCAGCGTACGAGTATACGCTTGCCTTTTGCGTTGATGTCATCAACGGTTTTTTTGTTGAATACCATTCTTGTTTCCTCTTTGTTCTAAATTTATCCTTTGAAGCAAAATGCGAGAGCATCTTTGCTTGCTGTATATGCAGAAATAGCGCCAAGCTTGTAGAGTGTTACAGGAGCATATCCAAGCTCCTCTTCAAGAAGCATAGCGAGTGCACGAGCTTCCTTTTTACGTGAAGCATAGCCGATTGCATAGTCAGGCTTGTCTGCGCGAAGTAATTCTGCGCAGCTGTCATAAATCTGGTCAAAAGATTTGCCATCTGGACCTTCGATTACGATTGATACTTTTGCTTCTTCTAAAGCAGTCATAATCTCATCAATGGTTGCACCATCTTGAGCAAGCTTTGCAGCATCCATTACGAGCATGCCTGCAGCCATGGATGGTTTTTTAGAATTGAAAACTTCAATTCTAAGGTTAGAAGTTGGGTTTTGTGCATTATAGAGTTCGATTGCTTCCTTGGCTGTTCTGTGCATAGGGAAGTAATCGTCACCAGTCATAATAACGATAACGTTTTCAAAACCGCAAGAAGCCGCATTCTTGAAACGATCAAGGTAAACAGCTGCTGGAATTGAAACACTCTTAATTTTGTCTTTTGGGGCAGGAAGAATCTCATAGAAGTTTTCCTGGGAGAAATCGATGCCTTCGTAAAGAATGCGGTCATCAATGTTGAATGTTGTGGCAAGAATCTCCACGTCATACTGATCAACAAGATTTGCTGGCAAATCGCAACATGTGTCAGTGATAATCATTGTTTTACTCATGTAAAATCCCTCCATTTATAATTGTGCAATTCCCCTTTGCAGAGGAGTTCTGGATAATCCCATTGACGTAGCGTTTCATACACTGCGATGGCGACCGAATTAGAAAGGTTGAGGCTGCGGCACTCATCCATCATTGGGATGCGTACGCAACGCTCTGGATGCTCAATGAGGAGCTCCTCAGGCAAACCTTTCGTTTCCTTGCCAAAGAGTAGAAACGCATTGTCGGGATAACTTACATCTGAGTGGCGACTTTGCGCCTTGGTGGTGAAATAGAAGAAATCTCCACCTTTGTTTTTTTCAAAGAAATCATCTAGGTTTTCATAGTAGAAGATTTCAAGGAAGTGCCAATAGTCCAGTCCGGAGCGTTTTAAGTTTTTGTCTGTCACCTCAAAGCCCATAGGCCTTACTATGTGGAGGCGAGCGCCTGTGCAGGCGCAAGTCCTTGCAATATTGCCTGTGTTTTGTGGAATCTCAGGTTCAACAAGAACTATGTTGAGGACTGCCATGAAACTTCTCCTTTAACGGTCTTTATTGATGTCGAGTAAGTTGTCAACTGTCTGAACAATGAAATCAGATTCATTTTCAATTACTTTGAGCTTGTCGACAATCTCACTCTCTTCCATGAGGTTCATACCTTCACGGATTGATTTTGCATTTTTGTATATTTCCTGTGCCCTTGGATACATATCGTGAGATATGTTCTTGGTAACAGCAGCTTTTAAATGCTCGCGTGCACGCATTTCTGCTTCGGCTTGCTTTTCTGCTTCGAGGTCTGCACGTTCTATAGCGATAGTAATCTGAGACAAAAGTGCGGTAACACAGTTGATTGCCTCATCTGAAAGTTCATGCTGTGTGCAGTCGATTGTTACAACACCAACAGTCTTTTTATTGCTGCGAATAGGGATGTATTTGCAGCCTGCGTCTGAAAATTCTACTTCTCCGTGGCCACAGCGAGCAGAGTTTTTGTAGCACCATTTCTTAGCTTCGTTTTCATCGTTTTTGTCAATGTCGAAGAAGAACTCTACCTCAGAACCAGTAAGTTCAGTTAAAGCATCGTCTGCGTACTCGACAACCTTGTCTTTGCCATGAATGGAGATAAGGCCCTCTGAAGCCTGGTAGAGCTTCTTGTGTAGAGAAACGTTTTGTTTGGATATTGCCATCTGTCTCTGAAGCCTGCTAACTAGCAAGTTTACAATAAGCGCAACTATAAGGAAGATTCCGGCTGAAAGCGCGAAACTCTTAAAGCCACGGTCACTTGGTGTATGCCAGTCATATTTTGGTTCAAGGAACATAAAGTTGTGCGTCATAATAAAGAGTAGGGATGAGAGCACAGTCGTGAGGAAACTTTTTGTTTCAGTTACGATGATTATGATACCGAGAAGATAGAGTATTAAGAGGTTTTCAGAGTGAATTTCTCTTAATTCCAAAACAAAGGCTAACAGGGTAGTGAGTGCATAAGTGATGATTACTATGGCGAGATTTTTGGCATAGTGTCTCCAATTTATCTTGCTCATTTTGCTAACTCCTTTGTTACTTGGTGATTGCTCCAATTACCTTCTTGAGATTTTCAGGGGAAGATATTACAAGGAGCTTGTCGCCAGCTTTGATTTCAGTATTACCGTTTGGAACTATCATATCGGATGATTTTCTGATGATACATCCGATGATGGAGTTGCTTGGCAAATCGATATTCATAAGAGTTTGACCAACACAGGAGTAATTAGCTTCAACAAGTACTTCAGTGATAGTAACCTTGTCGTTTTCAAGGTTCATACTCTTGATGAGGTTTTCTACTGATGTGGCCTGCGTAATATATTCTGCAACCATGTGGGTAGAAGATATTACGGTGTTTACACCGAGCTCTTTGAAAAGATCGGCGTTTTTAGGGTTTGCAACGATACAGATAACTTTCTTTACGCCAAAGCAGCGCTTTGCGTATTGGCAGATTGCAAGGTTATCTGCATCCTTATATGTGAGCGCTATAATTACATCAAAATCCTGGATTCCTGCTTCCTCTAAAACAAAATGTTTTGATGGGTCGCCGCAGAATACTGGGATTTTATGTGTTGATGAAAGATAGTCACAATACGCTTTGTCATCGTTGATGACAACGAGTTTATGCTTTTTCTTAACAAGATTTCCGATAAGGAAGTCGGCCTGTGTACGGCCACCTGCAACTACAATTCTCATAGGTCTTCTTCCTCCTCGTTCTCACCAAAGATTGTGTCTTCAAAGACACCCATGGTTAATTTGAAAGGATAGATACCATGTATGTTGAAGCCCTTGATAAGGAGCTCCTTATCAGTATCCTCAAAGCGGACATATACGTTTGGCACAGCGAAAATACGGCTAGCGATTTGAGCGATGAGGCTGTTGAGGTTGTCGTTGCCTGTGCAGGCAACGAGCATAGTAGCCTCATCGATATCGGCGTATTTTAATGTGTCAACGTCAATGCCGTCCGCTTTGATGGTGAAACCACCAAAGGTTTCTGGAAGCTTTGAAAAAGCGCTTTCATCATTGTCGATGATGATAACTTGATAACCTTTATCTGAAAGCATTGTAGCGAGTCTACGACCAAGGCGGCCACAGCCGACTATGATAACACGCTCTTTTCTTTCAAGTTTCATTTATCTCACACTCCTTGATGAGCTTATGCGAGCTTTGCAATACTCTCCTCGAGCATCTTGATTTTTTCTTCAATCTTGGCAGCAGAAAGCTTGGTCTTTTCAACCTCTGCCTCTGGAGCCTTGGCCATAAAGCCTGGGTTGTTGAGCTTGCGACTAAAGAACTCGAGGTCCTTCTTGGCGTCAGCAAGTTCCTTGTTAAGACGAGCCTTTTCAGCCTCAAAGTCAACGAGCTCGTTCATAGGGATGAAAATTTTAGCATCCTCTGTGATGATCTGAACGGCGCCTTCGATTTCAACGTCTGCGCATACAGTAACGCTGGATGCATATGCAAGACGTTGCATATAGATAGTGCCTTGCATGAATGTTGATTCGAATGGTGTGTCGATGAATACCTCTGCCTTCTTTGAAGGAGGAACGTTCATCTCTGCACGTCTGTTACGGATAGCCTTAACAGCTGTCATAATACGCTCGAATTCTGTCTCGTCCTGAGCAAAGTCAAGTGCTTCGTCATACTCTGGATAAGCAGAAATCATGATGCTCTCGCCATCGTGAGGGAGAGTGAGCCAGATTTCTTCTGTGATAAATGGCATGAATGGGTGGAGGAGCTTGAGTGCATTTGAAAGTACATAGATAAGTACTGCTCTTGCGTTTGCTGCTTCCTCGCCACCTTGCTGAAGTCTAATCTTGGCAATCTCGATGTACCAGTCGCAGAAGCAGTCCCAGATAAAGTCATAGAGCTTTTGTACTGCGATGCCGAGCTCGTAGTTGTCGATGTTTGCACTAACATCCTTTGCAAGTGTGTTGAGCTTTGAAATAATCCATTTATCCTCAATAGCAAGATTCTCTGGAATATGTGGTGCTGGTTCGCTGTCATCGATGTTCATCAAGATGAAGCGGGCAGCATTCCAAATCTTGTTAGCAAAGTTTCTTGATGCCTCAACCTTTTCAGTTGAGAAACGCATATCGTTTCCTGGGCTGTTACCAGTAGCAAGAGTGAAGCGGAGTGCATCAGCACCGTACTGGTCGATAATCTCAAGTGGGTCAATACCATTGCCAAGAGACTTGGACATCTTGCGTCCCTGCGCGTCACGAACGAGACCGTGGATGAGTACTGTGTCAAATGGCTCAGCATTCATCTGCTCGCAAGATGAGAAAATCATACGAGCAACCCAGAAGAAGATGATGTCATATCCTGTAACCAAAGTGTTGGTTGGGAAGTAGTGCTTAAGCTCTGGTGTCTCGTCTGGCCAGCCGAGGGTTGAGAATGGCCAAAGGGCAGAAGAGAACCATGTGTCAAGTGTGTCAGGATCCTGATGGATGTGCTCGCTGCCACAGTGAGCACACTTTGTTGGTTCCTCACGTGATACTGTGATTTCACCACAGTCGTCGCAGTACCAAGCAGGGATCCTGTGACCCCACCAAAGCTGACGTGAGATACACCAGTCCTTGATGTTCTCCATCCAGTGATAGTATGTCTTGTCAAAACGGTCAGGTACAAATTTAACCTTACCATTCTTAACTATGTCTATTGCAGGTTTTGCAAGAGGCTCCATGCGAACGAACCACTGCTTTGAAACGCGTGGCTCAACAGATGTGCCGCAACGGTAGCATGTGCCAACGTTGTGCTTCATAGGCTCAACCTTTACAAGGTAGCCCTCTTCCTCAAGCTGCTTAACAAGAGCCTTGCGGCACTCGTAACGGTCCATACCACGATACTGCTCTGGTGGTACGTCGTTCATAAAGCCATCGTCAGTCATAACGTTGATAATAGGAAGGTTATGACGGAGGCCAACTTCAAAGTCGTTAGGGTCGTGAGCTGGAGTAATTTTAACTACGCCAGTACCGAAATCCATTTCAACATATTCGTCAGCAACGATAGGAATTTCTGTGTTCATGATAGGAAGGATAACCTTCTTGCCAACGAGGTCTTTGTAGCGCTCGTCATCAGGGTGAACAGCTACAGCTGTATCACCAAACATTGTCTCTGGACGAGTTGTAGCAAGAAGTACATCGCCTGAACCGTCAGCGAGAGGGTAACGAAGGTGCCAGAATGAGCCGTCCTTCTCCTCGTATTCTACTTCGGCATCAGAGATTGATGTAAGGCAGTGTGGGCACCAGTTGATGATGCGCTCGCCACGGTAGATAAGGTCCTTGTCGTAAAGCCTTACGAAAACTTCCTTTACTGCCTTGGAGCAACCTTCATCAAGAGTGAAACGCTCACGGTCCCAGTCGCATGATGAGCCGAGCTTCTTAAGCTGCTCAACAATGCGTCCGCCATACTGTGCCTTCCAGTCCCAAGCGCGCTCCAAGAATTTTTCGCGGCCAAGGTCCTGCTTTGTAACGCCCTCTTTTTTGAGTGCCTCAACTATCTTGGCTTCTGTTGCGATAGATGCATGGTCTGTGCCAGGAAGCCAGAGTGTATCAAATCCTTTCATTCGATGGTAACGAATGAGGATGTCCTGTAATGTGTTGTCAAGAGCGTGACCCATGTGAAGTTGTCCCGTGATGTTTGGTGGTGGGATAACGATTGTGTAAGGTGTCTTACGCTCGTCTAAATTTGCATGAAAGTATTTTCCATCAAGCCATGTTTGGTAGATCCTATCCTCTACCTCGGCTGGATTATACTTTGTGGCAAGGTCTTTCATTGGTTTTGCCTCCACTAGATATAAAATAGAATATAAAAATATATATTAACCAACTAATTATATATTTTACCTTAATTATTTGCAAGAGGAAGTTACCTTGACACTAACTCGTAAAAATTCTATAATTTTTGTGTATTTTTAGATGAAAGCGGTATACTTCATGAAACTTTTAGAAGTGCTTGCAAAAATTGAATATGAGGTTTTGAGCGGGGAAATTGGTGACACTGATGTTGCCGATATAGTTTACGACTCAAGACATGCAAACGAGACTAATATGTTCGTTTGCCTAGTGGGTGCGGCAGCCGATGGACATGCTTTTGTTGACAAAGCATATGAACAGGGATGCCGTGTTTTTGTTATACAAAATGATGTTGATTTGCCAGATGACGCAACGATCATTAAAGTTGCCGATTCAAGGGCAACTTTAGCCGTCCTTTCAGATAACTTTTTCGGTCATCCATCAGGTGAACTTAAACTCGTCGGAATTACCGGTACTAAGGGAAAAACGACTACAACTCACATTATAAAATCTGTGCTTGATTCCTGTGGGGTTAAGGCTGGTCTCATTGGCACTGTTGGTGCCACTTGGGGCGATAAAACTGTGCCTACAGTAAACACAACTCCAGAGTCATACGAGACACAGAAAATCCTTCGTCAGATGGTAGATGATGGCGTCGAAGTATGTGCGATGGAGGTCTCAAGTCTCGGTGTTAAACATCACCGTGTTGACTGCCTCTCATTCTTCTGTGGCGTCTTTACAAATATCTCACCTGACCATATCGGTGGCGCTGAGCACGCCGACTATGAGGAATACTATTCATTCAAGAAAAAATTCTTTGAAATGTGCGACACAGCCATCGGCTGTATCGATGACGACGCTACTGTCGATATGATAAGCAACGCCGCTGATAAAAAACTCTATTACGGTACATCTAGCGAGGCCGATTACATGGCCTCAAATCTCGTACCTACTAGCGATGATAGCTACCTTGGCGTTGCGTTTGATTTCACAAGAAATGGCAAAAATGAGGGTCGCTATGAGATTAGCATTCCTGGTAAATTCTCTGTTCTCAATGCACTTGCTGCCCTTGCAGTAATTGACCAAATTGGTGTCAAACTGCAGAAGGCAAAGGGCGCATTGATGCAGATTTCAGTACCTGGCCGCGCGCAGGTTGTCCCAACCGACGGCAGATTCTGTATCGTCCTTGATTATGCCCACAACGGCCTCTCACTAGAGAGCCTCGTTACAACTATCAAGGATTACAAATTCAAGAGAATTATTGCTCTCTTTGGCTCCGTTGGTGACAGGGCACAACTTCGCCGTGAGGAGCTTGGTAGGACAGCAGCAAAACTCTGTGATTTCACATTTATCACAAGCGATGATCCGGGTTTTGAGGACCCAATGAAAATTTGTGATGAAATTGGCGATTTCATGCTCGCTGAGAACCCAGATTCCAAGTTCTTAAAGATTTCAGATAGGGAAGAAGCAGTAATAAAAGCCATTGATATGCTAAAGGATGGAGATGTACTCCTCCTCTGTGGCAAGGGCCCAGAAACTGCTCAAAAAGTCAAGGGTGAAAAGGTCCCATACAGTGAAATTGAATGTGTTGTAAAGGGCCTTGAACTCAGGCTTGAAAGAGAAGAATCAGATGCTGATTTTACCTTTAAAATTGAGGATGATTTAGCAGCATTTGACGAGTTCGTAATTGCGAATAAAGGTGCGTATCAGCAGTGTAGTATATGGCCAAATGTCAAGACGTCATGGACACCATATTTCTACTCTGGATTTAATAAAGACGAGCGTGTTTTAACGGCACTTGTTCTTGAGAGAAATTTGCCTCTTGCTGGCAAACTTTGGTACATTCCATGTGGTGCTTTGTGCGACTATAAAAATAAGGCGTTGCAAGAAAGCTTCACCGAGTTTATCAAGGCTGAAATGAAGCAGCATGGGGCTTTCTGCGTTATTACTGACCCGCTCGTTCCACTTCGCATTGATGGCGAGGAACAGCCAGAAGGCGTTGCACTTCACAACGTTTTCACAGGTCTTGGATACAAGCTCAATACTGACCTTGATTCATATACATACAAGCACCCAGTTCAGACTATGATTCCGCTCAAGGATGAGGGCGGAAACGAGCTTGAAGCAGAGAAAATTTTAAAGGGCTGCGAAAAGGGTGTTCGCTACTCTGTAAGAGTAGGCGTATCGCGTGGCCTTTACTCCAAGAGATACAGATATGAGGACATGAAAAAGGATCCAAAAATTATTGAAGAATTCATGTCTGTAATGGGCGACACATCAGACAGAAATAGTTTTGTAAATCGTGGTCCAGAATATATCGAGACACTTGTTAAAAACCTTGATGAGTACACAGATATCTCAATCGTTTACTATGACAAAGAATATGATAGGACACTTGAAAATGAGCGCCAGGAGAAAAAGATAGAACTTCTCAAGGCACTCACAACTGCTCCTCAAAAAAAGGTTCATGGTATCCAAGATGAGATAGACACTATTGATAAAAATACCAAGAGCTTTGAAGCACGTATGGAGGAGACAGCTGACTATCCAGAGGATGCCAAGATTGCTGTTGCTGGTGGTCTTACTATCCGCTATGGCGGAGTTGCTTCCTGCGTATTCGGTGGCACACGTGACATAGTGCGAAACAATACTCGTTCAAGTCACTTCCTCAACTACTTTAGAATTCGTGAAAGTTGCGAGGAAGAAATGGACTTCCACGACCTTGGTTATGTACTCTGTGAAAACCCAAATCCACCTACAATGGAGAACGGCACACTTGGCAAGCTTGAGCCACGTGAAAACTTCGTAGGCATTAGGGATTTCAAGCTTTCATTCGGCGCAAAATACTACGAATTTATTGGTGAATATATACTTGTTGGAAACAAGTTTAAGTACTGGATTTACAAGGAACTTATGCCAACGGCCAAGAAGCTTAAGATGTCTATCATCAAGCTCATAAGACGTAAGAAATGAGAACACTCACATACACTATCCCAAGTGAATATGACGGTAGCAAAGTCCTATATTTCCTCAAAGGAAAGGTAGGACTTTCTAGCCGTCTAATTAGGAGTTTAAAGCTTGTCGAAAATGGAATTATGCTTAATGGTGAGCACACGCGCACCGTTGACATAATTCACGAAAATGACAAGCTTTTAATTAATATTCCTGAGGACGATATGGACGAGGGACTTTGCGAGTATGATGGAACTGATTTTGGTGACCTTCAAATCCTCTATGAGGATGAGGATATGATTATTGTAAACAAGCCTGCAATGCTCGCTATTCACCCTTCTCATAACCATCAGGGTGATACGCTCGCAAACCTTATCGCGGCGTACTTAAAGAGCAAGGGGCAGAAGGCAACTTTCCGTGCCGTCGGTCGCCTTGACAAGGGCACTTCCGGCATAGTTGTCTGCGCCCTCAATTCCTTCGCCGCGAACAAACTTCAGGGACATATTGAGAAGACATATTTTGCAATTCCAGAAGGCATATATGAGGAAGGTGGAACGATAGAGGTTCCAATCTATCGTCCTGATCCGATCAAGACGATAAGGACAGTTGACGAGCGTGGAGATTATGCAAAAACCAACTTTAAAGTAATCAAGAGTGGTGAACTACCAGATGGAACAAAAGCTTCATTCGTCAAGGTCAATATCGAAACTGGTAGAACTCACCAGATAAGAGTTCATTTTTCACATCTTGGTACTCCGCTCCTCGGAGACACCATGTATGGCAAGGTAAGAAATGACATTTGTCATCAAGCATTGCATTGTGGTCATGCAGAATTGTTACAACCATTTACAAATTGTAAGATTATTGTAGATGCACCACTCCCACAAGATATGAACGAAATTATATGCAATATATACAAAGTTTAGAAAAAATAAAGAATATCACTTTAAATTTATAGATACATATGTTAATATAGTTGTAACTGATTTGTAATAATTGTTTAATTGGGGTGTTAATCACTTGGAGAAGTTTGTTATTAATGGGGGAAACAAGCTCTACGGTGAAGTTAATATAAGCGGTGCGAAGAACTCTGCAGTTGCAATTCTTCCAGCCACACTACTCGCACAGGGAGTTTGCCGTTTGGAAAATATCCCTAATATCAGTGACGTTACCGTTATGCTGAAAATCCTTAAAAATATGGGTGCTTCAATTAAGTTGATTAATGAGAGCACTTATGAAATAGATACTCGCACAGTAACATCTTTCACAGTACCATATGAACTTACAAAGCACCTTCGTGCATCATACTACCTCATCGGTGCACTCCTTGGTCGCTGCAACTCAGCAAGAGTTGCTATGCCAGGTGGTTGTAACTTTGGTGGCGTTCGCCCAATCGACCAGCACCTTAAGGGCTTTGAGGCACTTGGCGCTACCGTTACTATGGAAGAGAATGCTATTGTTAACACAGTAGCTGATCAACTTATGGGCAACTCAATTTACATGGACGTTGTATCCGTTGGTGCTACAGTTAACGTTATGCTCGCAGCAGTTAAAGCTCGTGGCCTTACAGTTATAGAGAACGCAGCCAAGGAACCACACATAGTTGACCTTGCGAACTTCCTTAACTCAATGGGCGCCGACATCCGTGGCGCAGGTACTGACGTAATCAAAATCCGTGGCGTTACATTCCTTCACGGCTGTGATTACTCAATCATTCCTGACCAGATTGAGGCAGGCACATACATGGCTGCAGTAGCAGCTACAGGTGGCGATGTTCTCATCAAGAACGTTGTGCCTAAGCATCTTGAATCAATTTCTGCAAAGCTTTTGGAAGCTGGCGCAGATGTAATAGAATATGACGATTCAATAAGAGTTGTCTCAAGTGGCGACCTTTCAAAGTGCAACATCAAGACTATGCCACATCCAGGCTTCCCAACAGATATGCAGCCACAGCTTGCAGTAGCACTTAGCTGCGCAAATGGCACAAGCATTATTTCAGAGGGTGTTTGGGATAACCGTTTCAAGTACGTGGATCAGCTCGTTCGTATGGGCGCTGAAATCGAAGTAAACGGTAAGGTAGCAGTTATCACTGGTGTTGATCATTTGAATGGTTCTCCAGTTAAAGCAGATGACCTTCGTGCAGGTGCCGCTATGATAATAGCTGGCCTTATTGCAAAGGGCAGAACTGAAATTGAGAACATCATCTATATCGATCGTGGTTATGAAAACGTTGTTGAAAAGCTTACCGCCATTGGCGCAGATATTCAGCGCGTAATATTCGAAGATGAGCCTTCTCATGAGGTTCGCACTGTTAGCTAATTAGAATTAAAAATGGGGTGCAAATTGCACCCCATATCTTTTTATTAGGAGTTTTTATGTACAAACTGTGTTCGCTTTATTCCGGCAGTTCAGGTAATGCTACATTTATTGGTGATGAGCACGAAGGTATCCTGATTGACGCTGGAAAGAATTGTAAAAATCTGGTATTGGCCTTAAAGATGGTATGCATAGACCCAACGGCTGTTAAGGGTCTTTTTATCACGCATGAACATAGTGATCATATAGGCGCGCTACGAGTGTTTGCCAAGACCTATAAAATTCCTGTGTATGCAAATGAAAAAACTCTTCAATACCTTGATGATTCGGGGCACCTTGATGGCGATTTTCCTGTGTACATAATGGAGAACTATGCCGATGTTGGCAGCTTCCATATTGAGGCACACAGGACATCGCATGATACGGTTGACTCTCAATGCTATAGCATCCTTTTGCCAAATCTTGATAAGGTATCTGTTGTAACGGATACAGGTCATATCACAGAGGAGACATTTGATGGAATCATTGGTTCAAAAGCAATTCTTCTTGAGTCAAACCATGATGAGAATATGCTTAGTGCGGGTCCATATCCATATTATTTAAAGAGGAGAATCCTTGGACCAAAAGGCCATTTATCAAACGACCTTTCAGCAGAAATGTCTGCAACCCTTGTAAAAGAAGGCACAACAAAGCACATCCTCCTTGGACACTTAAGCGCAGAGAACAACCTCCCTGACCTTGCATTCCAAACTCACGTTTCAAGGTTGTTCCAAGAGGGCGCGAACTTAAACGTTGACTATACGCTTGAGGTCGCCAAAAGACATGAGCCTACTCTTTTGGAGGTGTGATATGTTAACAGTAAACATTATTTGTATTGGAAAACTCAAAGAGAGCTACCTTCGCGATGCTCAAAGCGAGTACTCAAAAAGGTTGACTCCCTTTTGTAAACTAAATATAATTGAACTCGATGAGTATGCATTGCCTCAAAATCCGTCAAACGCCCAAATAAATCAGGGCCTTGAGAAGGAGGGCAAAGGCATCCTCTCTCACATCGCAAAAGATGCATATGTCTTTGCAATGTGTATCGAAGGAAAGCAGCGCTCATCGACAGCTTTGAGTGCTGAATTTGACCGCTTGCAAGTTGATGGAAACAGCAACCTTACATTTATTATTGGTGGTTCATTTGGCCTCTCAAACGAGGTCAAAAATCGCGCGAATGCGAAACTGTCAATGTCTGAGATGACATTTCCTCATCAACTAGCGCGTGTAATGCTCCTTGAGCAGATATATCGCTCATTCCAGATAAGTAGCGGTACCAAATATCACAAATAACAAACCTTAAATAAACAGGAAGGAGGGGGACACAAATGGCTACTAAGAAAGAGCAACCAGTTGAAGAAGTTGTAGCAGAGGAAAAACCTAAAAAGTCTACAACTAAGAAGACTGAAACTGAGAAAAAGACAACGGAAAAGAAGCCTGCAGAAAAGAAGCCAGCTGAGAAAAAGACAACTGAAAAGAAGCCAACTGAAAAGAAGTCTACAACAAAAAAGACTACTGAAGAAAAGAAGCCGGCTGAAAAGAAGTCTACGACTAAGAAGACTGAAACCGAGAAAAAGCCAGCTGAGAAAAAGTCCACCTCCAAGAAAACTGAAACTGAGAAGAAAACTTCTACTAAAAAAACCGATACAAAAAAAGAGGAAACAGTAGCAGAGGAAAAGCCTAAGAAGACTTCTAGTAAGAAGACTACTACAGAAAAAAAGGAAACAACCTCTAAGAAGACAACTAAAAAGGAAGAGTCGGTTGAGGAAGTAGTTGCAGAAGAAAAACCAAAGAAGTCTACAACTAAGAAGACTGAAACCGAGAAAAAGCCGGCTGAGAAAAAGTCTACTTCTAAGAAGACTACAGAGGACGAGAAACCGGCTGAGAAAAAGTCTACAACTAAGAAAACTACAGAGAAGAAGGAGACCACTTCTAAGAAAACAACTAAAAAGGCTGAGCCTGTTGCTGAAGAAGCCGTAGCTGAAGAAAAGCCTAAAAAGTCTACTTCTAAGAAAACTACTGAAGAAAAGAAGCCGGCTGAAAAGAAGACTACAACCAAGAAATCTACTTCAACAACCAAGAAGTCAACTTCTACAACAAAGAAGTCAACAACTAAAAAGGCTCCGGCAAAAAAAGAAGAGCCTAAAATTGAAGAGCCAGTAAAGGCTGAGCCAATACCTGCGGAGGTTGTAGCTGAACCTGAGGTAGAGGAGAAGCCAATAATCTTCCAGTGGCATTTGATGGCTATATATTTCCTTATTGGACTTGTTGCCATTTATGGCTTGTTCCTGTTTAAGGAGAGCGTTAGAACGGCTCGTGAGGCTGCTTGGGCAGCCGATCATCCTACAGAGGCGATTATTACTACTAAGAGTCCACAGATGAAGAAGAAAACAACTGAGGCAACTACTGAGTGGGCTCCTCGTTATTATTGGGATGAGAATATGACGACCACCACAGAGCCTCCGACAGAGGAAACAACAACGGCTCCAGCTGAGACTACAACTAAGAAGGCTGAAAAGACGACAAAACCTGAAAAGACGACAAAGTCGGAGACTACAACAGAAACTACAACGGAGACGACTACAGCAGAGTCAACGACAGAGACAACTACAGCGAATCCCGAACCATAAAATAAACCGAGAGGAATTTCTTCCTCTCGGTTTTTGTTTTACATTATTGTTTGCGCGAATGCTACAAGTAGCGGTAGCGTTATGAGCGAGAACAGAGTTGATACAGACATGAGCTGTGCACCAAGCTCTGCATCCTTGCCATAGAGTGTTGCAAACATTGCGGTGTTTGCAGCTGATGGCGCTGCTGATGCAATGGTGCAGACTACAGCAATGAGTGGGTCTACCTTTGCTATGTATATCATAAATAAGGTGACAAGTGGGAATAATAACAGTTTATAAAATGCAATTAAGTATTGCTTCTTGTTAGATATGAGTTTTGAGATGCTCAAGTTACCAAGGTAGTAACCAATGATAATCATAGGTAGTGGTGTGTTGAGGTTAGATAAATAGCTAATCGGCGTAGCTATGATGGTTGGAAGCTTAATTTGGAGTACTAAAATCAGTATTCCTGCTATTGTTCCAAGGAGTCCAGGGTTGACTGTCAAGGCCTTTACCTTTACATTGCTCCTGTCTCCACTCATTAGCCACACACCATAGGTCCAAACGATAAGGTTAAATACAGCTATGTAAACAGCTCCATAGAACGTACCTATGTCGCCTAGCACTGCTTCCTCAAGTGGCAAAGCCATGAATCCGCAGTTGCCAAAAATTGCTGCATATCGATAAATTCGTTCGGTATCAGCATCTTTGTCCTTGATACACAGATGAGCAAATGCAATTGAGAATCCAAAGGTCAAAAATGCAACAACAGCTGTTATAATCAGGCCACGAATAAGAGATGGCTCAACTTCCCTTGAAAACGAATTTATAATTACGCATGGCGTTACAAAGTAAAGCACGATATTAGTTATGCTTTTTACTGCCTTTTCATCAAGCCAGTGCAACTTGTTTGAAACGATTCCAAGCGCCATGAGAATGAATAAAACAGCAACTTGATTCGCAACAATTATGAAATTTTGTAGCATCAAATCACCTACCAACGAAGAATATCTTATCACAGAGAACACTTGCAAACAAGAATAACTTCTCTTATAATATACGTGCGCACGATACCTTTTTTATTGGTGATTTGGGAGATGATTGTATGACCAATAGGAAAAATAGAATAGTAGCAGTGCTACTTTCACTAGTTATGATTTTCACACTTTCAGCATGTGTAGTTGATATTGATTTCGCTCGTAAGGGCTGGGATGGATATGTTGACGGCGAACAGGTTTGGGAAAACCCAAACTACACTGAGGAACCAGAGGCAGTAGAAGAGCCAAAGGAAGAGACCACTGAGCCAGTTGAGGAAGAGGAAACAACTGAACCTGGCGAAGAGGAAGAGAAGACAAAGGCTCCAAAAGGTGAAAAGAAATCTAGTGACACATCAAAGTCTTCTAAGTCTTCATCACAACAACAGCAGAAACCTGCTACAGGTACAGTAACAAAGCAGCAGACTTCACAGGGCACAACTGCTCCTGCACCAGCTCAGGAAAAAACAATGAGCGTTGCTGAAATCGTTGATTTTTATAAAAATGCAGCAAACCCAATTAAGACAAGTTCTGGCGTTAAGGTAACTAGAACACGTGAGAAGTACATCGAACTCGGTGGCAACTTAAGTGGTATTTCAGCATCTATTGTAAAAGGTGCTTTCTCCGAGAAGGATGATACTAAGGCTGTAACATACACATCTCAATCAGATATAAAATCAAAGTTTATTGTTGAAAAGCAGTCATACGTTTGCAACTTGACTGCAAATGACGTTAAGTCAGCATCAATTACCAAGAGTGGTAATAATCAGGTGGTAACAATTTACGTTAAGGATGACGTTGACCAGGCACAGGGATACTCTAACAAGGCAGTATCAGCAACAGCAGTATCCGATCTTGCTGTTCCACTTTCTCTTGGCAAGCTTAAATACATGGCTTGCAAGGACGTAAGGCTTGAAGCAACAATCGATGGCAACGGAAGACTTATCGCACTTCACACATATATGCCTGCTTACTTCTATGCAACAGATGAATCATTTGGTGTTGCACTTGAACAGTGGTGGACAATTAGTTACTCATAATTTTATTTGGAGGCTAACATGACAATCATTAAAAGAGCGGTAGCGCTTGTATTAACACTACTTTTGGTTCTCTCATTCTCGGCTTGTAACAAAGAAGATGAGGATGCAGTACTCACAACCAAGAGGAAGGTTACTACCACAAAGTCAGGTGGAGAGGAAATCGACATCTGGAGCTATCTTGGCGACGAGAGCCTTGAGGGTACTCTTTCGGAGGAAACTGGTACGATTCCATTTTCATCAGGTATAGGTAGTTACTCGACTAAGACGTACGAAGATGTCCCAGTATCTTTTGGTGGCACAACCGTATTCTCATCTGCTACAACAGCAAAGAGCGGATATCCAACATTTAAATGGAATCCTGTTTCAGGTGCCATCAAGTACAATATCTATCGTAGCACAAGCAAGAATGGCACATACAGCTACCTTGACACAACAACTGCTACATCATACACAGATAAGACGGCTGTTTCTGGCACAAAGTACTATTATCAAGTAAAGGCTGTTAAAAAGGTTAGCGAAAGCAAGACTACAACCAAGGCTACTGGTGGTACAACAAAACCAACTACAAAGCCAACTACTGCTAATACAGGATTTAATCCACCAGCAAGAGATGCTTCAAAGGCACCTGCATCAGCACCACAGAACTTTACAAAAGTTGCTGATATTGTTGCACTTTACAACTTGGCTGCTAACAACGTAATCTCAAAGGCAACAGCAGTTGCTAGAACAAACCGTGTTATTCAAGAACTTGTGTATGATACAGGAAGCGCCGCAGCTGGCCTTTCAACAGGAATCCTTAAGAACTGGCTTGGTATTACCAATGGTCCATCAATCAACTCAACAGTTAGGGTGTTCACTGGTGACCAGGCAAAAGAGGAATTCCCATCAGATACATATGCTGACACTGCAAGTAAGCTTACAACTAGCATGGTAAGAAGCGCAAGCTGCGTATATCAGGATGGCTACTACAATGTAACAATAATCTTAAAGGATGACCCTGAGTTTACATCTGAGTATTCACAGACATGCCTTAACGTGCTTCATCCATCAACAATCTACAGTGGTGCTACAGCACAGGCAAAGGTTATTCAGCTTGAAACAGAAGACAAACCATATGCTCCTATGCTTCAGGCACAGATTTGGTACGATGGATACCAGCTTGACTATGTAATTGATCAGGTTCCAACAATCCTTGCAATTCGTGCAGATGAAGGCGATATAACACTCGACACTTCACTTGCAATACTTATGATTGAGCGTTGGGCTGTTCAATATTAATTGAATAAAAATAACCGAGAGGATTTTCATCCTCTCGGTTTTTTTATGCTTTGAATTATTTCTTCTTGGCGTCTTTTTCTTGCTTTCTCTTGTCGTTGATGATCTTAACGTGTTCATCATCGATGAGAGTAACATTGTTTTCCTTAGCCCAGTCAACACAGCCCATAAGTACTGTCTTGAGGAATGGACGAGGAACTTTAACAAAGTTCATCAAAGCTTCATCTGTGAACTTGATATTGTCGTCGCAACGGTCAGCTGCATAGCGGATTGATGCGATGTCAACTTCCTTTGGAGCAGGAATTGGTTCAGCATGTGGCTTCTTGAATTTTGGGAATGGTGTGTACCAGAAGTTTGTTGAATCACGGTAACCGTAGTCAACAGGAATAGGAGGGAAGTCCTTAGCTGTAACGCCGTTAACGATAGCGTTGTAGTACTTCTCCTTCATCAAGATCTTGTCGATCTTGAGAATAAATGTAGCACCAAGCTTTGATGTGATGCCGTTGAAGTTGTTGTATGGGCCTTCGTAACCGTCCATCTCGCCTGGCTTCCACTTGAAGCCATCTTCAAGAGATGAATCCCATGTGCACTCGATAACCTGGAAAGCATCAGTAAGTACTGGTGGGCGTTCCTTGTCAGTTGGGTCTGCAAGACCTGGTTCAAGCTTCCACTTGCAGTCTGGCATCTTGTCAGAAGATGGGCCAGGGAAACCAAGGCGTACAGCCTCTTTGAAGTGCTCCTTGTCGTCAGGAATAAAGTTCATAGCGAGTTTACCTGTACGAAGGATGTTCTGACATGTGTTTGAGTTGTTTCTGCAGTTAAGCATCATTGCATAATAGTCTCTGCCTGCTACATAGTATGGAGCAACGAGAGAGTATGAACCGATGTTTACGCTGCCGTCTGGATTGATAGTGCTGATACAAACTGTTGGCATTGGGAAGAAAAGAGATGATTGATAAAAGTTATCAACAATTCTTAAATCTTCAAATGAGCTCATTTTTATACCCCTTTCATAAACCTTTCGGTTATTAAACGATATTAGTTTGCAGCCTCATCCTTGAGCCTCATGGCCTCTGCGAGTAATTTGTCTAGCATTGCTTCAAATGTCGCTTGCTCGTCCTCTGAGAGGGCCTTGGAGACTTTTTCTACCCAATCATCATATACGTTGGCGGAATCCTTGATAAGTTCCTTGCCAGCGGCTGTTAAGTTGATTAGGTTCTGACGTCTGTTTTTTGGATTAACAGCACGTGTGATGAGTCCGCGTTGCTCGAGGGACTGGAGTGCCTTGGCAACTGTTGTCTTGTCGAGCATATAAGACTTGGAAATTAGCTCCTGTGGAGCGTCTGGGTAGAAGTTGAGGAATGCGCAGATTGTGTATTCGGTGTCGTTGACACCAAGGTCCTTGGTTACTGCGCGACCGTACTCTCTACCACAACGAAAGAATAATGTGAATTTGTTAAAGTCCATAGTTTCACCGCCTGGTGGGAATGTTTGAAAATTCAACAGTTGAATTTTCAACTAAAGTATATAACGTGGGGTATAAAATGTCAATAAAAAAGGGTGGCTTTTGCCACCCTTTTAGTTTATTTAATTACTCTAATTCTAATTACGCCATCAATTGCTTTAATTTGTTCAATTGTGTCAGATGTAATCTCATCATCAACGTCAACCATTGTATAAGCATAGTCGCCCTTTGAACGGTTTGAGAGATCAACGATGTTCATATTGGCTGCTGTGAATGGTGCTGTTATCTGGTTGAGCATATTAGGGATGTTTTTGTGGATAACACATACACGGTATGCAGCGTTGCGGTCCATCTGGCTGTTTGGCATATTAACTGAGTTCTTGATGTTACCATTCTCAAGGTAATCAATAAGCTCGAATGCTGCCATTCTAGCACAGTTGTCCTCTGACTCTGGTGTTGATGCACCGAGGTGAGGGAGGGCAATTACGCCAGGAACACCGAGGACTTTTTCACTGATGAAATCTGTGACATAAGCGGCAACTTTACCTGTGCCGAGCGCATCGATGATGTCGTCTGTGTTAACGAGTTCGCCGCGAGCGAAGTTTAGGATACGAACGCCGTCCTTCATACCAGCGAGAGAGGTCTCGTTAATGAGGTCACGAGTCTCGTTGTTGAGAGGAACGTGAATTGTGATGTAATCACATGTTGCAAAAATCTCCTGTGTTGATTTTGCATGGTGGATTGAGTGTGAGAGGTTCCATGCTGCATCAACAGAGAGGTATGGGTCATAACCGTATACTTCCATGCCAAGGTTCTTGGCAGCGTTTGCTACAAGTACGCCGATTGCGCCAAGGCCGATAACGCCAAGCTTTTTGCCCTTGATTTCTGGGCCGGCAAAAGCGCCTTTTCCTTTTTCGGCCTGCTTCGCTACATCGGCGTCAGCAGTGTCCTTTAAATCCTTGGCAAAGTCGATACCTGCGACAATCTTGCGGGATGCAAGGAAGAGACCACAGATAACGAGTTCTTTAACAGCATTTGCGTTAGCACCTGGTGTGTTGAATACAACAATACCTTGCTCTGCACACTTGTCGCATGGGATGTTGTTTACACCTGCGCCACAGCGTGCGATAGCAACAGTCTTCTTGTCAAATTCCATATCGTGCATAGCAGCAGAACGCACCATGATAGCATCTGGTGCCTCCATTTCTGTGCCATATGTATAGAGCTTGCGGTCAAAGTTATCAAGACCGTAAGGTGAAATCTTGTTGAGAGTAAGAATCTTATACATCCTTGTGCTCCTCCTCAAACTGCTTCATAAAGTTAACGAGTGCTTCAACACCCTCGATTGGCATAGCATTGTAAATTGATGCACGCATGCCGCCAACACTGCGGTGGCCCTTGATATTGATGAAGCCATTTTCTGTGCATGCCTTAATGAATTCTGCGTTGAGCTCGTCAGAATCAGTTACAAATGGAACGTTCATGAGTGAACGGTCCTTAGCAACTACTGTGCCACGGAACATCTTGGACTCATCAAGGAAGTCATAGAGAAGCTTTGCCTTAGCTTCATTGCGCTGCTTCATCTTTTCAAGACCGCCAAGCTTCTTGATCCATTCAAGAACGAGCTTGCAGATATAGATGTTGTAGCATGGTGGAGTATTGTAAAGTGAGTCATTCTCAGCCTGGATTGTGTAATCAAGCATTGATGGTGTGATATCACGTGCCTTGCCAAGAAGGTCCTCGCGGATAATACAAATTGTAAGACCAGCTGGTGCAACATTTTTCTGAGCACCGCCGTAGAGCATGCCAAACTTGGTAACGTCAAGTGGCTCTGAGAGGAAACAAGATGAGATATCAGCGATAAGTGGAACGTCGCCACAATCAGGGAGTGTTCTCATGATGTTGCCGTGAACTGTTTCGTTCATACAAATATATACATAGTCAGCGTCAGGGCGAAGCTCGCTCTTTGGTACGTCTGGTACACAGCTGAAGTTCTGCTCCTTGGATGATGCAACTACTTTGATGTCACCATACTTTTGAGCCTCTTTCATAGCCTTGTTAGACCACTGACCAGATACAACATAGTCAGCCTTGCCTGAACCATTCATGAAGTTTAAAGGGATAGCAGCGAACTGAGTCGATGCGCCACCCTGAAGGAATAATACCTTGTAGTTGTCAGGGATGCTCATAAGCTCGCGAAGCAAGCTTTCAGCGCCCTTGATGATTGCATCATACTCCTTGCTCCTATGAGACATCTCCATAACAGACTCGCCTGTGCCCTCATAGTCAAGCATCTCGTCTGCTGCACGATTAAGTACTGACTCAGGGAGCATTGATGGACCCGCTGAGAAATTATAAACTCTTGCCATAGTTAAGACCTCCGGCGCCATAGCGCCAATTAAAATAACAATGTGTATTATATTCCTTAAAATATATGATGTCAATAGAATTGATAAAAATATAACAATCTTTTTTAAAAAATTAAAGCACAGGTCGCTAAAGTTGTGCTTATTTTTAACAATCTTTTTATAAACGACGTAGGGAAGGGGTGTAGGGGCTTCTGCTCAGATACGATAAGATGTCCAGTTCCTAGGATTATTAAACATAACATATAACCTACTGTAGGACGAACTTCCCAATTATCGATACTTCGCAGAAGTCCCTGCACCCCTTTAGAGTGCTTTTAGGCAAAACAAAGGCCCTGGTGATTTCTCACCAGGGCGTATTTGTTGAATGAATTGTGTTTAGGCTTTTGCACCGCCGAGAACGATGTTCTCAAGGCACTTCTTAGGACAAGCTTCAGCACATTTACCGCAACCTGTGCACTTATCGTAGTCAACGATAGCGTGGTTGTTTTCAACTTTGATTGCGTCAACTTCACATGTCTTAACGCACTTCATACAGCCGATACAACCAACTGTGCATTGCTTGCTTGTAAGGTTACCCTTATCCTTGTTCTTGCAGAAGTTAACTGACTTAGTTTCATAGAGAGGAACGAGGTCAATAATGCCCTTTGGACAAGTCTTGATACAAACCTTACATGCTTTACAAGCGAGTGGGTTTACGCGTGCTACGCCGTCACAAATCTGGATTGCGCCATAAGGACAAGCCTTAACGCAGTCTCCAAGTCCAAGACAACCATAGTTACAAGCCTTTGGACCACCATAGAGCTGAGAAGCTGTCTTACAGCTCATATCGCCGTGGTAGTTCATAGCGCTGTCGCACTTGTCAGGTGTACCCTTACACATAACAACAGCAGACATTGGCTTCATTTCGCCAGCAGCGAGACCTAAGATCTCTGCTACTGCAGCAGCGCAGTCAGGACCACCTGGTGCGCAAAGTGTGCAGTCTGTGCAATCGCCCTTTGAAAGAGCGCCAGCGTAACCTGCACATCCTGAGTAACCGCAGGCACCACAGTTAGCGCCAGCGAGTACTTCCTGAATTGCTTCCGCTTTCTCATCAACTGGAACTGCCATTACGATAGATGCAATAGCAAGGATGAGACCGAGCACAAGACCGACAACGGAAACAATGATAATAGCCAAAATAATTGGATTCATTAGTTTACCCTACCTTTCTTATGCACCGAAGATACCATCAACAAGACCTGTGAATCCGAGGAAAGAACAAGCTGTGATAGCAGCGGCAACAAGTGTGATTGGAAGACCTTCCCAGAACTTTGGATATTCGTTACCTTCAAGTCTCTCACGAATGCCAGAGAACATGATCATAGCTACCATGAAACCAAGGCCACCACCAAGTGAGTTAACCATTGACTCAAGGAATCCATAACCGTTCTGAACGTTAAGCTGTACAACACCAAGTACTGCACAGTTTGTTGTGATAAGTGGAAGGTATACACCAAGTGCCTGATAGAGGCTTGGGATGTACTTCTTAAGAACGATCTCAACGAACTGAACAAGGCCAGCGATAACGAGAATCTGAACGATTGTCTCGAGGTAAGCCATGTCCTTAGCTTCGAGGAGCTTGTTGAGTGGGAATGTTGCTGCAGTTGCAAGCAACATTACGAAAATTACAGCTGCTGACATACCAACTGCTGTATTAGTTTTCTTGGAAACGCCAAGGAATGGGCAGATACCAAGGAACTTTGCAAGGATAAAGTTATTTGTAGTTATAGCTGCGAGTAAAATAGCAACGAGTCCTTGTAACATTATTCAGCACACTCCTTTCCGTCAGCCTTTAAAGAGCAAGTAGCTGCCATTGGGCAAGCTTCACAGCCCTTGAGTTCAGCCTTTGGCTTACCCTTTGACTCTGCAACTTTGTTTGCACAAGCCATGAGAAGACCAAATGTGAAGAATCCGCCTGGAGCGAGGATGAAGATGAGGATTGGCTCAAGACCAATAGCTGTAAGTACATCTGTCTCGCCAAGGTGGAAGATATCTGTAAGTGTTGTACCGTAGCCGAGTACTTTGAGTGTCAAGTTACCTGAACCAAAGAACTCACGGATAGCTGCCATAAGTGTAAGTGCGATTGTGAAACCAACACCCATACCTACGCCGTCGATTGCAGATGCAAGAACGCCATTCTTGTTAGCGAAGCCTTCTGCACGACCAAGGATGATACAGTTAACAACGATAAGTGGAAGGTAAATACCAAGAGATGCATCAAGAGATGGTGCAAATGCCTTAACGAAGAGCTGTACGATTGTAACGAATGCAGCGATTACAACGATGTAACAAGGAATACGAACCTTGTTAGGGATAACCTTTCTCAATGCTGAGATAACGATGTTAGAGCAAATGAGAACGATTGTTGCGGCAATACCCATACCGATAGCATTTTCAATTGATGTTGAAACTGCGAGAGTAGGGCAAGTACCGAGTACAAGACGGAGAACTGGGTTCTCCTTAATGAGGCCCTTAGAAAATTCCTGGCCTAAAGTTTTCTTTTCAGCCATTATTTAGCGCCTCCAATCTCATCATACATATCAAGAGCAGCATTTACAGAGCTTGTAACAGCCTTTGATGTAATTGTTGCGCTTGTGATAGCGTTGATCTTGCCGTCAGTTGTGTTTTCCTGAGCAGCCTTGTCAGACTTAACTACTGTAAGGTCGCCAGACTCACCAACGAACTGTGCCTGCCAAGAAGCTTTACCAGCATTCTGGCCAAGACCTGGAGTTTCATTTGAAATGTCACCAGGAACGATACCTGTGATAACGCCTTCTGTGTCGATACCAACTGTTACTGAAACGTCTCCGCCGTAACCTTTGCTATCACCGATTGTGTTAAATACGTAACCTACTACTTCACCAGATGCGTCAACACCTTCGTAGTAATCAGTTACTTTGTCGCCATCCATATCTACTTCTTTGAAGTCCTTAGCTTCTGCAAGTACTGTTGTACGAGCTGCAGCCTCAGAGATAGCAACCTGCTCTGCAATCTTGTCTTTTGTAACGTTGTTAACAAGAGCAAGAAGAGCTGTTGCAACAAGGCAGATAACGAAGAGTGAGACTGTTGGGACTAAAATGTCTTTTGGATTCATTTTCATTATTCAGCAGCCTCCTTCTTTTCTTTCTTTTCCTTAACTGTGCCAAAGATTGTAGGCTTTGTAGCATTTTCAATCAAAGGAGTAAAGATGTTCATGATAATGATAGAGAATGAAACACCCTCTGGAAGACTACCGAAGAGTCTAATTACACATGTGAGGATACCAGCGCAAATAGCGTAAATCCACTTACCCTTATTTGTGATTGGAGATGTTGTGTAGTCTGTTGCCATGAAGATAGCACCGATCATAAGACCGCCACCAAGTACTTCGTAGAGCATAGCGTTAACATCACCAAAAGCGATGAGTGAAATGATTGCTACTGTACCGATGTAAGCACATGGGATGATAGGGCTGATAACCTTGCGAACGATGAGGTAAATACCACCAAGAAGAAGTGCAAGAGCAGATACTTCACCAAGACAACCAGGAACTGTTCCAAGGAACAAGTCCATAAGTGATGGAGCACCTTCGATTGCGCCGTCATTTGCAAGAGAAATAAGGCCCATTGGTGTAGCACCAGATACTGTATCAGGGATATCAGCAACGTTGAAAGGCCAGCCAATCTTGTTAGTGCCAACGAAAGCACCAGCAGACATACGAGCTGGGAAAGCTGACATCAAAACGATACGAGCAAGGAGTGCAGGGTTAACGAAGTTCTGGCCAATACCGCCGAACATCTGCTTAACTACTACGATAGCGATAACGCTTCCAAGAGCAACTTCCCAAAGAGGAATGTTAGCAGGAAGGTTATAAGCAAGAAGGAGACCAGTAACAACAGCTGATAAATCGCCGATTGTCTGCTCACGCTTCATTGCTTTACGTGATAAGAATTCAGCAAGTACGCAGCAGATTACTGCAACAGCGATAACTGCAAGTGCGCGAGCGCCGAATACGAAAATTGAAGCAATACCAGCAGGGATAAGGGCGATGATAACATCGAGCATTATTCCTGTTGTTGTTTCAGCAGATTTTACGTGAGGTGATGCTGAAACGGTAAGTTTGTTATTAAGTTCCATTATTTAGCACCTTCCTCTCTGATTACTGCCTTAGCAAGACGCATGTACTGAACAAGTGGTCTGCCTGATGGGCAAGCATATGCACAAGAACCACATTCCATACATGACATAGCGCCAGCTGCTGCACAACCCTCAGCGTCCTTAAGATGAGCGCGTGTCTCAATCTTGGTTGGCATGAGGCTCATTGGACAAGCCTGTACGCAACGTCCACAACGGATACAAGCGCGAGTCTCCTTAACGCGTACTGTCTCAGCAGCGAAAGCAAGAACAGCGTTGTTGTTCTTAAGAAGTGGAACGTTAATATCATAGAGTGCCTGGCCCATCATAGGACCACCGCCGATTACCTTGTAAGGTTCAGACTTGAAACCGCCACAGAAATCAATGATATCTGAAATCATTGTGCCGATTGGTACTCTGATGTTCTTAGGCTCTGCAATAGCTGAGCCGTCAACTGTAAGTGAACGTGAAACAAGTGGTTTACCAGTCTTGAGGTAACGACCAAGGAAAGAGATAGACTGTACGTTCATAACAACGCAACCAACGTCTGATGGAAGCTTTCCAGGAGGAACCTGACGACCTGTAACTGACTGGATGAGAACTTTCTCAGCGCCCTGTGGGTACTGAGATGGGAGCATAACGAGCTTAACGCTGTCGTCCCAATCTGCATTGTCAGCTGCAACCTTCATGAGCTCTTTGAATGCATCACTCTTGTTGTCTTCAATTGCAATGTAAACATTCTTGAAGCCAAGGATTTCTTTGATAGTGTAAACACCAGAAAGAACATCCCAAGAGTTGTCAATACACTCTCTGTGGTCTACTGTGATGTAAGGTTCGCACTCTGCTGCGTTGATAATAAGTGTATCAACACCAGAATCCTCTTTGAATGCGAGCTTTACGTGTGTTGGGAAGCCGGCACCGCCGAGACCAACAAGACCAGATTCTCTAACTGCCTTAAGGAAGTCATCCTTTGAGTTAATTTCTGGTGCCTTGAGGTCCTCAAGAACTTCCATTTTTCCGTCTGACTCAATAGTAACAGCTTGTACCATTGAACCATTGGCAACTTTAACCGGACCTACTGCTACGACTTTACCTGATACAGTAGCATGAACTGGTGTGCTAACAAAAGCATCTGTGCGACCGATAACCTGGCCAATCTTGACCTCGTCACCGACTGCAACAGTTGGCTCGTTAGGAGCACCAATGTGCTGCTGCATAGGAAGTACTACCTTAGCAGGAGCAGGCATACGGACGATTTCGCATTTTGATGTATTCTTGTTGTGAGATACATGAATGCCGCCATGTCCTTTTGCGACCGGCTGAAGAACGCCTTCGATTTTTTCGTTTGCCATTCATTCAACTCCTCATTGGAATTATGCCACTTGACTAGGGTGGCAACCATAAAAATAAACTATAATAAAGCGACGACCATGCCGCATTATTAACTGATACCTAGTGCCTTCTTCTGCTTCTCGAGCGCTGGCATCACGATGCGGAGGATTGCTCCGGTGATGGCGCCAGTGACTATTGCGAAGAGAAGGAGGAGCGGGCCGTAGCCCCAAATAAGGGCTGGAGTGCCCGAGATGATGCAGGCAACGGTAAGTTGTCCTGCGTTGTGGGCGATAGCGGACATTACCGATACACCCATAATTCCAAAAGGATTCTTCTTCCATTTAAGGAGAAGCACCATAACAATAGTGGAGAGAAGTCCACCGGCGAAGCTCATAAAGCTTGCTGTTGCGCCTCTTGTTAAGAAAGCGAATACACTTTTTAGAATTGTGATTGCTAGTGCAGATGGGAATCCAAATGCATTTGCAGTAAACATTGTTACTATATTGGAAAATCCTGGCTTGGCTCCAGGAGGAAGTCCTGGAATAGCTGGGATTAAATTCTCGAGGAAGGAGAGCGCCAATGCCTCTGCGCCCAATACGCCAAGAAGTGCAATGAAAGATGTTTTCTTGTTGACGTTTGTTTTTCCCATCTTGCGCTCCTTAATAGGTGATTACGTCTGGCTGGTCAGATGATTTCTGTCCCTCAAGCACAACTAGCGTCTTGGAAGGAATACATGCTGCCGTGTCGCCAGCGTGTGTGAGCTTGCCTGTGTTGACACAGAGCTTGTCAGGACATTCAGCGTAGGAATAGAAGATGTAGTTTGGACCAACAGTGATTGTTGCCTTTGGTGTGCACTGAAGGTCAATCTCGTATTCCTCTGTGACCGCACTTAGGTCAATGCGCTCAATTTCTTGTCCGTCCTTTATGATGACAGCAGTGAGGCTGTCACTTTTTGAAAGGTATTTTGGTAAGAGACATATGGCACAGATAATCAAGAGAATGATGATGAGAGCCACGTCACTTTTCTTTAAAAACTTTAGGTTCATTTTTCTACCTTGAATGAATCGTTTGTTATAGTTACGCTGTCTGCAATGCCCTTTGTTACATAGACCTTTTTATCCTTTGTAATAAATATTGCATTGGCGTTGTACTCATCAAGCAATTTGAGTGATTCATCGCTATATCCTAAAATGAAGCAAGCGGTTGAGAGGGCATCGGATAATGCACCACTGTCACATATTACTGTGACGCCAGTTACATTTGACTCGGCTGGATAGCCTGTCTTGGGATTTAAGATGTGGTGATACTTTTTACCGTCTGCAACAAGTACCTTTTCATAGTCGCCTGATGTCGAGATGAAGCATGGACCACAATTGATGACTGCCATGTAGTCGGATTCGTTACCAAATGGATCACGCACACCAACATTCCATGATTTGTCCTTGGATGTTGGGTTAGAGCCATAGACGAGAATTGAGCCACCAACTGATACTGTACCTCCGACAACATCGGTATCAGCAAGATATTCCTTGATGACGTCGCATGCAAGGCCTTTGCCTACTGCACCTAAATCGAGCTTTTGATCAGCGCCGATTTCAACTTTGTTGTCGCCACTTAGAGCCACTCTGCTGTAATTAATTGTTGGGAGAGCGGCATCTATTTCCTCGTCGCTTGGAACGCGGGCATCCTCTGTGCCGATATTCCAAAGGCCAGAGAGCTTGCCGACTGTGATGTCAAAGATGCCATCGCACTTTGATGAGACATTAAGGCAATTTTTGATGCAATCATATGTAACTGAATCAACGGAGCTGGAACCATTTGCATTTACCTTTGCAACATCTGAACCATCCTCACGCCATGAGAGACGTTTTTTATCAAGCTCGTTGATAATTTTGGTTGATTTAGTAATCGCAGCATTTGAAACATCTGTGTCGGAGCAATAAAATGACTCGACAACAACGGTACCCATACCGATGGTCGAGTTTGTCACAGGGGTAGAGAGCGTATTCTTTTTACGAAGGGCAAGGCCTACGCCAACTATAGCTGCGATGAGAAGGATAACGATGATAACGGTAGTGATAGTTTTCTTCTTGCCGTTCATCTTCTCACTCCATTTCTTTATAATAAATAGGAATTATTTTATTACATAAATATATACCCCAAATAATTACCAAGATATATTACATTATTTCAATCAGTATTTCAATAAAAAAGGTGCCAAAAATGTAATGGAACATTGTCTTTTTTTTGACAAAATGAGAAAGATATAATAAATAAAATGTTGACGAAAAATCTAACATGAAGGATAATAAAGGGGTTGAAGGAGGCGTGATATATGCTTTGTCAAAACTGTGGCAATGCCGAAGCAACCACGCACATAAAACGAATAGTTAATGGTGAAGCAAGCCAAATCCATCTTTGCTATAACTGCGCAGAGCATCTTGGATATGCCAATATGTTCTCTGGATTTGGTTTTAACATCAGCAATATGCTTGCAAACTTCTTTCCAGAGTTTACGAGAGCTTTGCCATCTGTTGATATATCAGAGCGCTGTCCTACCTGTGGTACAAGTTTCGAAGAAGTTGTACGCTCGGGTATGATGGGATGCGCGGATTGCTATAGCGTGTTCTATGATAAACTCAAGCCTTCTCTTTCGAGAATTCATGGTAGAGCAACTCACGTTGGTAAATCTGGCGCTTTTGAGGTAGCTCCTGCTCCTTCACCAAAGTTTGAGGATACAATAAGTAAACTCAAGAGCGATTTACAGGCAGCAATAGATGTTCAAAATTTTGAACTTGCTGCCAAACTTCGAGATGAAATTAACGCACTTGAAGGAGGTACTGACAATGGCTAAATGGTACCAACTACAAGGCGCTGAAAACGACGTAGTTATAAGCACGAAAGTTGCTATAGCACGCAATGTAAAGGGTTACAACTTTACAGTTAAGCTAACAGATGAAGAAAAATACGAAATTGCAGATAAAATTGACGAAGTTTTAGACAACAAACTTCCTGGAAAGTTCGTATCTACGCCAATGGTAGAGGTTGGACGTGATTTGCAGATTTCGCTTGCAGAGCGCAACTTAGTAAGTCCTGAGTTCGTAAGTTTCTCAGATGGTCGCACACTTGTCACAACAGAGGATGAGTCGCTCTCAATTATGGTCTGTGAGGAGGATCATCTCAAGATTCAATCGCTCCTTCCTGGTCTTGAACTTGAAAAGGCATATGAACTTGCTGATACCCTTGATACGATTCTTGATGAGGACTTACAATTCTCATTTGATAAAAAACTTGGTTATTTGACGCAATGCCCAACCAATATTGGCACAGCGATGCGTGCGTCTGTAACGCTTCAGCTTCCTGCACTTTCAATGCGCGGCCAGATTCCACGCCTTGCAAACACAGTTGCAAAGCTCGGTCTTATCCTTTCTGGCGCATATGGTGAGGCTGATAATCCTATTGGCAGCCTATTCCAGCTCTCAAACCAAGTGACACTTGGTATTTCTGAGCAAGCTGCTATCGAGAACCTTAGGTCTATTTCTCTCTCAATTGTTGAGCAGGAGAGGGCACAGAGGTTGGAACTTATGAACAGTCTCAAGTTCCAAGATGTCCTTTGGCGTTCTTATGGCACACTCAAAAACGCGCGCGTAATCTCATTTGGCGAGTTTATGGAGGCTATGGCCGTTGTCAAAGTTGGCGTCGC
Organism: Acutalibacteraceae bacterium; assembly: GCA_045599345.1. Classification (GTDB taxonomy): domain Bacteria; phylum Bacillota; class Clostridia; order Oscillospirales; family Acutalibacteraceae; genus UBA1227. The sequence goes on from JAZRVV010000012.1 coordinate 61,319, forward strand.
AGCTGGCGAGATTGCAATTAAAAATGAGCGCCTTAATGAGCTCATTTTTACAATGCAGCCAGCGACACTAAACGTAGAATACGGACAGAGCCTGGATCGCCAAGTGCGCGATGCCAAGCGCGCTGAGAGAATTCGAGAAGTGTTTGAATAATGTAAATAGTAAAGGCCACTCGTTGTCATCGAGTGGCCTTTTGTATTTGTTATTTGATATCGTTTTTGTCATCCTTATTTGATATCACTTCTCGAGCGATATAGATTGGGCGGTGCTTGGATTGAATGTAGGTACGACTTAGGTATTCGCCGTTGATTCCAAGCGCTAGCAGTTGTAATCCGCCAAGGAAGAGAATCAATACAACTATTGTTGCATATCCTGGTACCGCAATTCCAAATGCCAGTTTTTCTATGATTACAATGATGATGTAAATAAGGGATGCTAGAGAAGTTAAAAATCCAATACTTGTTGAAATCTTGAGAGGGACAGTTGTGAAAGCAACAATTCCATCAATTGCATATTGGCAAAGCTTTTTGAATGACCATTTTGAAGTGCCAGCAAGTCGCTCATCGGCATCGTATGGCATATAATATGTATTGAAACCCACCCAAGAGAAGATGCCCTTTGAAAAACGGTGGTATTCTGCCATCTCAAGGATTGCATCCTTCATTGTGCTACGGAAAGTTCTAAAGTCAGATGCGCCATCAACAAATTCGGTGTCAGACATCTTGTTTATAATATGGTAGAAGCGCTTTTTGCAAAAAGTCCTAAACGCACTCTCATGGCGCTTTTCTTGGAATGCAGCGACGCAGTCGCAGTCGCTGTGCTCATCAAGGTACTCCACCATTTTTACCACGTACGCTGGGTCCTGCTGCAAGTCAGCATCTATGAGGCTTACGAGGTCTCCACAGGCATTGTTAAGACCAGCAAAAATGGCCGCTTCCTTGCCAAAATTTCTTGAAAAATTGACAATCTTTACAGGGACATCAGTGCTGTCACAGAGCTGCTTTAAAGCATCAAGTGTGCCGTCATTGCTGCCGTCGTTTACGAATACAAGCTCATATGAATCTATTTTGTTCTGAAATTCGCCCTGGATTTTTTCAAAGAGAGGGCGGATATTTTGCTCTTCGTTGTAGCATGGTACAACAAGTGATAATTTCATTTTTGAGCTCCTTATAGTTGAATTGCAATTAATGCTTGCAAGAATTATACAATAAAAGGTAATAATGGGCAAACAAATTTGGTCAAACACACATTATTCTATTAAAAATGCAATTTTAGATAATTAAAACTTGCATTTTACTTATAATTATGAGAAAATATTGCTCGTAATTGAAAAAATTAAAGAAAGGGTCTTGCAAAATGGAAAGACTTACAACCAACCCAACAATCAATGCATGGCTTGATGAGCGTATCGCTTTACTCTGCCCAGATAACATTGTTTGGATCACTGGTGAGAAGGCACAACTTGATGCCTTGAAGGAAGAAGCTTGTGCAACAGGCGAACTTATTAAACTTAATCAGGAACTCCTCCCAGAGTGCTATCTTCACAGAACAGCTGTTAATGACGTAGCACGTGTTGAGGCTCGTACATTTATCTGTACCCCAACAAAGGAAGAGGCAGGTCCTTTAAACAACTGGATGGACCCAACCGAGACATACAAGATGCTCGACGACATTGCACGTGGCAGTTACAAGGGCCGCACAATGTACATCATCCCATACTCAATGGGACCTATCGGTTCACCACTTGCCAAGATTGGTATTGAAATCACTGACTCAATCTACGTTGTATCTAACATGGCAATTATGACACGTGTTGGTACTAAGGTACTTGAGGTGCTTGGTGACTCTGATGACTGGGTACGTGGTACACACTGCAAGTGTGACATTGATCCAGAAAAGAGATATATCTGTCAGTTCCCACAGGATAATGCTATTTATTCAGTAAACTCTGGTTACGGCGGAAACGTTCTTCTTGGTAAGAAGTGCTTCGCGCTCCGTATTGCTTCATATCAGGCAATGAAAGAGGGCTGGCAGGCAGAGCACATGCTCATCCTTGGTATTGAGAATCCAAAGGGCGAGACAAAGTATGTATGTGCTGCATTCCCAAGTGCTTGTGGTAAGACAAACCTTGCAATGCTTATTCCTCCAGAGGGATACAAGTCAAAGGGATATAAGGTATTCACAGTTGGTGATGATATCTCTTGGATCCGCAAGGGAGCAGACGGTCGCCTCTATGCTATTAACCCAGAGAACGGTTTCTTTGGTGTAGCACCTGGTACAAACGACAAGTCAAATCCTAATGCTCTTGCAACAACAAAGCGTGGCACAATCTTTACAAATGTATGCCACAACCTTGATGATAATACAGTTTGGTGGGAGGGCCTTGATAAGAATCCTCCAACAAACGCAAACGACTGGACAGGTATTCCATGGAACGGTGCAGTTGATACTGACCGTCCAGGTGCAAACCCTAACTCACGTTTCACTGCTCCTGCAGTAAATTGTCCTTGCCTCAGCCCAGAGTTTGAAAACCCACAGGGTGTACCAATCTCTGCATTTATCTTTGGCGGACGTCGTGCAAAGCTTGCTCCACTTGTATACCAGTCACGTGATTGGAATCACGGTGTATTTATTGGTTCAGTTTTATCTTCTGAGACAACTGCTGCTGCAACAGGCGCTGTTGGTGTTGTTCGTCGTGATCCTATGGCAATGCGTCCATTCATCGGTTATGACTGCGGAACATACTTCCAGCACTGGCTTGACATAGGCAAGACTCTTGATCCAGATAAGGCTCCAAAGATCTTTAACGTTAACTGGTTCCGCAAGGACGATGAAGGACACTTCATGTGGCCAGGCTTTGGCGACAACCTTCGTGTTCTTGAATGGATCATCAAGCGTTGTGAAGGCGAAGTTGACGCAGTTGAAACTCCAATCGGTTTCATGCCAAAGCCAGAAGATATCAACCTCGAAGGACTTGAGGACGAAGTTTCTCTTGATTCACTCAAAGAAATGCTTTCAGTTGACAAAGGTCTCTGGAAAGAGGAGGCCCAAGGAATCGAAGAATTCTATCAGTCACTCGGTAATACAGTTCCAAAAGAGCTTCATGATTGCCTTGAAACTCTCAAAAATAACGTTCAATAGTGCATAATCCCAGAAAAAGCAGAGTCTATGAAAATTAGACTCTGTTTTTTCTTTATTGGAAAAAATGTCGAGAAAAATGTTTAATGCAAGTAAAACTCTTTACGAAAAAATAGGCGTATTTTTCTAATTTGGAATAATTTCTCTGATTTTTAACAAATTCTTTACAGATGGCACTTGTTGTAAAGGCTTTTCCCTTCACAAAAACTTTGTGAATAATGTAGTTGCGATTACATTTAAGTGTGTTATAATATTTTTTGTACGTTTTTACGTTTTTGTACAATCAACTTAAAAAGGAGATTTTATTTATGAAGTACGCATTATTCACTGGTGCAGCAGGCGGCATTTCAGGCGCTTGTGTAGAGGCACTTGACAAGCAGGGCGGTTGGACAATTTTCGCTGGCTACAACAGAACACCTTGCGATGACCTTATCGCTCGTTGCTCTGACAACGTTATTCCAATTCACTGCAATATTTCTTCACAGGAAGAGTGCTTTGCTGCAGCAGAAGAAATCAAAAAATATACTGATCACCTTGACGTAGTTGTTAACTGCGCTGGTATTCACACAATGGATTCACTCATCGAGGGTGACCCAGCAGCTGTTCTTGAGAAGATTATCAACGTTAATCTCCTCGGTATGGTTCGCGTTAACAAGGCAATGTTCCCACTTGTAAATGCTTGCAAGGGTAGAATCATCAACTTCTCATCTGAGTGTGGTTGGGAGCAGCCACAGCCATTCAACTCACCATACGCTATTTCAAAGTATGCAGTTGAGGCTTATACAATCGGTCTTCGCCGTGAGCTCAACTTCCTTGGTATCAAGGTAGTTAAGATTCAGCCAGGTTCATTCAAGACAGGCATGCACGGACAGGCTACTGATGGTTATCAGAAGATTTATGACAAGACAGAGTACTATAAGGATGTTCTCAAGGTTATGAAGCCAATGATGACAGTAGCTATGGCTCATCCAAACGAGATGCACTACCTCACAGACGTAGTACTTGAGGCTATCAACGCTAAGAATCCTAAGGTTAACTACAAGTGCAAGAACACTTGGTATCTTGGCCTTATCGATCCAATCCCTGCAAAGATCATTGATGCTGGTTACAAGTATCTTATCGCTGCACTTGCAAAGGTAGTTCCAGACCCTAAGGGCTAATCAAAAACATTTTTACCACCGGTGATGATTCACCGGTGTTTTTTTTTAAGGTTGTTTTAATCTAAATTATTTATATATAAGGTGTTGACAAACATCAACAAAGTTAATAACATATAAAACACAAGAAATTGTTACTAAACCTTTTGGTTTTAGGGGGAAATAAAAATGGTTTTTGAAACAGTTAGAGCAATGATAGCTGAGCAGCTTGAAATTGAAGAAGAAGAAATTACAATGGAGTCTGCCCTTATTGAGGATCTTGGCGCAGATAGTCTTGACGTAGTTGACCTTGTTATGTCTATTGAAGACGAGTTTGAAATTGAAGTACCCGATGAAGCTATTGAAAATATGAGAACAATAGGTGACGCAGTTAAATTCATCGAGGCAAACAAGTAATTATAGATAAACTTTAGCCCACGTGAATCACGTGGGCTTATTTTTAAGGAGAAGAAAAATGGCTGACCAGAAGAAAATGGTAGAAGACATCACTTCTATGGATGAGGACTTTGCCAAATGGTACACAGACATCTGTCGCAAGGCAGAGCTTATTGAATATACAAGTGTAAAGGGTTGTATGGTTATCAGACCATACGGCTATGCTATTTGGGAAAATATTCAGAAAATTCTTGATGGTAAATTTAAGGAACTCGGACATGAGAATGTTTGCATGCCTATGTTTATCCCAGAGGGACTCCTCCAAAAGGAGAAGGACCATGTTGAGGGCTTCGCACCAGAGGTTGCTTGGGTAACACATGGCGGTAATGATCCACTTGAGGAGCGCCTCTGTGTTAGACCAACATCAGAAACACTTTTCTGTGAGCATTATGCAAACATAATTCATTCACATAGAGACCTTCCAAAACTCTACAATCAGTGGGTATCAGTAGTACGTTGGGAAAAGACAACTCGTCCTTTCCTTCGCTCACGTGAATTCTTGTGGCAGGAGGGCCATACAATCCATGCAACAGCAGAGGAGGCTATTGCCGAGACAGAGCAGATGCTTAACGTCTATGCAGACTTCTGTGAGCAGGAACTCGCAATGCCAGTAGTTCGTGGACAGAAGACAGAGTCAGACAAGTTTGCTGGCGCTGTTTCAACATATGCAATTGAGGCTTTGATGCATGATGGTAAGGCACTCCAGGCTGGCACATCACATTACTTTGGTGATGGTTTTGCCAAGGCATTTGGCATCCAGTACCAGTCAAAGGAGAACAAACTCGAGTACCCACATCAGACATCTTGGGGTATGACAACACGCCTTATCGGCGCTATCATTATGACTCATGGTGATGATAATGGACTTGTTTTGCCACCAGCAGTTGCTCCAATTCAGGTAGTAATCATTCCTGTTGCACAGCACAAGGAAGGCGTACTTGAAAAGGCAAATGAACTCAAGGCATTACTTTCTAAGAATTATAGAGTTAAACTTGATGACTCTGATAACAGCCCAGGATGGAAGTACTCTGAGTATGAAATGAAGGGTGTACCAGTTCGTCTTGAGATTGGCCCACGTGATATTGAGGCTGGTCAGTGCGTACTTGTAACTCGTCATAACAGAGAAAAAAGTGTAGTATCTCTTGACAATCTTGAGGCAGAGATTGAAAATAAATTAAAAGAGGTCCACGATGGTCTTTGGCAGAAAGCTTACGAAAACCGTGAACGTCGTACATATAAGTGCACATCAATGGATGAAATCAAGGCGGCTATTTCAGAAAATGGCGACGGTTTTGTAAAGGCTATGTGGTGTGGCGAAGAAGCTTGTGAGGATAAGGTAAAGGAAGAAACAGGCGTAGGTTCTCGTTGCATTCCATTTGACCAGGAAAATATCTCAGATACATGTGTTTGCTGTGGTAAACCAGCAAAGCATATGGTAATGTGGGGTAACGCATATTAAACTTTAGGGCAACTCTTTTTGAGCTGCCCTTTTTTTGAAAGGATTACTATGGAATACAAGCTTTACATCGTAGAAGATGACATAGGTATCTCAACTGAAATAAAAAAGATGGCTGAAAGTTTTGGCCTCATCGTCAAAATTTCAGAGGATTTTCAAAATATCTTTGATGAATTCACAGAGTTCTCTCCGCACATAGTCCTTCTTGATATTGGACTACCATTTGCAGGGGGATATCACTGGTGTTCTGAAATCCGTAAGGTGTCCAATGTTCCAATAATCTTTATCTCATCGGCGTCGGACAATATGAATGTTGTCATGGCAATGAATATGGGCGCCGATGATTTTATCGCAAAGCCGTTCGATGGCAATGTACTCATTGCCAAAATCCAGGCTTTGCTTCGTCGCAGTTATGACTTTGCGACGTCTGCGCCTGTGATGTCACACAAGGGCGCAATCCTCAACACGGGCGACAGCACACTCAGTGTTGGCGAGAACAAAGTGGATTTAACCAAGAATGAATACCGCATTCTCTCGATACTTATGGAGAACAAAGGCAAAATAGTAAGCCGTGAAAAGCTTATGGAGCGCCTTTGGGAGACGGATAATTTCGTTGATGAGAATGCATTAACAGTAAATATGGCAAGGCTTAGAAAGAAACTTGAGAGTGTCGGCCTTGTTGACTTTATTTCAACCAAGCATGGAATGGGTTATATTCTTGAATGATAGGGTGATTTTTTGAAACTGTTTTTTAAATACTTAAAAACAAAACGAAATATTATTGCCTTCTTTATCATCGCAATTGCAATCTTTGTGACTACATTTGCACTTTATCACATTCCCTTAGGAGCAGTACTTTATCCAGCAATCCTTTGCTTAGTGCTGGGAATTGCTTTTTTGCTATTTAGTTTTACTAGAGTAAAACGTCAGCATGATATTTTGGAATCGCTCAAAGATAGGACTGCTGAGATGATAGTAAATTTGCCGGTATCCAGTAGCATCTGTGAAGATGACTATAAGGACCTGTTAGGGATTTTAAGGCAGGAGAGCATAGATGGTGCTCAGGTAGCGAATTTAGAATTTAATGATATGGTTGATTATTACACTGTTTGGGCGCACCAGATAAAGACACCGATTTCATCGATGAAGCTTACGCTTCAAAATGAGGACTCTGACCTTTCAAGGCGCCTTTCAATCGACCTTTTCCGTACTCAGCAGTACGTTGATATGGTACTCGCTTTCTTGCGCCTTGGCTCAACGTCCAGTGACTATGTCTTTCGTGAGCACTCACTCGATGAGATGGTAAAGTCATCTGTCAAAAAGTTTGCTCCAGAGTTTATAGAACGTCATTTAACACTGTGCTATGACGGTGTGGATAAAACGGTAATTACTGATGAAAAGTGGTTTGAATTCCTTTTTGAACAACTTCTCTCAAATGCGCTTAAGTATACAAAAGAGGGCAGCATAACAATAGCGCTTGATGGGGATAATTTAACAATATCTGATACAGGTATTGGAATTAGTGAAACAGACCTGCCACGCGTATTTGATAAAGGATATACAGGATATAATGGGCGCACAGAAAAGGGCGCATCAGGTCTTGGCCTGTATCTGTCAAAGCGCATAGCTACGAACCTTGGGATAGATATCAAGGTCGAGTCTACTGTCGGAGTAGGTACAAAAGTAACACTTGATTTGTCACAGGAAAAATTAAAATTAGAGTAAACCTTACAATAGTGTAAGAATTGGGCAGGAAATGTAATGTTATTCGATGGAATTACATTTCCTGTTTTTGTTACAATGAGCTCGCAAAAACGAAATGGAGGACACTTTTATGAGTTATTTAGAAGTAAGCGGAGTTAAAAAAGTTTACACAACCCGCTTTAGCACCAATAAGGTGGAGGCACTTAAAAATGTTAACTTCACAGTAGAACAGGGCGAGTACGTAGCAATAATGGGAGAGTCCGGTTCAGGTAAGACAACACTTCTCAATATTTTAGCAGCACTTGATAAGCCAACTGCTGGTAACGTCATCTTGGATGGCAAAGATTTCTCAACAATAAAAGAGGCGGATGTGGCAACATTCCGCCGTGAAAATTTAGGTTTCGTTTTCCAGGAGTTCAATCTCCTTGATACATTATCCCTTGAGGACAATATCTTTTTACCACTTGTACTTGAAGGAAAATCAGTAGGCGAAATGAAACAGCTACTTACCCCGATAGCTGAACGCCTTGGTATTACTGATATCCTCTATAAATACCCTTACGAGGTATCGGGTGGTCAAAAACAGCGCGCCGCAGTTGCTCGTGCAATTATTACAAATCCCAAGATCATCCTTGCAGATGAGCCAACTGGCGCGCTTGATTCAAAATCAACTGATGAACTCCTTCGCCTTTTTGATGAAATAAACAGGATGGACCAGACAATCCTTATGGTTACTCACTCAGTAAAGGCCGCATCTGTTGCAAAGCGTGTGCTTTTCATCAAGGACGGCGAAGTGTTCCATCAAATTTATAGAGGAAATGATAGTGAAGAGATATTCTATCAAAAGATTTCTGACACATTGACACTTCTTGCAACAGGCGGTGATAGGCGATGAAGAATTCTATTTTTCCGCGTCTTGCTGCTGATACTATAAGGAAGAATGGTAAGCTCTATATTCCTTATATTATCTCTTGCATTGGAATGGTAATGATGTATTTTATTATCCATTCACTCTCGCGCTCACCCCTTGTTGTTGGCATGCCACACGGTGATAATGTCGAGATGGTACTTTCCCTTGGAAAGTTCGTAGTATTAATATTTTCAGCAATTTTCCTCCTCTATACAAACTCATTTTTAATTAGACGAAGAGATAAGGAGTTTGGACTTTATAATGTCCTTGGAATGGACAAACGTGACATAGCAAAAGTCCTCTTTTTTGAGTCCCTTTACATCAGCGGCATCAGCCTTGTTGCTGGTATTGGTCTTGGAACACTTCTCACCAAAGTATTTGAGCTTGTCTTGCTCAACTTTACTCATTCTGAAGTGACCTTTAGCTTTACTTTTTCAGTAGAAGCTTTGCTCTTTACAGTTGGATTTTTCATCCTTGTTTTCTTTATTCTCTTCCTTAAATCACTTTTCAAAATAAGTGTATCAAATCCACTTGAACTCCTTAAAAGTGAGACATCTGGCGAGAAGCCACCAAAGGCCAATTGGGTCTTTGCAGTAATTGGCCTTGTTCTACTCGCCGTAGCATACTATTTGGCAGTTTCAATTAAAAATCCGATTGATGCGCTTATCTGGTTCTTTGTAGCAGTAATCCTTGTTATTATTGCAACTTACATCCTCTTTATGGCAGGCTCAGTTGCACTTTGCAAACTCCTCCAAAAGAACGATAAGTACTACTATAAAAAGAACCATTTCATCTCTGTTTCTTCGATGGTGTACAGAATGAAGAGGAATGGAGCGGGTCTTGCATCAATCTGTATCCTTTGCACAATGGTACTTGTTATGCTCTCGGCAACAGTATCCCTCTATGCGGGTTCTGAGGGCATTATTAATGGCCGCTATCCAAGGGACAACATTATTGGTATTCTCTATAACGATATGACAAGCATCAGTGAAGATCAGCTTGATGTAATTCGCGAGAACTACAAGGAAGAGGCTGATAAAGCTGGCGTCAAAATGGAAAATATTATTGATTACAGGTATGCATCAATTGCAGGACTTGTAGAGGATGGAAAAACAATTTTTGACCCAGACAGCGCTATGGGTGCGCTAAATGGCTATTCTAATTTGCGTACATTGATGTTTATGACAGCTGATGATTATAACAAGGCTATGGGTACTAATATCAAACTTGATAGCGGTGAGACAATAATCTACACTCTTCGCTGCAAGTATGAAAAGCCTGAGTTTAATATGAATGATGTCTCTCTCAAAATTGTTGGAAAAATTGATGAATTTCCAGCAATTCCAGATGCGCAGGTAAGTGTTACTTCATCAATTTGTTTCGTAATAAACAGTATGGATGACATCAAACCACTTGATTCGCTTGTTGACTATACTGGCGACAAGTCGCTTAAGTATCAGTGGATTTATGCGTATGACGTTGACCTTGCTGATGAGGCTGCGTATAATTTGGTCCTTGAGCAGTCAAGAAATATTGAAATAGATGGTGGCTCAATCAGTTGCAGTAGCAAGGGCGTTGAAAGGACTGATTACTACTCAACATTCGGCGGCTTCCTCTTCCTTGGTGGGCTCCTTTCAATTATCTTTATCGCAGCTGCTGCACTCATCATTTACTACAAGCAGATATCCGAAGGATATGAGGATCAAAAGCGCTTTGAAATTATGCAAAATGTGGGCATGACAAAGGGCGAGATAAAGAAGAGTATCAATTCTCAAATACTCACAGTGTTCTTCCTCCCAATACTCTTTGCAGGTGTTCACCTTTGCTTCTCATTCCCATTCCTCTGGAAAATCCTTATTCTCTTTGGATTCTCAGACAAGCTGTTTATGATTTTGGTAACGATTGGTGTATTCCTTGTGTTCACTCTAATTTATGCAGCAATTTATAAAATCACATCTCGCATCTACTACAACATTGTTACTACGAGAAGTATAGATGCATAATATATTAATAATTGACATTACATTGTATTAGTGTTATTATGTCATCGTTAAGTTAAGATTTTAAGTTCGAGAGTGGCTCATTCGAGCCGCTCTCGTTCATTTGTAAGGAGGTTTCACATGGCTGGTAAAGTCGAAACTAAAGTGCTCGAAATAGCAGAGCCTATAGCACGCGATTTGGGACTTAGTATCTGGGACATTGAGTTCGTAAAAGAGGGTGCTGACCACTACCTTAGAATCTATATCGACAAGGAAGGTGGCGTAGGCATTGATGACTGTGTCAACATGAGCCACGCAATCGATGCTCCACTTGACGATGCTGATCCAATTGATGTCTCATACACACTTGAGGTTTCATCTCCTGGCGCTGAGCGCAGCCTCAAGACGGATGCACACTTCTTGGCATACGTCGGTGAGAAGGTTATGGTAAAGCTCATCCGTCCAGTTGATGGTGAACGCGAATTTCGCGGAATCCTTAAGGAATACGACAAGGGCCAAGTGGTCTTTGAAAGTAACGAAGGAAAAACGCTCTCTTTTAACAAAAAAGAGGCTTCATATATAAAAGTCGATGATTTCGACGAGTTTTAAGCTTTGTAAGTTTACGAAAGGATGATATAGAAAAATGAACGAAGAATTTTTTGCAGCTGTTGAAATGATGGCTAAGGAAAAAGGTATTCCAGCTGAATTCCTCTATGAGAAGATTCAGAATGCGCTTGTAGTGTCTGTAAAGCGTATGTACAACGGTAAGGACATCGTGTTCTGTGATATCAACCCAGAGAAGCAGGAACTTAGCGTTTACCTTAGAAAGAACGTAGTAGAAGAAATTTCTGATGAGGATGCAGACATTCTTGTTGAGGCAGCTCATCAGTACAAGAAGAACGCCAAGGCTGGCGACATTATCGAGATACCTCTCGATACAAAGGACTTTGGTCGTATTGCTGCCCAGACAGCAAAGCACGTAATCCGTCAGGGTATCCGTGATGCTGAGCGTGGCCAGACAATGCAGGAATTCCAGAGCCACAATCAGGAGATTGTTACTGCTAAGGTTCAGGGTGTTGATATCAAGACAGGTAATGCAACACTTGAGATTGGTAAGGCAGAAGCACTCCTTCCACATTCAGAGCAAATCCCAGGTGAGGAACTCCAAGATGGCGACCTCATCAAGGTTTACATTGTTGATGTACGTGAGACAGAGAAGGGTCCTAAGGCTATGATTTCTCGTACACATCCAGGTCTTGTTAGAAAGCTCTTTGAGATGGAAGTTCCAGAGATTACAGACGGAACTGTTGAAATCAAAGAGGTTTCAAGAGAAGCTGGTTCACGTACCAAGATTGCTGTTTACAGCTCAGACGAAAACGTTGATGCTGTAGGTGCTTGCATTGGTCCACGCGGTGCGCGTGTTGCCAAGGTAGTTGACCTTCTCTGTGGTGAGAAGATTGATATTGTACCTTATAGCGATGATCCAGCACTTTTCGTTGGTGCAGCACTTGCACCAGCAGATGTTGTTCGTGTTGACATTCTTTCAGAGGAAGAGAAGTCATGCAAGGTAATCGTTCCTGATACTCAGTTGTCACTTGCAATTGGTAACAAGGGTCAGAACGCAAGACTTGCTGCTAAACTCACAGGCTGGAAGATTGACATAAATCCAGAAAGCGGTTTCTATGAGAGCCCATCGGAGGAAGAAGATGCCTAAGAAAGTACCACTAAGACGTTGCTGCGGCTGCATGGAGATGAAGCCAAAGCCAGAGCTAATTCGTGTAGTTAAAAGTAAAGATGGCGACGTTTCCTTAGATTTGACAGGAAAGGCACCAGGACGTGGCGCCTATATCTGCAAATCCAGTGAGTGCTTTGAGAAGGCAAGGAAAGCAAGACGCTTTGAGCGTGAGTTTTCCATGCAGATTCCAGAAGAGGTACTAGAGAAGATGGAGGCGGAGCTAAAAAATAATGAATGATAAATTCTTAAATATGCTCGGACTTGCAAGACGTGCAGGTAAGTTGTCACCAGGACACGACGCCTCGTTTGAAAGTATCCAAAAGGGCAAAGCTTATGCATGCTTTTTATGCTGTGATGCATCGGACAGACTAAAAGAAGAGTTTGACCGCACGACAAAGTATGAAGGCAGAAATGTTCCACTTATTGAGACGGAATATTTGACAGAAGACCTTTACGCTGCAACAGGCAAAAAAGCAGCTGTTTTCACAATTAATGATGAAGGCTTTGCAAACACACTAATAAAACTATTAGGAGGAACCGATTAATGGAGATTAAATATAAATTACACGAAGTCGCAAAAGACTTTGATAAACCTAGTAAAGAAGTACTAGAGTTCTTGAATGAAAAGTTCCCAGAACCTCCAAAGAAGTCAATGACTGCTTTGACACCAGAGGAGCTGAACTATGTTTTTGAGTACTTCACTCAAAAGAATCAGGTAGAAAGCTTTGACAGTTACTTTGCTATGCAGGCTGAGAAGCCAGCACAGCCAAAGGTTGAGGCGCCAAAGGCTGAGAAAAAGGCAGAGCCTAAGAAGGAGCCAATTCCAACTAAAAAGCCAGAGACTCCTGCTTCAAAAGCAGAGCCAGAAAAGGCTCCTGTGAAGAAAGAAAAGATTCCAACCAAGAAGGTTGATCCAGAGGTTGAGGCTGCTCTTAAGAAGAAGTCAGAGAGCAACATGCATCCTTTCAAGAAGAAGGAAAAGGCTGACGATACTTTCGTTCAGGCTCGTACTAAGGGTGAGGCTCGTACAATCGATACTCGTTCTCAGAATGTTGACCTTGAAAAGTACAACGAGAAGTATGACAACTTAAACCCAGAACAGAGAAATAATGACCGCGTAAACTTGGGTAAGCAGAAGCTTAACCAGAAGTCTAAGCAGTACAGAAAGCAGCAGGGTATGCGCTCTAAGAAGCGTGAGTCTGAGGCTGATAGAATGAAGCGTATCGAGGCTGAGCGTAAAAAGAAGCACCTTGTTATTACTGTACCAGAGGAAGGTATGACAGTTGGTGCAGTAGCAGAAGCACTTCACGCAACTGCTGCTGAGGTTATTAAAAAGCTCTTTATGCTTGGTCAGATGGCTCAGATTAACGATATGCTCGACTATGATACAGTTGAGATTATCGCTGGCGAATTTGATGCCAAGGTTGAGAAGGAAGTAGTCGTTACTATCGAAGATAGAATCATCGATGACACAGAGGATGCTGACGAAGATTTGCAGCCTCGTGATCCAGTTGTCTGCGTAATGGGCCACGTTGACCATGGTAAGACATCAATCCTTGACGCTATTCGTCACACAGCTGTTACTGACACAGAGGCCGGTGGTATTACACAGGCTATCGGTGCTTACAGAACCGAAATCAACGGTCAGAAGATTACATTCCTTGACACTCCTGGTCACGCAGCATTTACTGCTATGCGTGCTCGTGGTGCTATGGCTACTGATATTGCAATCCTTGTTGTTGCTGCAGACGACGGTATTATGCCACAGACAGTAGAGGCTATTAACCATGCAAAGGCTGCAGAGATTCCAATCATCGTTGCAATCAACAAGATGGATAAGCCAGGTGCAACTGTGGACAAGATTATGACACAGCTCACTGAACATGAAATCGTTCCAGAGGAATGGGGCGGTGACACAATCTGTGTTCCTGTTTCAGCAAAGACTGGAATGAACCTTGATAAGCTCCTTGAATCAGTTCTTCTCGTAGCAGAAGTACTTGAGCTTAAGGCTAACCCTAACCGTGCTGCAAAGGGTTCAGTAATTGAGGCACGCCTCGATAAGGGCCGTGGTCCTATTGCAACACTTCTCGTACAAAACGGTACACTTAAGTCTGGCGACATTATCGTTGCTGGTACAGCAGTAGGCCGTGTACGTGTTATGACAAACGAGAACGGCCGTGAGCTTCACGAAGCAGGTCCTGCTGTACCAGTAGAGATCACAGGTCTTCAGGAAGCGCCACAGGCTGGCGATACATTCGACGCCGTATCTGATGAGCGTCTTGCGCGTGAACTTGTTGAGCAGAGAAAGGCAGCTCAGAAGGAAGAACTCTGGGGTGCACAGCAGAAGGTTACTCTTGATAACCTCTTTGCTTCTCTTCAGGAGGGCGAGCTTAAAGACCTCAATATCATCGTTAAGGCTGATGTTCAAGGCTCAGTAGAGGCTGTACGTCAGAGCCTTGAGAAACTCTCTAACGAAGAGGTAAGAGTTAAGGTTATCCACGGTGCCGTTGGTGGTATCGTAGAGTCAGACGTTATGCTTGCTAATGCATCAAATGCTATCATCGTAGGCTTTAACGTTCGTCCAGACCCAGCTGCAACAGCAAATGCTGAACGTGATGGTGTAGACATCCGTTGCTACAGAATCATCTATGACTGCATCGAAGAGATTGAGTCTGCTATTAAGGGTATGCTCGCTCCTAAGTTCCGTGACGTTGATATCGGACGTGCAGAAGTACGTAACGTATTCAAGATTTCAAGTGCTGGTACTATTGCTGGTTCCTACGTACTTGATGGTAAAATTCAGCGTAATGCTAAAATCCGCGTTGTTCGTGATGGTATTATCATCGCAGAGGATGAGATGATTTCTCTTCGTCGTTTCAAGGATGACGTTAAGGAAGTGGCATCAGGCTATGAGTGCGGTATCGGACTTAACAAGTTTAACGACATTAAGGAAGGCGATATTTTCGAGGCCTTCATCACAGAGGAATACAGAGAAGACTAATGGAGGTGTTCGCCTTGCCAGGACATAACAAAGACCGTGTGGCAGAGGACATCAAACGTGAGATAATTGCTTGCCTTCAGGACATCAAAGACCCACGCGTTGCTGGCAAACTTTTGACAGTAGTGCGCGTAACGGTCTCGAGTGATAACTCCTATGCCAAGGTGTTTATAAGTGATTTAAAAGGCATTGAAAGTGCCAAGGAAGCTTGTAAAGCATTAAATGGTGCACAGGGATTTATCCGTCGTGAAGTAGGCCAAAATCTTCACCTTAGAAAGGCTCCAGAGCTCAAGTTTGTTGCTGACGACTCAGTAGAACAGGGTATGGAGATATTTAAAAAGCTCAATGAAGTTTCAGGAGGTTCCCATGAAGATTTCAATGGATAGAACTATCGAACTTTTAAAGAGTGCAGAAGATGTTCTTATACTTACACATAAAAACCCAGATGGCGACACGCTTGGCTGCGGTGTAGCGCTCTGCCTTGTATTACAGGGCATGGGCAAGCGTGCTCGCGTTGTAAATGGCGATGTAATTCCAAAGAGATATGATTATCTCTTCGAAGGAATTGAGATGCCAGGCTTTGAGCCAAAGTTTGTTGTTGCAGTAGACGTTGCTGACAACAAACTTCTTGGCGATATGCTCAATGAGGATTACGGTGATAAGGTCGACCTTTGCATCGACCATCACGGTACCAATGTTGACTATGCCAAGGAGACATATGTAGTGCCAGAGGATGGCGCTGCTTCCTTGACTCTCTATAGGATGTTTCGGGCAATGGGTGTTGAAATAACACCAACAATTGCTACAGCACTCTATACAGGAATTTCAACTGATACAGGTTGCTTTAGATATTCAAACGCATCATCAGAGTGCTATCGCGCTGGCGCTGACCTTATCGACCTTGGCGCCGATAATGCAAATATCAATGTTTTGATGTTTGAGACCAAGCCACGTGAGTACTTTGAATTGCTCTCTAGTGTACTCTCAAGTATGCGTGTATTTTGCGATGGCAAAGTAATCGTATTCAAGGTTACAAACGAGATGTTTGAAAAGACTGGAGCAACACCAGATCAGTGTGATGCAATAGCTGCAATGTCACGCCAGTTCGAAGGCGCTCTTTGCGGTATTACAATGAAGGAAAAACAATCAGGCGGATTTAAGTTCTCACTTCGCACACACGAGCCACTTGATGCTGCAGCACTCTGTGCTAACTTCGGTGGTGGCGGACACAAGCGTGCCGCTGGCTGTGATGCAGAGGATGAGGAGAAGGTGCTCAGTGACCTCATCGCTTTGATTGACAAAGAATTAAACTGATATGACAGGTTTTATTGTTCTTGATAAGCCGGAGGATATAACATCCTTCCTTTGCGTTGCAAAGGTGAGAAGGATAATGGGAGAGCGTAAGGCAGGGCACTGCGGAACGCTCGATCCAATGGCTACGGGCGTGCTGCCTATTATGCTAGGTGGCGCTACCCGATTTTTGGAGTTTTTGCCAGATAGCACCAAGCGCTACACCGCACGGATGCGCCTTGGCATCAAAACTGATACACTCGACATCACTGGACAGGTGCTTGACACAAGGGATGTCAATGTTGGTTTTGATGAGGTTGCTCGTGTGGCAGAAAACTACAAAGGCGATATTATGCAGGTGCCACCTATGTACTCGGCCCTCAACAAAGATGGCGTGAAGCTCTATAAGCTTGCACGCCAAGGCATTGAGGTCGAGCGCGAAGCACGCCCTGTTACAATATTTAGTCTTGAAGTAAAACAGTCCGACAATGAAAACGAATACATCCTTGATATGGAGTGCTCATCAGGCACTTATGTAAGGACACTTATCGACGACATTGGCAATGATTTGGGATGTGGAGCGACTATGGTGGCACTTCGCCGTACTATGGGAGCGGGCTTCCCTATTGAGAAGGCTGTGACACTTGAGGAACTCGAAAATGCAGAGGATCCGACACAGTATCTTGTAAGTGTCGAAGAGGCTATGAATGCCTATCCTAAGGCATTTGTAAGTGATGGACAAGCCCACCGTTTTATCAATGGAGGCGGTCTAAACTTGGACAGAATAGGCGACTGTAAAGTAAACGGACTTTACAGAGTCTACTGTGATGACCAATTTCTTGGAATTGGTCGTGCTGTTTTGGAGAAAAACACTCTTGAATTTTGCAGAGTTTTCCAAGACAGATAATTGATTTTAGAGAGGAGTGATATCTTGGCATCAGTCGTAGCACTAGGAAATTTCGACGGTCTCCACAAGGGACATATGAGTGTTATTAACGCTGCAATTGATATGGCAAAAGAACTCAAAGCCATCCCATTTGCACTGGTGTTCAAGGAACATCCTCTTACTGTTTTAACAGGTGAGACACCTTCTTGTATTTTTAATAAGGACACAAGGGCAGCTGCATTTAAAAAGGCTGGAATAACCCTCTGTCTTTTGGATTTCAAAGAGCTCTGTGATATGTCGCCAGAGAAGTTCTTTAGCGAGATAATCATAAAGCGTATGGGCGCAGTTGGTGTCTGTTGCGGATTTAACTATTCGTTCGGCAAGGATGGCAAAGGAACACCAGAACTTTTAAAACGCTTTTGTGAGACCAATGGAATTGCATTTTCTATGTCTGAGGAACTCGACTATGAGGGAGAGGCAATCTCATCAAGTCGTATCCGTGTCTGTATAGAAAACGGCGAGATAGAAAAGGCAAACGCAATGCTTGGTCACCCATACTCTTTTAAACTTCCAGTTGTAGATGGAGCAAAGCGTGGACGCCACATTGGCGCACCAACAATAAATCAAGCACTAGAAGAAGGCTTGATTATTCCAAAGTATGGTGTATATATGTCCAAGACCACTGTTGATAATACGAGTTTCCTTTCGATTACCAACATTGGTATTCGCCCAACAATCCATGATGACGATGTGCCATCAATCGAGACATTCATTTTGGACTTTGATGGTGACCTCTATGGCAAATATGTTGAGGTATCCCTGCTTCGCTTTATCAGGCCTGAGAAAAAGTTTGACTCACTCGTACAACTTGAGACTCAGATAAAAGCTGATGAGAAAAAGGTGAGGGAACTCGCAAATGCTGCGATAAACAGAAAGAGGTAAAATATATATTATTTATAAAGAAAACATCTTTACTTTTCAAAAAAAGTATGATAATATAAGCAAGCCTTTTTCTTGGAGTACGGCGTATGCAGTGTTACTGATCACCGTTACCGTACGCTAGGATTTTGGATAAATATTTTAAATGAGGTGAAAATAATGACACAGGCTGAAAAGCAGGCTATCATGGCCGAGTATGCTACTCACGAAGGTGACACTGGTTCTCCAGAGGTTCAGATCGCAGTTCTTACTAAGAGAATTAACGACCTTAACGCACACTTAAAGGAGCATCCACATGACTACCACTCAAACAGAGGTCTTCTCAAGATGGTAGGTCACAGACGTAACCTTCTCGCATACCTTCAGAAGAACGATATCGAGCGTTACCGTTCAATCGTTTCAAGACTTGGTCTTAGAAAGTAAGACGCTAGGGCAGATGGCAGCTTTGTCATCTGCCTTAAATTGCTTTTTAAGGGCAAGAAAACTTTAATCTTTTGTTAAAAATGGGAGGGTACCCAAAAGGGCTTTAGCGGTAAATTAAGGACCTGAAAATTTCAGATTTTTAATTTATTGCTGAAACCTTGGTACCTCCCAAATAAATATTAGTGAGGTAAAATCAATGTTTGAAAACTACAAGGTTTATGAAACAACACTTGCAGGCCGCCCACTTCGCCTTGAGACAGGCAAGATGGCTGGTCTTGCTAATGCAGCTGTATTTGCAAACTATGGTGAGACATCTGTACTTTGCACAGTTACAGCATCTGCAAAGCCAAGAGAGGGCGTAGATTTCTTCCCTCTTTCAGTTGACTACGAAGAGAAGATGTATTCAGTAGGTCGTTTCCCTGGTTCATTCCAGAGACGTGAAGGTAAGGCTGCTGACAAAGCAATCCTTGCTTCTCGTTGCATCGACCGTCCAATCCGTCCTCTTTTCCCAAAGGACATGAGAAACGACTGCTCAGTAGTTGCAACAGTTATGTCTGTTGACCCTGACTGCTCACCAGAAATCACTGCTGCTATCGGTGTTTCAACTGCTATCGCTATCTCTGACATCCCATGGGACGGTCCTATTTCATCTGTTGATGTTGGTCTTGTTGATGGCGAAATCGTTATCAACCCAACACTTGAGCAGAGAGCAAAGACTGACCTTAAACTTACAGTATCTTCTACTGCTGACCTCGTTGCTATGATCGAGGCAGGCGCTAATGAAATTCCAGAGGACCAGATGTTTGATTGCATCATGGCTGGTCATGAGGTAAACAAGGAAGTTGTTAAATTCATCAACGGTATCGTTGCTGAAATTGGCAAGCCAAAGTTTGAGTTTGAATCTAACGATCCAGACCCAGAAATCCTTGCTCAGATTGAAGAATTCTGCGTTAAAGATGTAGAAGCAGCACTTGACACAGACGACAAGAACGTACGTGACGAGAGACTCCTTCCAATCTATGATGCAGTTCATGAAAAGTATGACGAGCTCTTCCCAGAAGAGGAAGGCAAGATTGACGAGATTATGTATCTCATCCAGAAGCACGTTGTAAGACGTTGGCTCAAGGAAGAGAAGAAGCGTGTTGACGGTCGTGGCATCGACGAGATTCGTCCACTTAATGCTCAGGTTGACCTTCTTCCACGTGTTCACGGCAGTGGTATGTTCACACGTGGTCAGACACAGGTTCTCTCAATCGCTACTCTCGCTCCAATGTCAGACGCTCAGAAGCTTGATGGCCTTGATGAGGAGACAGAGAAGAGATACATCCACCACTATAACTTCCCATCATACTCAGTAGGTGAGACAAAGCCATCACGTGGCCCAGGCCGTCGTGAAATAGGCCATGGTGCTCTCGCTGAGCGTGCATTGGTTCCAGTAATTCCTTCAGTTGAGGAATTCCCATATGCTATCCGTGTAGTATCAGAAGTACTCTCATCAAACGGTTCGACTTCACAGGGCTCTATCTGTGGTTCAACACTTGCACTTATGGCTGCTGGTGTTCCAATCAAGGCTCCTGTTGCTGGTATCTCTTGTGGTCTTATCACAGGTGACGAGGGCGTTTATGGTGACTTTATGACAATGGTTGATATCCAGGGTCTTGAGGACTTCTATGGTGATATGGACTTTAAGGTAGCAGGTACTCACAAGGGTATCACAGCTATCCAGATGGACCTCAAGGTTCATGGCCTCACACCAGAAATTATCAAGGAAGCATTTGAAAAGACACGCAAGGCTCGTCTTTACATCCTTGATGATATTATGCTCAAGTGTATCCCTGAGGTACGCCCACAGCTTTCAAAATATGCTCCAAAGATGCTCACAACAACAATCAACCCAGAGAAGATTGGTGACGTTATTGGTAAGCAGGGTAAGGTTATCCAGAAGATCTGTGCTGAGTGCAACTGTAAGGTTGACGTTAACGATGAGGGCCAGGTATTCGTATCTGCTCTTGATTATGACGATGCACAGCGTGCAATCTTTATGGTAGAGACAATTGCAAACGACCCAGAGGTTGGTGCAATTTATAAGGGTGTTGTAACAAGACTTATGAGCTTTGGTGCATTCGTTGAAATTGCTCCTGGTAAGGAAGGTCTTGTACACATCAGCCGTCTCGATGTTAAGCGCACAGAAAAGGTAGAGGATGTTGTAACTGTTGGCGATGAGATTATCGTTAAGGTTCTTGAAATCGACGACCAGGGCAGAATCAACCTCTCACGTCGTGACGCATTAATCGAGGTTGAGGGTGCAGTTCCAGAGAATGACATCTCTGATGAGGCACCAGCAAAGAAGAACAATAATTTCCGTCGTGGAAACAGAAGATAAGTAATGTCTTTTAGGAGGTCATTTTATGAGTGCTCCAAAACAAAATAAGAAATGGGCAAAGCCACTTGGTTTCCTTGTTATACTTCTTGCTATCGTAGGAATCGTATTTATCATTCTTACAATAGTTCGTGGCATTACTGACAAGGCGCATGACAAGAAGGATAAAGAAATGCTCAAGTATCAGACAATGCTTGCTCCTGTTGTAATGAATGACATCGATGATTTCGATGACATTACAAAGGCAAACATGTCTCAGCTCATTGAAGCCTCCGTATGGAGCATCATCAAAAACGACGTTGCAACTGATGAGTATCAGACAGAGGATGGTATGATTCTCTTCCCAGTTGATGAAATTGAGGCAGAGTACACAAAACTCTTTGGCTCAGAGCGTGAAATAGAGCATCAGACAGTTGCATCAATCGGTTTTGAGTTCCAATATGATGGTGAGCGTGGGGTTTACAAAGCACCTATTACTGGTGTTGACCCAACATACACACCAAAGGTGCTCGATATGTCAGAGAAGAGCAATACAATCATCTTAACTGTTGCATATCTTTCTGGTACTGGCTGGACACAGGCAGACAATGGCGATATGGTTGCCCCTACTCCAAGCAAGTATGTAAGAGTTACTCTCCGTCAAAAGGATAAGGCTTATTACATCAGTGCTATACAGCCAACTAGTGCCCCAGAAACAATGAGTAAATAAAAAACGAGGCATCTTGAATATCCTTCAAGATGCCGTTTTATTATAGGTGTAAATTATGGACGCAAAGCTTGAAAAAATCCTAACGCTTGTGCAAAAGCCAGGACGCTACACAGGCGGTGAACTGAATAGTGTTGTCAAGGATGTGGAGGGCATTGATCTTCGCTTCGCATTCTGCTTTCCTGACACTTATGAGATAGGTATGTCACACCTTGGTCTTAAAATACTCTATTCGCTTATCAACGATAGGGAAGACTCTTGGTGCGAGCGCTTCTTTGCGCCAGATAGCGATATGGAGGAGCAATTAAAACTCCATAATATCCCACTGTTTTCAATAGAGTCCAAGACACCACTTTATGACTTTGACGTTATTGGTTTTACACTTCAGTATGAACTTTCTTTTTCTACTATTTTAAATATGCTCGACCTTGGTGGCGTGCCGGTGCTCGCACGGGACAGGCATGACCTTAAAAACCTCGTTATCGCAGGTGGCCCTTGCGCATCAAATGCCGAGCCGCTTTGCGACTTTATTGACGTTTTCCAGCTTGGCGATGGCGAAGAACTCATGAATGAGTTTTTGAGCCTCTATCGCGATGCCAAGGAAAAGGGTATGAGCAAAGCGGAATTTCTCAAAGAGGCTGCTCACATAGATGGCATCTATGTTCCAAGCCTCTATGACGTAACATACAAAGAGGACGGCACAATTAAGGCCGTTACTCCAAGGGATGGTGCCCCAGCGGTCGTTCACAAGCGCGTTGTGAAGGACCTTGACGCTGCACCATTCCCAGATAAATTCATTGTGCCGTTCATTGAAATCGTGCACGATAGGGTGAGTGCAGAAATTTTTAGAGGATGCATCCGCGGATGCCGTTTCTGCCAAGCTGGATTTATCTATCGACCAATTAGAGAAAAATCAGCGTACACAATTAATGAACAAGCTAAAGGTTTAATTAAGAATACTGGGTATGATGAAATTAGTTTAGTTTCACTATCTACCAGTGACTATACAGAAATCCAACCACTTCTTAACGAGATGATAGATTGGACAAGGGAGAGAAATGTCAACATCAGTCTCCCAAGCCTTAGAGTTGACAACTTCTCAGATGAGCTTGTTGAGAAGATGAAACTCATCAGAAAGAGTGGACTCACATTTGCTCCTGAGGCTGGTTCACAGCGCCTTCGTGATGCAATCAACAAGAACATCACAGAAGAGGAGATAATGAACACAGTTCGCCTTGCATTCCAAGGCGGTTGGACAACGGTTAAACTCTATTTTATGCTAGGCCTTCCAACCGAGACAATGGAGGACGTAGAGGAGATTATCAACCTCTCACGTCGCATTGTAACAGAGTACTATCACACTGAGGACAGGCCAAAGGGCAAAGCCCTCAGTATCAATATCAGCGCTTCTTCTTTCGTTCCAAAGCCTCACACACCTTTCCAGTGGGAGCCACAGGATACTAGGGAAGAACTCACAAAGAAGCGCGACTACCTCTATGATGAGACACGTGTTCCAAAGTCACACATCCATCTCTCTGCTCACAAGATAAACACAATTTTCCTTGAGGCAGTATTTGCAAGAGGCGACAGACGCCTTGGCGCCGTGCTTTATGAGGCATGGAAAAATGGCTGTAATTTGGACTCGTGGGACGAGCACTTCAAGTTTGACACTTGGATGGAAGCGTTTGAAACCTGCGGTATTGACCCAGAGTGGTATGCAAACCGCAGACGTGAATACGATGAAATTTTACCTTGGGATCATCTTGACTATGGCATTACCAAGGAGTTTCTCATCAGAGAAAATGAGAAATCTAAAAACAGCGAGACTACGTCTCACTGTAGGATTAAGTGCGCAGCTTGTGGCGCATCAGCCTTAAATGGAGGTGAATGCGGTGCAAAGTGCTAGAATATTCTTTGAAAAGAGCGGAGATGCCAAGTTCATCTCTCACCTCGATTTAATGCGATGCTTTTCACGCGCATTAATCCGTGCTGATATACCTCTTTGGTATACAGAAGGCTTTAATCCAAGACCATATATGAATTTTGCTATGCCACTTTCTCTTGGCATGGAGGGTCTTGCCGAAATCTTGGATATCAGAGTAAACGATGATAATCTGAAACTTTCTGATATCAAGGATAGGCTTTCAAAGACAATGCCACCTGACATCAAAATTATTGATGTCAAGGTGCCAATAAAGAAAGCTCAGCTTGTGGCGTTCTCAAGATATAAAATTGAGATTTGCCAGGATAAAGTACCTAGCGATAAGCTTTGCGAGCTTATCAAGACCACTTTGGACGATGAAAATCTCACCATTTCCAAGGTCGGAAAACAGGGAAAACGCAAGGTTGTAAAGGAAATTGCCTTGACAGGACACATAAAAGACGTCAAAATTTGGTCTGACAACGGCGATATTGTGACGGTTTTGGTTACTCTTCCTTCCAATCCAACATTTGGAATTAACCCAAATATCCTTATAACTAGGGTGCTTGAGCTCATTCAAATAGACCCAATCTATGTTCATATCACAAGGAAATACATGCTCGACGAAAATCTTGATAAGTTTGAGTAAATTATTTATAATCATTAAGTAACTTTATTTAGTTGGTGAAGTATTATGTCTAAGAAAAAGGATAAGTACACTCCTGATGTATTAGCAGTTGGAGTTGTAGCACTTGCAGGAAGCGCTGTTTTTCAGAGAGCTTTACTCCAACCAAAAACTGAAATTAAAATAACTGACAATGTCAAAATTCCTGTAATGGGTATCTTGCCATTTTCACAGCAATATCTTGCCAGTGTTTCAAGGATAGCCCTCAATGAGGTCCTTCCTATCACAATGAATGTTGCTGTTAACGCTCTTGAGAAACTTCACGTACGCGAGGAGTTTAAAAAGGGTGTGCTTTGGTTTGTCTATGACTTTATGGGCAAGTATTCATTCAATACAGTTGTTTCAACAAGCCTTAGACATTTCAATATTGTTGACAAAGAGAAGTACAAGGATGTGCTTCGTGAACTTATTCAAAAGATAATTACTGAAAAGACAGATCGTGATGCACTTATCAAGACAGCAACAGGCGAAATCGTTCGCATTATGCGCCTCATTACAGAGGGCACTATCGCTTCTATGATTTTCAATGACCGTTTTGCAGAGGCTGCATCAACTACTATTGCAGCAGCAATTGACAGATTCCTTGATAATGAAGCTGCTGGTCGCCTCACTGATTACCTCCTTAAGTTTATTGGTCAACTTGAGGACATTACTTTACCAAACCTTATGAACAATGTCTTTGGCATTGGCAGAGAAGAACTTTCAAATTTCATTGACACTGCTTATGATGCAATTTTAGGTGAGCGTACAGTTGCTATGGTACGTGAAATGCATGCGGGTGATATTGCTTATGAGCTCATCACAAGCATCGACTATGATGATGTATATAACTACATGACAAATTCAATGAACAGTGACCTTTTGAAACTTAATGTTTCTGGTGCTATGACAGCAATGAGTTTCTATGCAGGAGCCAAGAGGCTTGCCAAGAAGCACTATGAGAAAAAAGACAAGAGAGACGCATTCAGGCAAAAGGTTAAGAAAAAACGTAAGGATAAGGCAGAGGAAACAGAAGAATGAGAATGAGGCGTAAGAAGAACCTCGATGGACGCATTGACGCTTGCGAGGGATATCTTTTAACTCTTGTTTCAGAGGATAAAAACTTTGAGACAGCAGTGGAGAACAAGGACTATTTGGACTTCACTGAACTTTTTGGTAACGACAACCCAGTTTACCTTGAAATAGGATGTGGCAAGGGCCAGTTTGCTTGCGAGATTGCAAAGCAGAATCCAGACTTTAACTACCTTGCTGTTGAAAAGGTAGGCAACGTAATAGTTGCAGCAGCAGAGCATGCACAGCGTGAGGAGATCCCAAACGTTAGATTCATAAAGTGTGCTGCCGAGTACCTTCCTTGTTTTATAGAGGATCACTCAATTGAGGGTATCTATCTCAATTTTTCCTGTCCTTTCCCAAAGAAGGCATACACTACTCATCGCCTCACAAATGAGCGCTTTTTAAAGATATACAAACAAATCTTGAAGCCAGGCGCAGAGATTCATCAGAAAACAGACAATATGCACTTTTTTGAGTATTCAATAGAGGAATTCACAAAGTGCGGTTTTGCATTAAAAAATATTTCCCTCGATTTACACAACAGTGATTTCGAAGGAAACATTGTAACAGAGTATGAAAGTAAGTTCGTAGCTGAAGGCCTCCCAATCTATAGGCTTGAGGCATATTTAAAGGAGGAGTAAAAATGAATGATGCAGTAGCAACTGTTCAAGCAGTAGACCCAGCAGCATTCCTTGATGAGTACACAAGTGTTGCGGTTCCAGTAATCATTTTAGGACTTGCATTTATTGGACTTATCGTTATGCAAATTTTGTTTGTGCTCAAGACAGACAACGTTCTCGTATGGATTGCTCCAATATTCCTTGGCGTTGCCGGTGGCTTTGCAAGCCTTGCAACAATGTCATACTATTCTTCCTTTGAGACAATAGCCAAGAACAACACACCTTACCTTGATCCAGTTATTCAGTCGACAGTTCCAAACTTTGGAGCTTTTTCGGTAACGTTCCTGTTCTTCTCGGTAGTATTCTTCTCAAGTATATTCATCTCATTTGTCCTTGCGGTAATCAAGGCAATTAAGAGACGTAATCAGTATTAATATGTATATATAAAAATGGGACACGTAAAAACGTGTCCCATTTGTTTTATCTCTTGAAAAGTGAAGATATAAGGCTTGAGAACTGTGAGGTATCAACTTTACCTGTAGAGTCTGAAGCAGTTGCCAAAGCTTCCTTAACCTTCTGCTGACGTTCAGGAGTCATGTTGTTGTAAATTGTAGCCATAACGCTGCCAGCGATTGAACCACCTGTTGACATAAGAGCGCTTATTACTTCTTCGTCTGGTATTAGTGATGCAACAACATTGCCTGTGTCATCAAGGATTTCATTTACATCAATGCTTATTACTGGTGTCTGCTGCTGTTGTTGCTGTCCCTGTTGTTGTGGCTGCTGTTGCTGTTGAGCTTGTTGCTGTGGCTGTTGTTGCTGAGCCTGCTGTTGCGGTTGCTGTTGAACCTGTTGCTGGCTGTTTGCAGAGCCTTGTGCAGTCTTATTGTTTGAAGCCTGTCCGCCGGAAACATATGAACCTGCTGTGTTGCCACCAGCTACATATGAACCAGTACCGGTACTGTTGCTTTTTGTTGTGTCAGATTCGTCACTAGCTTCTGTAACAGGCATTACTGATTTTGTTTTAGTTGAACTAGGTGCGTCCTCATCTTCCTTGTTGCATCCTGCAAAGCAGAGGAGGAATGAAAGAGCAAGTATAAGTGCGATTAATCTTTTCATTTCAATCACGTCCCAAATAAAATGTGCCCTCATTATAGCACAGCGTTTTCAAAATGCAACAAGTAATAATATAATGTATACAAAGGAAAAGGACCAGCGGTTGGGGATCCGCTGGTCCTTCCATTAAAATAGGAGAAAATGAAATGAAAAAGTGAGTGAAGGGGTGACTAATCCCTTACTGCACCTACAGTATAATGTGGCAACCTTAAAAAACGCTTAAAGATATGTTACACGTTTATTACAATTGCCGTTTTGGTAATTCTCACAAAAACGAGGCAAAAATATTAAGCAATTTTGCTATTTCGCATCTTGTTTTTTAGGTCATTTGTATGTTATAGTTTGTACATCGTTAAGATTTTAGCGCGTTAAAACGCTAAACCTTAACCTCTGGAGAGTCTCTACATAAACCAATGTAGAGCGCCGAAGGTGTACGGCAATGCTCATTCGCATTGTTAATCTCTCAGGCAAAAGGACAGAGCAACTTAAAAACTTGCTTATAGTTCCTCTCTGGAGTCGTAGTCATAGTATGACCACGGCTTTAATTTTTTTATTTCAGAAAGGAAAAATGAAAATGGAAGCTTTTTCAGGAATCATTACAAAAATCGATGACTTTGTGTGGGGTTGGCCACTTATCATCCTCATACTCGCAGCAGGACTTTTCCTCACAATTCGTTCTGGTGGCGTACAGTTCTTACACCTTGGTCGTGCACTTAAGTACATGATGAAGGAAGAGGACGACGGTGCAGAAGGTGAAGTATCTTCATTCCAGGCACTTTGTACAGCCCTTTCAGCAACTGTTGGTACTGGTAACATCGTAGGTGTTGCAACAGCTATCTGCGTTGGTGGTCCTGGTGCAATGTTCTGGATGCTCCTTGCTGCAACACTTGGTCTTGCAACAAAGTATTCAGAGGGTCTCCTCGCAGTTAAGTATAGAACAAAACACGAAGACGGACACTACCTTGGTGGTCCATTCCTTTACATCGAAAAAGGTATGGGCGAAAAGTGGAAGTGGCTTGGTAAGCTCTTCGCTATCTTTGGTATCGCTGCCGGTCTCCTTGGTATCGGTACAATGACACAGATCAACGGTATCGTTTCTGCTTTCCAGAATGTTGCTGATACACCAGTTGTATTCAACGCTCTTGGCGCAGACGTTACAGTAATCGGTCTTGTAGTTGCTGTTGTTGTTACAGCACTTGTAGCACTCGTTGTTGTTGGTGGTATTAAGAGAATTTCAGCTGTTGCTGAAAAAATAGTACCATTTATGTGCGTACTTTATGCAGTATTTGCACTTGCAATCGTACTTATTAATGTTAAGGCTGTTCCAGCTGCTATCGTAGCTATCTTTAAGGGCGCATTCACATTCCAGGCTGCTCTTGGTGGTTTCGCTGGTGCTGCTATCAAGCTCGCT
This sequence comes from Acutalibacteraceae bacterium, assembly GCA_045599345.1. GTDB lineage: Bacteria > Bacillota > Clostridia > Oscillospirales > Acutalibacteraceae > UBA1227. The sequence continues at coordinate 90,259 of JAZRVV010000012.1, forward strand.
ATGCAGAAGGGTATCGGCCGTGGTATTTTCTCAAACGAAGCTGGTCTTGGTTCTGCTCCAATCGCTGCTGCAGCTGCTCGTACAAAGGAGCCAGTTCGTCAGGGTCTCGTTTCAATGACAGGTGTATTCCTTGATACAATCTGCATCTGTACTTTAACAGGTCTTTCAATCATCCTTACAGGCGCATACACAAATGAAGATGGTCTCCAGGGCGCAGCTGTTACACAGCTTGCATGGGCTAGATCTTTCCCATGGTCACCAACAATCTCTAACTTGTTACTCGCTTGCTGCCTTGGTCTCTTCGCATTCACAACTATCCTTGGTTGGGACTACTACTCAGAGCGTTGCGTTGAGTACCTCACAAACAGCAAGAAGGCAGTTCTTGCATTCAGAGTATTGTTCATCCTCTTCACATTTGCAGGTCCATTCCTTGCACTTGACGTTGTATGGAACATCGCTGATATAGCAAACGGCCTCATGGCTATCCCTAACCTTATCGCTCTTGCAGCCCTCAGTGGTGTAGTTGCGAAGGAAACAAAGGATTACTTTGCTAAGATTAAGGATAATGATCCTTTAAAGAAATAATTTTTAAAACAATAATGGCAGCCGTGTGATATCACACGGCTGTCTTGTTTTATTACATATATAGTGGTAAAATGTAATAGTTAATTTTGTGTTTCTGGGAGGTGCTAAATCTGAGTACTTTTAGAGAAATCTTACATGAACACATTTCATACAAGGATCAAATAGGCAAGATGGCAAAGAACGATCTTGTTAAAACCTACAGCGGTTCTGCCCTTGGTTGGGCTTGGGCTGTTATCAGACCAGTTGTTACAATCCTTATTTACTGGTTTGCTATGAGCGTAGGTTTTAAAAAGAATGGACTCGTTTATGGTCATCCTTATTTTTTGTGGCTTATCACAGGTCTCGTTCCTTGGTTTTATATGAGCGATATGCTAACGCAGGGCACTGACTGTATGCGAAAGTATAGGTACCTTATTACAAAGATGAGGTATCCAGTCTCGACAATACCAACATTTGTCAGCATGTCCAAGATGGTTATTTCTCTAATCCTTATGGTTGTAGTAGCAGCCCTCTATTGGATAATGGGATTTGCACCAACAGTATACTATGTTCAAATCTTGTTCTTTATATTACTGACATTCCTATTCTTTACATTTTGGGCACTCTTTGCTGCACCAATATCTGCAATATCACAGGACTTCTCAAACCTTGTTCGTTCATTTGTATTTGCAGTGCTCTGGTGCTCAGGCATCTTTTGGGATGCAACAGAGGTTGGCGGAGTGATTGGTAAGGTGCTTAAGTTTAATCCAGTTACTTACCTTGTAACAGGATACAGGGCATCCTTTATGGGCCAATATTGGTTTTTTGAACGCCCACAGGAATTTGGCATATTTATGGCTGAACTTTTTGTTATGCTACTTCTGGGACTTTGGAGCTATAAGAGGCTTCGCCGTGAAATCCCAGATGTACTATAAGGGAGGTGCGAGATATGTCAGAACCAATTATTGAATTTCGCAATGTCTCAAAAAAGTACAAGCTCTATAGTGGCAACAGACAAAAACTTATGGCTATCTTTTCCAAGAGGGTAAAGGTTAAAACCAAGGATGCCATAAAAGACATATCGTTTACTGTAAATCGTGGAGAGGCCGTTGCCTTGCTCGGCAAGAACGGCGCAGGTAAATCTACTATACTCAAGATGATTACAGAGGTATGTTTCCCAACAAGCGGCGAGATTATTGTCGGAGGCCGTGTGTCAGCTCTTCTTGAGCTCACAGCAGGCTTCGATTCAGAACTTACTGGCCGCGACAACATTTACCTGCGCGGTACAACGATGGGCCTCTCCAAAGAGGAAATCAAGGCACTTGAGCCTGATATCATCGAGTTCGCCGACGTAGGCGAGTACATCGACCAACCTGTAAGGTCATATTCAAGCGGTATGAAATCTCGCCTTGGATTTGCAATAAATGCAAATGTAAGGCCAGAGATATTAATCGTCGATGAGGCGCTCTCTGTCGGCGACGCAACGTTTAGGAAGAAGTGCCTTGATAAGGTGAACAAGCTCATCGCAGATGACAATGTTACGCTTCTTCTTGTTACACACAGCACAACTATGGCACAGCAGTTCTGTAAGCGCGGTATGGTGCTTGATGGTGGTAAAATAGTATTTGATGGCGAAATTCAGGATGCCATAACTAAATACGATGACATAATGAAAAAAGCAGCAGAAAAAAAGAAAAAGGAGACTATTCTCAAATGAAGACAACACTTGTAATAATGGCAGCAGGAATAGGCAGCCGTTTTGGTGGCGGTATCAAGCAGATGGAACCACTTGGACCATCAGGCGAGATTATCATTGATTATTCTATCCACGACGCTATTGAGGCTGGATTTGATAAAGTAGTATTCATCATTCGTCACGACCTTGAAAAGGATTTCAAGGAAGTAATAGGCGACAGAATCGCACAGAAGATTGAAGTAGAATATGCTTTCCAGGAAAAAGAGGACTTGCCAGAGGGCTTCTTGGTTGGAGAACGTCAAAAGCCATGGGGCACAGGCCAGGCAATCCTTGCTGCAAAGGATGTTGTAAATGAGCCATTTGCTGTAATTAATGCTGATGACTACTATGGTAAGGAAGGATTCAAGGTAGTTCATGATTGGCTTGTTAGCGGTGCTGCAACAACGGATAGCAAGCGCCATTTCTGCATGGCAGGATTTGAACTTCGCAACACACTTTCAGAAAACGGTGGCGTAACAAGAGGCGTTTGTAAATCTGATGAAAATGGATTTATGAGCGAGATTCTTGAAACTGAAAACATCGAAAAGATTGATGGCAAAGCAGGCGTCAGAACAGATGCTGGAATCAACTTCTATCCAGATGATACACTCGTTTCAATGAATATGTGGGGCATTGGTCCTGACTTTATTGAGGATGTATTAAAACCAGGATTTGTTGAGTTCCTTAAAAACCTTCCAGAGGGTAATATCAAAGCTGAGTACCTCCTCCCAATGGTAATTGGTGAGCTTGTTGAAAAGGGCGAGGCTGATGTTAAAATCCTCCATACACCAGACAAGTGGTTTGGCGTAACTTATGCTGATGATAAGGATGCAGTAAAGGAAGCATTCAAGGATCTCGTAGCAAAGGGCGTTTATCCAGAAAACATCAAATAAGACAAAATTTAAGGGCAATGGTCGTTTGACCATTGCCCATTTTTTATCCTATATCATTTGCGACCAGCTCGTTGTTCTCCTTAAAACTTGGAGCGAGTGAGTCATCAACTAGCTCATTGCCCTCTATTAATTTGCAGGTAACAAAGAGCCTGTCTGTTTTAACGTAGTTTACAACACCGAATGGATAGCAGGTGTAAAAGATTGCTGTATCTGGTTCATAGTTTCCGTATGATGCACGGTGGTCCGAGAATTTGAAGTCAGATGCTTTTGCAACTTCTGCCTTTACTATCTCGTATGTGTAATCACCATATGGCATGCTAAGCGTAATAGTAAGCCCCTTTGGAAGTTCACCATTCTTTGGGTCAATCTTGGAAAAGCCTTCAAATACTGTTCTGCAGTGTCCTGCGATGATAGGGCAGGTGGCACTAGGCGTCAGTGGAGTTTTCATTCCTGGAAGGGAACTACACTTGTGAAGGCCAGCGCCAAAGCCTAGGCATTCATCGCTTGAACCATAAACCAAGTTACAGTTGAGGTTTAAATCATCTGATAAAACGTGTCCCATAACCTGTTTTACATGGAAATCACTTGTGTGATACTTCTTATCAAGCGCATAGGAGAGGAGGATAGTTGTTGGCTCCTCTGTTGTAGTCTCCTTGATGGTGGTAGTAGTTGTTGGCTCTGCACCAACAGTATGTTTAACAAGGATAACTGCTGCCACTATTGCAGCAATTATGATTACTGCCGATAGTATGTAAGTTATCAACTTTTTCTTCTTCATTTTAAAACCCCTTAAAATAGAATCCAACCAAGGTCGGTTGATGATGCCAGGTTGTCAGCACCATAGAGGAAGAGTACTTCGTTTATGTTGCTTTCTGCTATGAGGTCCTTAAGTGAGCCACGGTAGTAGCGTGGGTCAACCATATATACAGTATTATAATCACAAGCGAGGAATGTTGTAAAGCAGTGAGCGAATGAGTCCTTGATTATAAGGATGTTTTTGTCACTGTCGGCACTATTGTTGACAATCCGCGTCAATGCGTGGTTTCCGTCAAGGAAGACCTGATATTTATCCTCTGTTTCAAGCTGCTTTTCAAAGAATAATGAGTCGTAATCGTGGTTATCTATCGTTACTGTAAAGTCAAAAGGCTTTACAGATTCGTAGATTTTGATTGAATCCGGTGATTTTTTCCACAGACCACTCTTGGAATACGAAGTGCCATAGAAGCCATCAACTGTCGTAGTTACGTCAAATTCGTTTGGCTTGTAACCTTTGAAATCGCAAAAACTTTGATACATCAAGAGCGCACCGTCAGATGTTAAATGGTGGTCAGTTTTGTAATAGAGTTGCTTGTCTGATTTATTAAATGTTTCGCGAAGATCAATTAGTGGAATATCAGAACTCTTTGCCATGTCAAAGAGTATGTCATCATTATATGCTTCATGATGCTTTGGTAAAACATCATCCATTATATATCCAGTTGTTGGCACAATGATGAGTGTTGCATCAAGGTCATTCTTTTGGGCAAACGTCTTGAGTGTTCCAAGGTTGCGCCTAATCTGACTCTCAGAGTAATCAATTGGACTTGTGATGAGATAACTATCATCGCAGGCATAGACGCCTGTGGTGCCGTTAAGGCCAAGGGCGAGTGTGGCATACGAATATGCGCCGACCCATTTTTCGCGGAATGCGAAATGGTCTGCAAGATATGTGTCAAACTCACTCATATATTTGCCACTTGATATGTTGTCCCAAGTCAGTTCTGGGAACTTGGCAAGTACGCGCTTTTCGTTTGCGGAGCGCTCCGCTTTTGGTAGTATTATCGTCAGTACCATAAACAAGGTGATAAAGGTACAGAAGATAATAGGTAAGATGTGCTTTTTCTTCATATTATCCTCCCTCCTTAAAACCTAAAGTACAAGAACGGATTGTATGTCGATGTTACGAGTGCAGACGTACAGAGTACAAGCGCACAGATTATAAGTATACTCTCGAGTACGATAAATCCCTTTTTATCCTTCCATTTTTCAAAGAGGTTTCTTGCAACTGGTAAGCAGGCGATGAAACCGATGATAAGAAGTGGAAGGTGAGAGAGTATTTGGTAAGTTGCGTCAGTTGATGCACCAAAGTTTTGGAATGAGAAGAGACCGGTAAAGAAGTTGCCAAGGTCATCCATTTCTGTAAACTGGAACAGCATCCAACCGAGTGCAACAAGCACCAGTGTGTAAATGTGTCCTACGAATGCTGGCGCCTTATCTAGTGCTTTGAGGAGGAACACTTTTTCGAGAATTAGGAGTATTCCATAGTACACGCCCCAGAGGACAAAGTTCCAAGAAGCACCGTGCCAAAGGCCTGTGAGTGCCCATACGATTAGGATGTTTCTAATCTGTTTTACGATGCCGTGCCTGTTGCCACCGAGTGGGATGTATACATATTCTTTAAACCATGTGCCAAGGGAAATGTGCCAACGTCTCCAGAACTCTGTAATGCTCTTTGATATGTATGGGTAATCAAAGTTTTTGACAAACTCAAATCCAAACATATTTCCAAGGCCACGTGCCATATCAGAGTAGCCTGAGAAGTCAAAGTAAATTTGAAGTGAGAAGGCAATCATTGCGACAAAGTGGCCTATGACGCCAGAGGCAGGGCCTATGGCGGTAAGCGACTCAAAGAGATCACCGAATGTGTTTGCAAGAAGGACCTTCTTGCAAAGACCTACGGTGAAGAGCTCCACGCCGTGCCCAAACATCTCGAATGATTCGGTACGGTTTTCAAGCTGAAGTTCGATATCCCTATATCGAACGATAGGTCCCGCAATGAGTTGTGGGAACATTGTGACATACGTACCGAACATCACGATGTTTCGTTGCGGCTTGCAGTCGCCACGATAGACGTCAATAAGGTATGACATTATCTGGAATGTATAGAATGAAATACCGATAGGTAATGCAATTTCTTTGACAGCAAGATTTGTAAATAAGAGGTTTAGTGTCTCTGTTAAGAATCCTGCATACTTAAAGTAGCCAAGGAGAAGGAGGTTGAAGATGATACCAATAATGAGTATCAGCTTCTTCTTTTTCTCAAACTTGCCCATGAGTATTCCGAGCACATAGTTTGAACAAATAGAGAACACCATGAGTAGGATGTAGATTGGTTCCCCATATCCATAAAAAAACAAGCTGGTTAGGAGTAACCAGCCGTTTTTAAGTGAGCGTGGTAAAAGGTAATATATAGCAATTGTTGCAACAAGGAAGAAGAACAAAAATGTAATGCTAGAGAATATCACCTTATCACCACCTTATGTTTAGTTTGTAGAATTATTTGCCGAGGAAGATAGCTTCCATTTCCTCATGCTGTGGAGCGAGGAAGAGGGCAATGTAGTTGCCTGCTTCAATTACTTCGCAAGACTTTGCAAGAGCATAGCTGTCTTCGTCATAGTTCTGAGCCTGTGTAAGGAAGTCATCAAGCTTTGTCTCAAGTACATTCTTGATGTTTTCCTTTGCTTCATCATCAGCTGCTTCGAACATCAAGATGTCGCTTGGGAAAACGCCACCCATTGTTGCAATGCAGGCAAAGTCTTTGCACCATGCAGCTTCGATGCCATAAAGGTTTGTCAAGGCATCCTCGTCTATATCTATAGGCTCATCATCCTTGACAAGGAGATTAATCTGCTCGAGTGCAGCATGGATATCTATATTAGATGGTGTGTTGCCACTCATAGTTGTTGCTACAACTTCGTCACCTATACTTTGAACTGGTCTTGCAGCACAAGCTGATAGGGACAGTGCTAATACGAGTGTAAGTACAATTGCAATTATTTTCTTCATAATCTATCTCCTTATGTTGGCTCAGTTGATGTCTCTGGTGGATTCTGTGAGGTAGGTTCCTCGGTGGTTGTCTCTGGCGGAACTGTAGTTGGTTCCGTCGTAGGAACAGTTGTTGGAGCAGTTGTAGGAACGGTAGTTGTAGGTTTAGCTGTGTAATAAACGTCAAACTCCTGACCTGAATGGCCAAAGGTGCCTGAGATTGTTGCCTTGTCCACTGTGTATCCATTAACAGCTGGGCTTGGAATATTGAAAGTGTCGCCAGCTTTATACTTTTGTGAGTATGTATTGAATACGACACCATCCTTGTGATAACGGATTGTGAGAGGGTATACTGCCCAGCTTGGGTCGTATGCATGGGTGTGGAGGTACCATACCCATTGAGCGCATCCAGCACCCGAGAAATGTAGTCCCATACCGTTAGGGTCACCACAGTACTCGTCTTTGAGGAAACCGGCATCGTTGTACATAACTGATGCTACGTCAACAAAGTACCAACCGTTTGCAGCAGCCATGCCAGAGAGCCTCTGGTTGTAAATGGCAATGTTTGCATTGTTTAGTGTCTTGCCATTAGTGCCGTTTTTCTTTTGAGTAATTGGCGTCATAGACTGGATGTATATGAGCGGATTGTATCCGTTCCTTGCTGCGAATGCATTTTGAATTTTATAGCAGAGGGTTCGCATATTGTTGACAGCACCATCAACGCCTACAACGTTTAAGTCGTTCATACCGAGCATAATGTAGACACGTTTTCTGCCTGTTGCTGCAACCTGGTCCCAAATGTTTGAGATGATGTTGCCACGAAGGGCATTCACGGTACCAAAATTACCTACGCAGAAACTCATGTTGGCAGAACCTAGTGAACCGTTGCTAACATAGTATCTAAGTTTCAAACTTACTGAGTCGCCGATGAAAACGGCCTCATTGAAGTATGAATTGTCAACATAGTCACAGTATGGCAATGCGCCACCTGTATATATTACCTTGGATGCTGGCTTTGGTGAGGTTGTTTCAGCTTTGGCTTCGCTTTTGGCAGCGCCGTTGCCACCGCCACTTCCTTGTGCGGCAGTTTCCTCCTCCTCGGTTGCTTCCTCGGTTGTTTTTTCTACCTTTGCAGTAGTTGTTGCTTTGGTAGTAGTTGTTGTCTCTGCCTTCTTGTTCCTTGAGTGTGTCATAACTGGAACAAAAATGCCTATGGTAATGGCTACTAAAGCGACAATTGCAATTATTCTTTTTGCGACTTTTGCTTTTTCGATTTCCATTGAAATATCCCCAAATTTAATATTACGATATATGATTTTAGAAGTAATTAATTAAATTGTCAATAACTTAAATGTATGATATATTATTAAGTACTTTATTAAGTTTTGGAGATGAATTTTTGTTGGAAATTCTTATTAAAAACTTGGGTGGATTTAAGGCAATAAAGGAGAGAATAGTATTCCTACTTGTTGCAATTTTTATTACTTGTATGCCACTTTTAAAACCTGAATTTAAGCCTGCCCCAGCTGTGGAACCAACCACAGTTGCCGAGATAACAACAGAGGCAGTAACTGAGCCTTTGGTCGAGGACATAGATGTAACTGTTGCTCTTGAGTCGGTTGAAAAGGACATTAGAATTGGTTTTTACAATGATGGCAAGATAGTAACTGGTAATAAATTTGAAGTTGTCGTAAAAGACGTTAATGGTAATGAAAATACGTATGCCGATGAGGATATGGATGGTTTCATAGTAATTAGAAACGTTGCTCTAGGTGATGCATTGGTTACTGTAAAAGAGGCTCCTGGTTGCGCCTTTGAAAAGACAGAATACACTATCAAAGTTAAGGATCACGTTGAATACAAACCAATTAAAAACGTTGTAGTTAAAAACGATGGTGCTGATGCCAAAAAGGCTGTTGAATCCCCAAAACTCGTTGATACAGTTAAATTGATTGAATCAAGGATTGATGAAACAGTCGTATACAAGACTCTCTTGGAAGCGAATTTGACTGTAAATAATCCTTATCCAGAAGTAACTACTGAGGAGACTACAACAGAGCCAGAAAATCCAGAAACAACAACTACTACTGAGGCTCCAACAACGTTGCCATCAACAACAAAACTCCTTGATTCAACTGGTAAAAATCAGTTGTTTGTTAAGGAGGGAGAGGAATACAGAGAGGCAACTTATGCTGACTATAGCGAGGATGCCGTTTTCTATATCAAAGAGGTAACCAAGACATATTATGGTTGGCAGAACATTGATGGAAAAATGTACTACTTTGATGAGAATGGAAAGTATGTTGTAGGCACACAGATAATTGGTGGTGTTCAGTACAATTTCTCTCAGACAGGTGTTCGTGGAGGTACGCTTGGTGTAGACGTATCTGTTTACCAAGGAAACATAAATTGGACCAAGGCAAAAGCTGCTGGAATAGACTTTGCAATAATTCGTCTTGGATTCCGTGGATGGGGTTCAAACGGCAGTCTTAATATCGATACTAATTTCCACAAAAACCTCGCAGGAGCGAAGGCTGCTGGCATCAAAGTAGGAGCATATTTCTTCTCTCAGGCCAAGACGCCGGTTGAGGCCGTAGAAGAGGCTTCACTCTGTATCAAGGAACTTGGTGGACAGCACCTTGACCTTCCAATCTTTATCGATACCGAGACTGCAGCAGGCGGTCAGGGACGTGCGGACAATTTGTCTGTCGCTGAGCGCACAGCAGTATGCGTTGCATTCTGTAACACAATCCAAAGCTCGGGTTATAGAGCGGGTGTATATTCAAACAAGCATTTTTACACGAGCAAGCTCAATACATCACAACTTCTTTCATACACAATTTGGCTTGCAGAATGGCCTGCTGATTACACCAAGGAGTCAAAGCCAACATATTCTGGACGCTATGATATTTGGCAATTCTCAGAGCGTGGCAATGGCGCAACTTATGGTATGGGAAGCCAGTATGTAGATATGAATTATTCGTAAAAATTTTTATTGCTTTTTATTATAAGACGTGCTATTATAGTCAACTGTAATGACATTAGGGAGGTGTAGATATGCCTAACATTAAATCAGCAAAGAAACGTGTTATCGTTAACAATGCTAGAGCTCAGAGAAACAAGTCAGCTAACACAGCACTTAAGACAGCTATTAAGAAAGCTAATGCTGCTATCGAATCAAACGCAGATAACAAAGACGAGCTTGTAACTGCAGCTGTTAAAAAGATTGATCAGGCTGCAACAAAGGGCCTTATCCATAAGAACAATGCTGCACGTAAGAAGTCAGCTCTTGTAAAAAAGGCTGCAAAGTAATTTACTCGTAAAATAAAACGGCGTTTGGATTTCCAAATGCCGTTTTTTGCATTTTACCCATAAGGAGAAGTCATGCATCTTATTGAACTCAAGAATCTTTACAAGATTTATAACCCAGGTGAAAATGAAGTTCGCGCACTTGATGGTGTTAACCTCACTATCGATGATGGTGAATTTGTCGCTATAGTTGGCCAGTCTGGTTCTGGTAAATCAACTATGATGAACATGATTGGCTTTTTGGATATCCCAACATCTGGTGAGTACATTTTAAAAGGGGAAAATGTTGAGAAATTGACTGACGATCAACTCTCAGATATACGTAACAGAGAGATTGGATTTATATTCCAGGGCTTTAACCTTATAAACAGTTTGACTGCAAAGGAAAACGTTGAGTTGCCACTCATCTATCGAGGAGTTGGCAAGGCCGAGCGCTCACAGCTTGCAGAGGAGGCCCTCGAGCGTGTTGGCATGGGTCACAGAATGACCCACTTGCCAAACCAGCTGTCAGGCGGTCAACAGCAGCGTGTAGCAATTGCTCGTGCCCTCGCTGCCAAGCCACCAATCATCCTCGCCGATGAGCCGACGGGTAACCTTGACTCGGCATCTGGCAAGGATGTTATGGAGATGCTTTATGAGTTGCACGAGTCTGGCAGAACTGTTATACTTATCACACATGACGACGGCATTGCAGCTACTGCAAAGCGTATCGTTCGTTTCCAAGATGGAAACATTATCAGTGACAGTAAAGGAGAAGAATAATGGCTATAGTTGATTTGACTCAGGAATCAATTCGTTCTAAGGCTGATGATATGATCACAGCTGACAAGGAACTAACAGACGCTATTGATAAGATTGAAGACGTAATCGAATGGCTTAAGGCTGACTTTGCTGGACAGAATGAACTTGCTTGGATTGAAAGCGTGCAAAACATCAAAGTATCAGTTCATGATTTACAGAACCTTGTAAAGCAACAGGCTGAGAAGCTTGATCAGATTGCAAATTTATTTGATGCATAATAAAACTGGGATTGAGGTTGCTCAATCCCAGTTATTTTTATTTGTATAGTAATACTACTGCTTCGTAAGGTCTAAGACTCAATGTGTCTTTTCCATCTATTTTTATATCCTTGTAATTCTTAAGGATTACATTATCTTTATCAAGTTTGAAACCACGTGGTGTTTTGAACTTGATATTTTTTTCTGAGAATGAGACAACAATTAATGCTTTCTGTCCCTCATATTTCATCTCGTAGCAGTATACCTTTTTATTTCGATGGAAGTATTCTTTGTACTTGCCATAGATGAAAATTTTATTGTTTTGACGAACTTTAAAAAGTTCGCGGTAGAAGTTGAGAATGGAGTTTGGGTCACTCTCGGCATCTTTGACATTGATGTCCTTGTAGTTTTGGTTTACACCGAACCAAGGTGTGCCAGTTGTGAAGCCTGCATTTTTGGAGTCGTCCCATTGAACTGGCGTTCTGGCATTCTCACGGCTTGTGAGGTTTGCTATCTTGAGATAGATGAAACGTGGAACGCCAAATTTCTTAAATACTTTTTCATTATTAAATGTAACTACATCTTTGAACTCATCAAGGCTGTTTAGGTGATTGTTAACCATACCAATCTCTTGGCCTTGATAGATGTATGGCGTACCACTCATCATGTACGCGGCAACTGCAAGTGCTTTGCCGCTCTCTACTCGATACTTCTCGCTGCCGAAGCGACTGATTACTCTTGGGTGGTCGTGGTTTTCAATGTAGAGCGCATTCCATGCTTTGCCATAGAGGTTTTCCTGCCATGATGAGAGGGCCTTTTTAAATCTCTTGAGTGAGAATGGAAGGTGCACTGTGTCTGTCATAAAGCAGTCGGCATTCATGTGGTCGAAGTTTATCATCATATCAAAAACCCTGTCTTTGCCAGATGTAAACTTGAGCGCATCTTTGGAGTTTGTCATAGGTGACTCGGCAACAAGGAAGCAGTCGTAATGGTTTACGACATCCTCACGGAATTCCTTGAGGTATTTCATGAGGTTTGGTCCTTTGTTGTAGTGCTCTATGCCACAGGCGATAGGGATAGGAAATCCGTTTGGAAAATCAGGGTCCTTTGAGATGAATGTGATAACATCTTCTCTGAATCCGTCGACTCCCATATCGAGCCAAAAGCGCATGATGTCCTTGACCTCTTCGCGAACCTTTGGGTTGTCCATGTTGAGGTCAGGCTGGCCTTTGGCAAAGGCATGCATATAAAACTGATCAAGCTGCTCGTTATACTCCCATGCGCCACCTTCAAAAAGGGAAATCCAGTTATTTGGTGGATTTTTGCCTCCCTTGGAGTCTCCATCCTTGCCGTCTTTCCATATATAATAATCATGGTATGGATTGTCTTTGGACTTCAAACTTTCTTTGAACCAGTAGTGCTCAGAGGAAGTGTGGTTTACAACAAGGTCCATGATAATCTTCATATCACGCTTGTGCGCTTCATCCACTATTTTTTTGAACAGGTCTAAATCACCGAAATCTGGGTGGATATCCTTATAATCGGATATGTCATATCCCCAGTCAGCATTAGGGGATGGGTATATTGGTGAAAACCAAATTGCGTTTGCACCTATACTTTTGATATAGTCAAGCTTTTCTAAAACTCCGAGAAGGTCACCTTGACCATCACCATTGCCGTCTTTAAAAGAACGGCACCACACTTGATATACTACGAGTTCTTTGTACCAAGAATTGTCTATAGCCATATTTACCTCCCAAATGTTCGCTTTTTATGGATATTACATATTTATTATACTGCTAATTTGGCGAATGTGTATATGGATAAATTATTGACAATTTTTGAACGAATCATTAAAATTATTATGTTGAAATTATCCAAGGAGGTCTTGGTATGGAAACAAAAGATTACAGGGCAAGAGTGTCTATTTGTATTGCTTTTGTTATATTTGCAGCATTGATAATTGCTCTTTTCTCTGCAAATACAGTACAGAGGTATGAACTTAGTGATTTGACACCGCTCACATCTGCAAATACAATTGCAGAGGCTCCAGGCAAGGCATTAAAACTTGATATAGATACAACCAAGGATTATGGAATAATCGGAATCTGCTTTAGGAATACCGAAACAGGTGATAAATATTTCGTTGATTTCTGTTATGCAGATGGTTATGTTAAGGATCTTGCAACTGCATTGCCAATGGGTGAGTACAAGGTAAAACTTGTTAACACTGGTAAGCTTGGTAAATCAAAAGTAACACCAAAGACAATATCTGTAGGAACAGATGATGAAATAGTAATTAGTTTTAAATAATTTCAAAGCCAGGTTTTAATTGACCTGGCTTTTTGTTATAATATCCACATTAAAATTATGAGGTGCGGTATGGAAATATGGGCACATAGAGGATGCAGTTATAGGCATCCAGAAAATACAATAGAGGCTTTTGAGGCCGCAGCGAAGCTGCCTGGACTCACTGGTATCGAGCTTGATGTACAGCTTGCTCGTGATGGTGAAGTAGTAGTAATTCACGATGAAAAACTGGATAGAACTACTACGATGCGTGGATATGTAAAGGATTGGAACTTTACAGACTATGAGAAATTCACTAAAATTCCTAGTCTCAGGCAGGTTTTAGAACTCCTCAAACCATATATGGATGAGGGTTTGCTCCTTAATATTGAACTCAAGAACAACGAGATTAAATATGAGGGTATGGAGGAAAAGGTTATAGCTCTTGTCAAAGAATTCCAAGTAGAGGATAAGGTGATATATTCTTCATTCAATTCAAATTCTACTAAGTACATTAAGGACAACTATCCAGAGTACAATGTGGCTTGCCTTGCTGATGATATGCTTGATGCTATGAATGATATGAATTTCAAAGTTCATGCTGATGCAATTCACCCATATATTCGCAAGACCAATTTACCGGCCTTTGCATTTGACGACACCAAGGTGCGTGTGTGGACTAAGGATCCGCTTTTTCCACATGAAGCGTTTATGTTCGAACACAATTTACAGCGCCTTGAAAACAAGGGCATAGATGGTATTTTCCTCAACAATCCAGAGGATTATCTCAAGCCCTATTAAATAATTAATACCTTATTGAAAAAAATGCTTGCAATTTGGTGTGCTTTTTGCTAAACTAAATTTCGCTGCATTTGAAGTGGCGTAGCCACAATTAGTTTAGGGGAGGTGCCCAGGTATGGCAAAATGCGAGATTTGCGGTAAGGACGTTTCTTACGGCATCAAGGTTTCTCACTCACACAGACGTTCAAACAGAACATGGAAGCCAAACGTAAAAAGAGTTAAGGCTATAGTTGACGGTTCTCCAAAGAGAATTTACGTTTGCACACGCTGCCTTCGTTCAGGTAAGGTACAGCGCGCATAATTTAGCTAAAACGAGGAGTTACCTATGTAACTCCTTTAATATAGCGGAATAGTGTAACGGTAACACGACTGACTCTGACTCAGTTATTTGGGGTTCGAATCCCTATTCCGCTGCCAAAGAAAGAGAGGACATTAGTCCTCTCTTTTCTTTTTGACCCCGATTTGCGACCGTTCGTCCCATTTTTTGTACCACTCGTACTAAATTTGCAAAAATTTGTTGCTTTTTTAAAAAGTTCGTCATATAATGTAACCAAACCGAACATTTGTATTTAATGTTCGCCTTACGTTTGTTTATGGAGGATTTTGTTATGGCAGATAAAAATAAGGCTCTTGAAACCGCTATCGCTCAAATTGAAAAGCAGTATGGCAAGGGCGCAATTATGCGTCTTGGTCAAAATACTAATTTAAATGTTGAGGCTATCTCAACTGGTTCTTTTACTCTTGACGTTGCAACCGGTATTGGAGGACTTCCAAGAGGCCGTATTATTGAGATATATGGACCAGAGTCATCTGGTAAAACTACTCTTGCTCTCCATGCAGTAGCAGAGGCTCAAAAATCAGGTGGCGAGGCAGCATTTATCGATGCTGAGCATGCTCTTGATCCTGTTTATGCTGCCAATTTAGGCGTTGATGTTGACTCATTGCTTGTTGCTCAGCCAGACAACGGTGAGCAGGCTCTTGAAATTGCTGAATCACTTGTTCGTTCAGGCGCTATTGACATCCTTGTAGTTGACTCTGTTGCCGCTCTTGTTCCACGCGCAGAAATCGAAGGTGAGATGGGCGATTCTCACGTTGGTCTTCATGCACGCCTTATGTCACAGGCTCTTCGTAAGCTTGCTGGCGCTATTTCAAAATCCAATTGTATAATTATCTTTATCAACCAGCTTCGTGAAAAGGTTGGTGTTATGTACGGCAATCCTGAAACAACTACTGGTGGACGTGCTCTTAAGTTCTATGCTTCAATGCGTATTGATGTTCGCAAGATTGAACAGCTCAAGGCTCCAGGCAACGAGTTCATTGGTTCTCGTACCCGTGCCAAGATTGTTAAGAATAAGGTAGCACCTCCATTCAAGGAGGCTGAGTTTGATATTATCTATGGCCGTGGTATTGCCAAGGAAGGCGAAATATTAGACGCCGCTGTTTCACTTGATATTATTCATAAGTCTGGTGCTTGGTTCTCTTATGGTGATGAGCGCCTTGGACAGGGTCGTGAGAATGTTAAGGAATACCTTCTTTCTAACCCTGATTTTATGGCAGATATTGAGAAGCAAGTTAAGGATCGTATTTCTGAACTTTCAAATCAGATGAAGCCTTCATACAAGGGTGGTCAGATGCATGATACACCTGTTGCTGCTGCACCTGCACCAGCTCCAGAGGCTGCTCCTGCTCCAACAACAGCAGCATCTGCAAAGGCTAAGCTTGATATTACGGTGGACGACTAAAATGGCAAGTTTTGACCAGATATATGAACGCGCACTCGACCTTCTTGAGTTGCGCGATCATTCAAAACGAGAACTTGAGGACAAGCTCATCGTAAAATTTGGATATGACAATCGCGAATTGGCAAAGTCCGTCTGTGACAAGCTCGCTGAAAGCGGGCTTTTAGACGACGAGCGTTTTGCGCGTACCTATGCCGATGAGCTTGTAAGACGCAAGCACGTAAGCCCGACTGGGTTACGTGCTGCTTTGTCATCCAGAGGTATTGATAAACATATATCTGACATCATTGTTGACGAGCTTGAAATTGACCAGGCTGAGCAAATAAATTGCCTCCTTGATGGCAAATTCCGGGGTAGGGATTTGCTTGATGAAAAGCAGTGCAGTAAAACAATAAATGCCCTTTATAGGCTCGGATTTAATATGGGCGATATCAAGAGCGTTATTTTAAGACGTCAGGAACAATTAGAGGCTGAACTTTTGGAAAATTCATAGGATGTTTGCTTGCAAATATACTTACTATAGTTTAGAATGTAAGTAGTATATATCTAAGAAGGAGTCTTTAAATTGCCACTTACATTAAACGACAATTATTTGACCAATTTAATAACTAAAGATGAAATCCAGGGAATGCAGGCTGAGATAACAGCTGCGCATGAACTCTTGCGTGATGGCAAGGGCCCTGGAAATGATTTTATAGGTTGGGTTGATCTCCCTGTAAATTATGACAAGGATGAGTTTGCTCGTATCAAAGTTGCTGCTGAAAAAATCAAGCAGAACTCTGACGTCCTTGTTGTAATTGGTATTGGTGGTTCATACCTAGGCGCTCGCGCTGCAATTGAGTTTTGTAAGTCTCAAAATTACAATTTGCTCGCAAAGGATACACCACAGGTTATCTTCTCTGGCAACACAATTAGTTCAACAACACTTAATGAAGTTATGGACCTTATTGATGGCCGTGATTTCTCTGTTAACGTAATTTCTAAGTCTGGTACTACTACTGAGCCTGCAATTGCTTTCCGTGTATTTAGGGAACTCGCAATTGCAAAGTATGGTGAAGAGGGTGCAAAGGACCACATCTTTGTTACAACTGACAAGGCTCGTGGCACACTCAAGGCACTCGCTGATTCAGTGGGTTACGAGACATTCGTAGTACCTGATGATGTAGGCGGACGTTATTCAGTACTTACAGCAGTTGGTCTCTTGCCAATCGCTGTAGCTGGTATCGATATAGACAGTCTTATGAAGGGTGCACAGGATGCACGTCTTGCATTCCAGGACCCAGACATTAACAAGAATGATTGCTACAAGTATGCTGCAATTCGTAACGTACTTGCACGTCATGGTAAGACTGTTGAAATGATGGTTTCCTACGAGCCATCATACACAATGATGAACGAGTGGTTTAAGCAACTCTATGGTGAATCAGAGGGTAAGGATGGCAAGGGTATTTTCCCAACATCAGCTATTTTCTCAACTGATTTGCACTCACTTGGCCAGTACATTCAGGACGGCCAGAGACTTCTCTTTGAGACAGTTGTTACATTCAAAAATCCAAACCGTGAGTACATCATTAAGGAGGATGAGGCAAACGTAGATGGCCTCAACTTCCTCGCTGGCCGTGGAATGTCTTTTGTTAACCGCAAGGCATTTGAAGGCACTGTTCTTGCTCACAATGATGGTGGAGTTCCAAACATCGTATTAGAGGCTGAGCAGATGGACGAATACGAACTTGGCTACATGATTTACTTCTTTGAAAAAGCATGCGCTATCTCTGGTTATGTTTTGGGTGTTAACCCATTCAACCAGCCAGGCGTTGAGAGCTACAAGAAGAACATGTTTGCCCTTCTTGGCAAGCCAGGATATGAGAGCGAAAAAGCTGCTCTCGAAGCTAGACTTTAATCTAAAATTTAAATACATTTTAAGGAGGACGATACTATGGTATCACTTATTATCGGCCACAAAGGCTCAGGCAAAACAAAGAAACTCATTGATGCAGTTAATGCTGCTCGCGAGGCATCAAACGGTAACGTTATTTGTGTAGAAAAGGGCAACAAGCTCTCTAATGACGTTAAATATACCGTTCGTCTCGTTTCTGCAGAAGAATACAAGATTTCAGGCTTTGACGCTTATTATGGATTCCTTGCTGGAATGTGCGCAGGTGACTCTGATATTACTGACATCCTTTGCGATAGCACACTTAAGATCGGTGGCGAAATCGGCGATGAATTCCTTTGCTTCTTCAAGAAGGTAGCAAAGCTTGCCGAGGACACAGACACTAAGTTCACATTCACAATCTCAGCTGATGAGGAGGACCTCCCAGCAGAGCTTTTTGAAGTAGCACAGAAGGTATAAAATTACTTAAGTTTTATAAGGCGGAAAGGATTGTCTTTCCGCCTTAAAATTATTATTGACTAAAGTAATTATAAGTATTATAATTACAAAGCGCTAAAAAGGCGGTGACTTTATGTTCGAAATCAATCTAGAGCCAATTTTTAATGAAACTGGTGCATCTCTTTCAATCAACCACACTCTTGATTTGTCAGATATCGAGATTTCGAATGATAAGCCAATGAAGGCACCATGTACTATTAAGGGTGTCATCAAAAATGAAACTGATATAGTTTCTATTTCCGCTAATATCACAGTTTTATATTCCGGAAGCTGTGACCGTTGCGCCAAAGAGGTAGTAAAAGAATATACCATTCCGATGGAACATACTTTTGTGACCGAGTTGAACGACGAAGAAAACGATGAGTTTTTCCTCGTGCCAACCATGCGATTCGACTTGGAAGGACTGGCGACTGAAGATGTTATTCTTTACTTACCACAGAAGTTTTTGTGCAGTGAGGACTGTAAAGGAATCTGTCCAAAGTGTGGCAAGAACTTAAATGAAGGACTTTGTGACTGCAAGGCAGATATTGACCCTAGATGGGAAGCACTTGCAGCATTACTTTAATTTTGATAGGGGGTTTCCAAAATGGCAGTACCAGCTAGAAGAGTTTCAAAGGCTCGTCGCGACAAGAGACGTTCAAACGTATGGAAGATGGACGCTCCAGAGCTCGTAAAGTGCCCACAGTGCGGTGAATACAAGAGACCACACAGAGTTTGCCAGGAATGTGGTTACTACAATGGCAAGCAGGTAATCGTAAAGGACTAATCAAAATTTCTTTAGAGATTCAAGGTGGAGAAGGGGAACCTTCCCCACCTTTTAGTCGTTTTATGGGAAGGGGGAAATGATATGTCAGCAGTGATTAAAAGTGTAGAACCGGGTTCGTATGCAGAAGTACATGGCATTAAATCGGGTTGTACGCTTCTAAAAATTAACGGTCACGATATTGTTGATGTTCTTGACTATCGTTTTTATATGATGGAGAAGAAAATCACTATCAGCTTCCGTGCAGAAGATGGCAAGATCCGTATGGTCAAAATCGAAAAAGATGATGAGTATGACGACCTTGGCATCGAGTTTGAGACATATTTAATTGACAAGCAGCACTCGTGCAACAACAAGTGCATATTCTGCTTTATAGATCAGCTCCCAGAGGGAATGAGGGAAAGCCTTTATTTCAAGGATGACGATTCACGTATGTCATTCTTTTATGGCAACTACATTACCCTTACAAACCTTAGCGATGAGGACATCGATAGGATAATCAAGATGCATATCAGCCCTGTCAATGTGTCTGTTCATACAATGAATGAGCAGCTTCGCTGTCAGATGATGAATAATCGCTTTGCGGGCGACAGCTTGCGCTATTTAAAGCGCCTTGCGGATGCGGGTATTGCTATTAACGCTCAGCTCGTTTTATGCCCTGGCATAAACGATGGCGCTGAGCTTGAGTACAGCATACGCAAGCTCTATGAGCTCGCTCCAAGCGTGCAAAGCGTTGCGTGTGTGCCAGTAGGCCTCACACGCTACAGGGATGATCTGACACAGATTGAGCCATATAATCGCAAGACAGCAAGGGAGACCATTAGTCTTGTTGATAAATTGGCACGTGAAATCAAGCCAGAGCTTGGATCACGTTTTTGCTATGCTGCAGATGAGTTTTATTTGATGGCAGAGCTCCCAATTCCTGATGAGGATTACTATGATGACTATCCTCAACTTGACAATGGTGTAGGCCTCATGCGCCTCTTTAACGAAGAGGTGAATGATGCGGTACTCGAAATGGGTAAGCATCTGTCAGAGCACGTATTTGAAAAAGGCGAGGAGCCTATGCGTGCAACAATTGCTACTGGACTTGCAGCAGAGGACTTGGTAAAATCCGCTGCTCGTAAAGTACAGAACCTCTTTGGCGGAGCATTTGAGCTCAAGGTTCGTGGCATTGTAAATGTCTTCTTTGGCCCTTCTATTACAGTATCGGGCCTTTTGACAGGCGAGGATATAATAAGACAACTCCGTGGTAAAAACTTGGGTTCTGTTTTGTTCTTACCACAGGTACTTCTCCGTGATGGCGAGACAGTACTTCTTGATGATGTGACACTTGAGGATATCGAGAATGAACTCGGCGTCAAAGTTGTTACCCTTTCAAATGACGGATTTGAATTCGTCAATACAATTATTGAAACACTAGAGGAGGTGAAATAATGTCAAGACCAGTAGTTGCAATAGTCGGTCGCCCAAATGTTGGTAAGTCAACACTCTTTAACAAGTTAATAGGTCAACGTCTTTCAATAGTAGACGATACACCAGGTGTTACTCGTGACCGTATTTATGGTGACTGCGAGTGGCTAGGTCACAATATGCTCCTTGTAGATACTGGTGGTATTGAGCCTTACTCAGATGACATTATTCTCTCTCAGATGCGCCGTCAGGCGCAGCTTGCAATTGACAGCGCAGATGTAATTATCATGGTTACCGATATAAGGGACGGCGTTGTGGCAACAGATAACGAGGTTGCAACAATGCTCCAAAAGAGCGGTAAGCCACTTGTACTTTGCGTGAACAAGTGCGATACAACAGGTGAATTGCCACCTGATTTTTATGAGTTTTACAACCTTGGTCTTGGTGACCCAATTGCTGTTTCAGCAAGCCACGGTCGTGGCACAGGCGACCTCCTTGACGAGGTGCTCAAATACCTCCCAGCTGATGCTGGCGAGGACTATGAGGATGATACAATCAAGGTTGCTATTATCGGTAAGCCAAACGTTGGTAAATCATCTCTCGTAAACAAAATCTGCGGTGAAAACCGTGCAATTGTATCAGACATCGCTGGCACAACAAGGGATGCAACTGATACAACTGTTGAAAACAAGTATGGTAAATTTGTATTCATCGATACAGCTGGCCTTCGTCGCAAGTCCAAGGTTGATGATACAATAGAAAAGTACAGCGTGCTTCGTGCTAGAATGGCAGTGGAACGCGCCAATGTCTGTGTCATTATGATTGATGCGACAGAGGGCTTTACAGAGCAGGATTCCAAGGTCGCTGGTATTGCGCATGAGCTTGGTAAAGCTTGTATTATTGCAGTAAACAAATGGGATGCAGTTGACAAGACAGGCGAGACAATGCAAAAGGAGCGCAAAAAGCTAATGAATGATTTCTCATTCATGTCCTATGCGCCAATTATCTTTATCTCAGCCAAAACAGGTCAACGTATACCGGAACTCTATGAACTTATCAAGTTCGTAGATGATCAAAACGCAATGCGTATTTCAACCGGTAAACTCAATGATGTTTTGGCTGCTGCAACCGCTCGCGTTCAGCCACCGACCGACAAGGGCCGTCGCCTCAAGATTTACTACATGACTCAGGCGTCCACTCGTCCGCCAACGTTTGTATGTTTCGTAAACTCCAAGGATTTGTTCCACTATAGCTATCAGCGCTATCTCGATAACCAAATCCGTGAAGTTTTCGGTCTTGAGGGTACACCTACACGTTTTGTAATTCGCGAGCGCGAAGAGAAGAAGGGTAGGAAGTAATATGCGTAAAAAGCTTGATAATGAACTTATATACACAACAGCCCTCTCGCTTTTTGCAAAGTATGGCTACAAGAAAACAACACTAGAGGATGTTGCGTCTGCTCTTGGTATGACAAATAGTAACATCTATTCGTACGCAAGCAGTAAGCAGGACCTCTATATTGAGAGTGTAACTTATGGCATAGATCAGTGGCAGGATTCGGTAAGGCAAGCAACAAGTGGCATTGAAAGCGCAACAGAGGAGCTAAATGTTGCATTTAAGTCCGCCGTTGATTACATTGCATATAACAAGACGATTCAAACACTGCTTCAAAACGACCCAAGCCTTTTCCCAATGTTCCCAACAGTTGACCCAATTGAGGAACTCAACTCTTGGGCGATTGGTTTTATTGAAAAGATAATTAAGAAAGGTATTAAGCAAGGCGAATTTAGAAGTGTTAATCCAAAAGAAGCCGCTCAACTCCTTTTTAACTTTTATAAATACTTTATTATTAGTGCCTTTGTTGAGGATAATGGCTTGGCAACTGATGCCACTTCACAAATGACAACAATGTCAACCATCATATTTGATGGTCTATTAAACAAATAAAACGATGCGTTCCAAGGTCTCTTGGAGCGCATTTTTGTTTGACATCGTTCTATTAATGGTATATTATTTTATTGGATAAATGAACATTTTGTTCAAATATTAAATTTAGGAGGAAATAATTATGCTTTGGGGACCAAACACTGAAGCGGCTCGTGCTATTGTTGACGAAGCATTACAGCACGTTCGTTGCACATGCAATTTTGATTGGACATTTATTGCCCTTTTAGCTTTTGTAATGTGCGTTTACGTACCAAAGATTAAGAGCAAAGATTGGGATTCTATCGGTGCTGCTCTTGGTCTTTATGGTATTCACTGGCTTTGCGAAATTGCAAACGCTGTATTCTGCCATATCTATGGCTACGGTATGTGGCATGTAACACAGTCAAGTACAACATTCATTCTTCTCATTGGTGTTGCTTGGGAACTTTCAATGATGTTCTCAACAGCCGGCTTTACAATGGATGTAATGCCAGAGGACAAGAATGCCAAGATTTTGGGAATTAACAACCGTATAGTTTACGTTATGACAATGGCTATCGGCTTCTCGCTTTTCGAAATCTTCCTTGCTGGTACACCTTCATTCCAGTGGGTATGGCCATTCTGGGGTGCACTTCCAGTATGCATCACAGTATACATTCCTTTCTTTGTAGCTGCAGTACTCGGCCACGACCTTCAGGGTAAGGCTAAGAAGATTTTCCTCGGCGCTATTTGGGGCCAGGTTGCACTTGCACTTGCAATTCTTATTCCACTTGGAATTATTTAATAGGAAAGGGGTATATAATAATGAAAGATTTTGCAATTTTTAACTATGTATTTGCAGTAATTTGTCTTATTGCTGTAGTAGTATTATTCATTACACATATTCCTATTCTTGCTTGGTTTACACTTCTTGCAGCTATCGCTTTCGGAATTAGCGGTTTCCTTACACAGAAGTTTCTTGCAAAAGAGGACACAAAAGAATAGGCGAAGGTGTCAAATTAAAAGTAGACACTAAAAAGTCCTTTTGCAATAGTTGGCTTCAAAATTTCAATAGAAAGAAATAAAAGGCTAACAGGGTTGTTGACTCGAAAGAGTCAACAACCTTTTCTCATTTCTCGGATTCTACTGACAAAATATATGTGCACAAGGAGCGATATAAGTTATAGAACCAAATTGTGTCGGTTTAAATGTCGGTTTAAATTGACAAAATGTCGGTTTAAAATGAATTAAGTGATGCTAACAAAAGTTTTGCAAAAAAGTTGACCGAGTATATAAATGGAATTAAAATAAACTGAAATGGTATACCTAGATTGATTACAAACTACTTGGAGGCGAAATAATGCTTAGTGAATATGATAAAGTAAACACTTTGGTGGATAAAGGTAAATACAAAGCGGGAACAGTTGGTGTAGTTGTAAGTTTTTATTCTGGCGGTCCAGAGTGTGAAGTGGAACTTTGGGATGATAATGAACAACCAATTGATGTTGTGACTTACAATTTAGATGAAGTTGAAAAAATCAAATAAATTCAGCATGTTTTTTTAATTAACTGCAATTGTAAAACTCCTAGAAGGTTTAACCTTCTGGGAGTTTTGATGTTTTGAAACAAGTATTGCAAGTTGTGAAAATTATTATAGCGAGTTTGTTAAGAACGCAATAGAGTATATTGACAAATTGAAATTATCGTGATATCATTTTGATATCAACAAAGGAGGTTGACAATTATGGAAGAAAAAATTTATACAACTAAAAAGAATGGTATGCTCGCTTTGCTACTTATCGTAGTACTTTACGTTTTAGCAATAATCGGCATAATTAGCCCTGCTTTCCTTGATGGTCCAGCAGCTGTTATTATTACTGTACTTTCAATTTTATATGCATGCTTTGGCTGGATCCTTTTCCTTGGTCTCAAGGTATTAAAGCCACAGGAAGCATTGGTACTTACACTTTTCGGTAAATACAAGGGCACAATTAAGGAAGACGGTTTCTATTTTGTAAACCCATTCTGCGGTTCATTCAACCCAGCAGCTACAACAAAGCTCAACCAGAGCGGTGATGTTGATACAAATGCAGCAACAGTGCTTACTGCTGCAGTAACAGGTACTACAGCTGCAGCATATGAGAAATCATCTAAGAAAATTTCATTAAAGATTATGACACTCAATAACAGCCGTCAAAAGATCAACGATTGCCTCGGCAATCCAGTTGAGATTGGTATTGCTGTTATGTGGAGAGTAACAGACACAGCAAAGGCTGTATTTAATGTTGATAACTATAAAGAATACTTATCACTTCAGTGCGATTCTGCACTTCGCAACGTAGTTCGCATCTATCCATACGATGTAGCACCTGGTGTTGACACAACAGGCGACGGCGTTGCTGATGAAGGCTCACTTCGTGGTTCTTCTGATATCGTTGCAAACCGTATCAAGGAAGAGATTCAATCCAAGGTTGATGAGGCTGGTATCGAAATCGTAGAGGCTCGTATTACACACTTGGCTTATGCTCCAGAAATCGCATCAGTAATGCTTCAGCGTCAACAGGCTTCTGCTATCATTGACGCCCGTAAGATGATTGTTGATGGCGCTGTTGGTATGGTAGAAATGGCTCTCGATCGCCTCGAGTCAGGTAACACTGTAAAACTTGATGACGAGCGCAAGGCTGCTATGGTTTCTAACCTTCTTGTTGTTCTCTGCGGCAACAAGGATGCACAGCCAATCGTAAATTCTGGAAGCCTCTATTAATTAGGAAAAAGGTGAACTATGGCTGACGAGAAAAAGCAGGTGCCACTGCGTCTATCACCAAAACTTTATAACGCACTTGCTGCTTGGGCAGAGGATGACTTTAGGTCTGTTAATGGTCAGATAGAGTACCTCTTGACCGAGTGTATCAAGCAGCGTAAAAAGGACGGAAAGTACGTAGGTCAAGACATTGATGCACCGCTCGATATAGAAATTCATGACACAAAATCAGAGGAATAAACTATGATTGTAATTAAAAATTTAACCAAAACATATGGTGATAAAAAGGCCGTTGATGACCTTAGTATTACAATAAACTCTGGCGAAATCTATGGTTTTATTGGTCACAATGGTGCTGGTAAAACTACAACCTTAAAAGCTCTTGTAGGTATTCTCAAGTTTGATGAGGGTGAGATTTTGATTGACGATATGTCAATCAAGGAGCAACCAATTGCTTGCAAGAAAACTTTTGCTTATATTCCAGACAATCCAGACCTTTATGATTATATGTCTGGTATTCAGTATTTAAACTTTATTGCAGATGTATTTGACGTGCCACAGTCCGCTCGTGAGGAGCGCATCCACAAATATGCATCCGCATTTGAAATTGAGGGAGACCTCGCTGAAATGATTTCTGCTTATTCACATGGTATGAAGCAGAAACTTGCTATCATTTCTGCCCTCATTCACGAGCCGAAATATATGATTATGGATGAGCCTTTCGTAGGACTCGATCCAAAGGCTGCACATATTGTAAAGGAATATATGCGCGAAATTTGCGATAATGGTGGCGCTATATTCTTCTCAACACACGTACTCGATGTTGCTGAAAAGCTCTGTGACAAGATTGCTATTATTAAGGATGGCAAGCTTATCAAGAGTGGCACAATGGAGGAAGTACGTGGTGATGAGTCACTTGAGGAAGTATTCCTCGAGCTTGTTGATGAGACAGCAGGTGAGAGCGCATGACGAGGATACTTATTAAAAAGCAACTTCGTGAGGTTGCCTACTTTTATATAAGGGATCGCAAGACAGGTAAGCGCCAATCAAAAGGCAAGACTACAGGATTTATATTCTTATGGATATTAGTGTTTGGTAGCCTTGGTGCTGCTGCCTTTGGACTCTGTGACCTGTTTGGCTCGGTATTTTTTGACATTGGGCTCGATTGGTTCTTCTTTGCGCTTATGGGACTTGTTGCTATATGCGTCGGTATATTTGGTAGTGTGTTTAGCACGTATGCGACTCTCTATAAAGCCAAGGATAACGAAGCTTTGTTGTCGTTGCCAATTGATACTAAAAAAATCCTTATCGCAAGGCTTACAACAACTTATCTCTTGGGCTGTATATTTTCAGCACTTTTCTATGTTCCAACTCTTATTTATTATTACACACATGTGACTCAGACGGCAGCAAGCGTTATTTGCTCACTTTTACAGTTTTTTATAATTAACATTGCATCGATGGCTCTCGTGTGTATAATAGGATATTTTGTTGCACTTTTGTCGGCGCGTTTTGCTGGTAAGTCATATATCACAGTAATTGTAACTATGGGATTTCTTGTCCTTTATTACTGGGGATATTTCAAACTTATGTCAAGCATCGAGACAATTGCAGAAAATGGTGCGATTTTTGCTCAAAATCTTGAGGGAAAAGCTTTTCTTTTCCGCAAGTTTGGTGAAGCGTTTATTGGTGACATCCCAGCTTTCCTTATCTGGACTTTGATAGCAGTTGTTGTCTTTGCACTGGTATTTTTTATCCTTTCTAGCAACTATCTCAAACTTATGACAACCAATAGGGGTGCTAAAAAGGCGGAATATGTCGCTGAGAAATCTATCAAAGCAGGTACTTTAAGTAAAGCACTTCTCATGAAGGAGTGGAAACGATTTACCAAGAGTGCAGTGTATTTGATGAACTCTGGTATTGGTGCAATGCTTGTTCCAATTTTAGCAATCGCCATGATTATAAAAGCGGATGCAATAAGGGAAATGATGGATAAATATGTCACTCTAATGACAGCGATGTTCCCAGGCCTTGATGTAAAGGGATATATCCCACTCCTATGTGCCGCAATGATGCTGTTTGTTGGAAGTATGATAGTGATTACTGCACCAGCAATCTCACTTGAGGGACAGAGTATCTGGATACTCAAGTCACTTCCAATTGACCCTATAAAAATACTTGATCAGAAGAGGAGATTACATCTTCTTGTCGGCATTCCAGCTGTTGTGATTATGGGACTTGCCTTTGGCTATGTCCTACAGATGGAAATAGGCGATATAGCCCTCTCTATCCTTGTTGGCATAGCATATACTCTCCTTAATGCCAATGCTGGTTTGGCACTCAACCTCCTTATGCCAAACCTTACGTGGAAGGACGAGACGGTTCCAGTAAAGCAGAGCACACCGGTTCTAATAGTAATATTTGGTAGCTTTGCAATTGTTGTTGGCCTTGGTGCACTTTACATTAAAGTTCTCAAAGATGTATTAACAAATCCAATGGATTTTGCTATATATATATTTGTATTCTTTGTTGTTTGTGCTGGCTTCATTCAGAAGTGGCTTAACACAAAGGGCGTAGAACTTTGGAATGACTTATAAGGTGATTTTATGCGAAGAACAATGGCCGATTGGATACTGATTGCACTTTCTATAGTTGTACTTGTTGCTACCGGAGTATATCTAATTGTTGCTTGGGGTAGTATACCTGATAAGATTCCAACAAATTATGATTTTTCTGGTAATGTGACATCATATGGTGGTAAGAGTAATATAATAGTTGAATATGTAATGGATGTTGTTGTATCTGCGACACTGCTTTTATGTTCTGCGTTTCCAAAGACTTGGAGTATTCCTGGTAAAGCAGATCCAAAGACATACATTGGCGTTAAATATATGCTAGAAGGAATGGCGCTTCTTCTTGCGCTATTTTTTGGGTATCTTATCTTTACTACGATAAAACTTATAGCATTAAAAGCTGCTGTATTTATAGTATTTATCGCTCTTTTTGCTATTGGTTCAATCGCACCTTTTGTGATTCCAAAATTTAAATAGGAAGGCATTTTATGAAGATATTAGTACTGTCCGATTCACACGGTAAACGTCAATTTACTTTTGACGCAATATATGAAAATGCTGACGCTGACGCTATCATCCATTTGGGTGATGGCGTCACTGACGTTGATGAGGCTGCGCGCGAGGTGGCAGATGTGCGTCACTTAAAGGCGGAGCGAATCTATAAGGTTCGCGGTAACTGTGACATGTTTTCAAATGAGGCAGTGACAACATTTGAAAACATAGGTGGTCACAGGTTTTATGTGACACACGGATACCAGCAGGGCGTAAAGTCCGCTGCTGGCCGTGACGCACTCTATGTTGACACGCGCAATAACGGCCTTGATGTGGCCCTTTTTGGCCACACTCACAAGGCCCTTCTCGAGGAGCGTGATGGCGTCACGCTCTTTAACCCAGGCGCCGTCCTCAAAGGCGAATATGGTGTCATCACCATCGACGACAAGACCGGCGCCCTCACTTTTGAACATAAGGAGCTTTAATTATGCCACTTGAAATAGTAAAAGGTGATATTACAAAACTGTCTGTTGATGCTGTTGTCAATGCAGCCAACTCAAGCCTCCTCGGAGGCGGTGGAGTCGATGGCGCAATCCATCGCGCCGCAGGTCCAAAACTCTATGAAGAGTGTCGTACCCTCGGCGGCTGCAAGACAGGTGAGGCCAAGATAACAATGGGCTATAACATGCCTTGTAAGTACATTGTTCACACGGTAGGACCAGTGTGGGGTGGCGGTTCAAATGGTGAGGAAAATCTTCTTCGTTCCTGCTACAAAAATTCCCTAAATCTTGCATTTACTCACGACTGTGAAAGCGTTGCTTTCCCACTTATTTCTGCAGGTGTATATGGCTATCCAAAGCAGGAGGCTTTCAACATCGCAAAAGAGGAATGTAACAAGTTCTTAGAGTCACATGATATGAAACTTTACATCGTTGTTTTTGATGACAGAGGCCTCAATTTATAGCAAAAAAATAAGCTAAGTTCCAATCGGAACTTAGCTTTTATTTTTTGTTCTCTTATGTGCCTTCACCAAAGAAACGCTTGATTTCAATTTCAGCTGTATCTGGGCCGTCTGAGCCATGGATGATGTTGTAAGTTGTGGATGTTGCGTAGTCACCACGGATTGTGCCAGCAAGAGCATCCTCATACTTTGTAGCGCCCATAAGTCCACGCATACCAGAGATAACATTTTCGCCCTCAACGATCATGGCAACAACTGGGCCTGATGTCATATATTCAAGCATGCCAGGGAAGAAAGGCTTGTCAGCAACGTGTGCATAGTGCTCACGGAGGATAGCCTCATCAAGGTTCTTCATTTCCATACGAACAATCTTGAAGCCCTTGTTTTCGATTCTCTTGATTACTTCGCCCATGAGGCCACGCTTAACGCAATCTGGCTTGAGCATGATGTATGTTCTTTCCATAAATTAAACTCCTTTTTTGTTGTTTCAACGTATCTATTTTAACAAAAATTCGAGCACTTTTAAAGGGGTATTTTGAATACAAAAAGTGGGCAAAATACAAAACGCCCGGATGGGTGTATTGGAAACTTATAAAAAAGGTGTTGACTATGACCTCTTTTTTCGATATAATTCGACCACTTTCGCTTTTTTCTCTTTAATATTTATTTATATATAAAGGGAATTCGCGATGATTCTAAACTAATTTTCTAAACTAATGAACGGAGTGAAAACAGTCTATGGTAAATGTTAAACCGACCAATCTCGGCAATACCACAAGAATGAACTTCGCCAAAATCAATGAGGTTATGGAGATGCCAAACCTCATTGAAGTGCAGAAGAATTCTTACCAGTGGTTCCTCGATGTCGGACTTAAAGAAGTCTTCCGCGACATCTCCGAGATCACTGACTACACTGGAAACTTGGTACTTGAGTTCATCGATTACAAAATGGATGAGCATCCAAAGTACACAGTAAAAGAGTGTAAGGAAAGAGACGCAACTTATGCGGCACCTCTTCGCGTTACAGCTAGACTCTGTAACAAGGAGACAGGTGAGATTAAGGAATCTGACGTTTATATGGGTGACTTCCCTCTTATGACAGAGAGCGGTACATTCGTAATTAACGGTGCAGAGCGCGCTATCGTTTCTCAGCTCGTACGTTCTCCAGGCGTATATTTTGACATGACTCACGATAAGACAGGTAAGGAGCTCTATACTTCTACCATTATTCCTAACCGTGGTGCATGGCTCGAATACGAATCAGACCAGAATGATATCTTCTATGTTCGTATCGACAAGAATAGAAAACTTTACATCACAACTTTCATCCGCGCACTTGGCCTTGGTACTAACCAGGAGATCCTTGATTTCTTTGGCGCTGATGAGAGAATTATGGCTACGCTCGAGCGTGACACAACCAAGAACGTAGAAGAAGCTTTACTCGAAGTTTACAAGAAACTTCGTCCAAGTGAGCCACCAACGCTTGAAACAGCTCGTGCTCACCTTGATGGTCTCTTCTTCGACGCTCACCGTTATGACCTCTCTCGCGTAGGCCGTTATAAGTACAACAAGAAGCTTGCTATTTCACAACGTCTTATTGGTAACAAGCTTGCACAGCCTATCATCAATGAGGCAACAGGTGAACTCCTTGCTGACGCTGGTGAAATCATCACTGCTGATAAGGCATATGAGATTGAACAGGCTGGCGTTATGCAGGCATACCTTGACGTAGATGGTAAGGAAGTTAAGGTTGTTTCAAACGGCATGGTTGATGCTCTTCCATACCTCAAGGGTCTCAAGATTACAGAGGATGAACTTGAAGAAATCGCTATCAACGAAAAGGTTCGCTTTAGCATCCTTATGGAAATCCTTGCAGCAAACAAGAAAAAGAAAGATGTTTTGGAAGCACTTGCAACACGTTGTGATGACCTTATTCCAAAGCACATCATCATTGACGATATTTTTGCATCAATTAACTACATGAATGGACTTGCATCTAACATTGGTACAATTGATGATATCGACCACCTTGGCAATCGCCGTATCCGTTCAGTCGGCGAATTACTCCAGAATCAGTTTAGAATTGGATTTACACGTATGGAGAGAGTTGTACATGAGCGTATGTCTCTCCAGGCTCAGGAACCAGAAAAAGCAACGCCACAGGCTCTCATTAACATCAGACCTGTAGTGGCTGCAGTTAAGGAATTCTTCGGTTCCTCACCACTTTCACAGTTTATGGACCAGACAAACCCTCTTGCTGAGCTTACTCACAAGCGTCGTTTGTCAGCTCTTGGCCCTGGCGGTCTTTCACGTGACCGTGCCGGATTCGAAGTTCGTGACGTTCACTA
The DNA here is from genome assembly GCA_045599345.1 of Acutalibacteraceae bacterium. Lineage (GTDB taxonomy): Bacteria > Bacillota > Clostridia > Oscillospirales > Acutalibacteraceae > UBA1227. The sequence goes on from JAZRVV010000012.1 coordinate 121,999, forward strand.
CAGCCACTATGGCCGTATGTGTCCTATCGAGACTCCAGAAGGTCCTAACATTGGTCTTATCTCTTACCTCGCAACATTTGCTCGTATCAACAAGTACGGCTTTATCGAGGCTCCTTTCCGCAAGATTGACAAAGAGACAGGACGCGTTCTTGATGAAGTTGTTTATATGACAGCTGATGTTGAGGATAACTACAGAGTAGCACAGGCTAACGCACCACTCGATGAGGAAGGTCATTTCATCAACGACAAGGTATCAATCCGTTATCGTGATGGATTTGACGAAGTTGACCCATCAGTACCAGATTTCATGGACGTATCTCCAAGAATGCTTGTATCAGTTGCTACAGCAATGATTCCATTCCTTGAGAACGATGACGCAAACCGTGCACTCATGGGTTCAAACATGCAGCGTCAGGCTGTTCCTCTTATGAAGACTCAGGCACCATTTGTTGGTACTGGTATGGAGCACAAGGCTGCTGTTGACTCAGGCGTTGTAGTTCTTGCTAAGCGTGCTGGTAAGGTTATCCACGTTGATGCAGACTCAATTGAAATTGAGACAGACAAGGGCGAGATTGATTCTTATGAGCTTATCAAGTTCATGCGCTCAAACCAGGGCACATGTGTAAACCAGCGCCCAATCGTTTCCCTTGGTCAAAAGGTAGTAGCAAAAGAAGTTATCGCAGATGGTCCTGCAACATCACACGGTGAAATCTCCCTTGGTAAGAATGCCCTTATCGGATTCATGACTTGGGAAGGTTACAACTACGAGGATGCTGTTCTTCTTAACGAAAAGATTGTTCGCGATGACGTTTATACATCAATCCATATCGAAGAGTACGAACTCGAAGCTCGTGATACAAAGCTTGGACCAGAAGAAATCACTCGTGATATTCCAAACGTAGGTGACGATGCTCTTGCTGATCTTGATGAAAAGGGTATCATCCGTATCGGTGCTGAGGTTCATTCAGGCGATATCCTTGTTGGTAAGGTAACACCAAAGGGTGAGACAGAGCTTACAGCAGAGGAACGTCTCCTTCGTGCAATCTTTGGTGAGAAGGCACGTGAAGTACGTGATACATCTCTCCGTGTACCTCATGGTGAGTATGGTATCGTAGTAAACGTAGAAGAGTTTACAAGAGAGAACTCTGATGAGCTTTCTCCTGGTGTAAACAAGGTTGTACGTTGCTACATCGCTCAGAAGAGAAAGATTCAGGTCGGCGATAAGATGGCCGGTCGTCATGGTAACAAGGGTGTTGTATCTCGCATCCTTCCACAGGAGGATATGCCATTCCTTCCTGATGGTACTCCACTTGACATCGTGCTTAACCCACTCGGTGTTCCATCTCGTATGAACATCGGTCAGGTTCTTGAAGTTAACATCGGTATGGCAGCTCGCCTTAAGGGCTGGAAGATTATGACACCTGTATTCGATGGTGCTCATGAGGAAGATGTTCAGTACTTCTTGTCAGAGTCAAAGCTCCTCTCAGAGAGCAATGACAAAATCAAGGAACTCGTGCTCAAGTATGAGGATATGAATCAAAAGACAGGTTACAACCTTCTTAATCTTATCGAGTTCTTAAAGGCAAACACAAAGACAGAGGAAGAGCATGCATTTATTGATGCTGCTTACGAATATCGCTTTGGTAAGACAAAGCTTATTGATGGTCGTACAGGTAAGCCATTCGATAACCCAGTTACCGTTGGTGTTATGTATTACCTCAAGCTTCATCACCTTGTTGATGACAAGATTCACGCACGTTCAACAGGTCCTTACAGCCTTGTTACTCAGCAGCCACTTGGTGGTAAAGCTCAGTTCGGTGGCCAGCGTTTCGGTGAAATGGAAGTTTGGGCACTTGAGGCTTATGGTGCTGCTTATACTCTTCAGGAAATCTTGACCATCAAGTCTGACGATATCGTAGGTCGTGTTAAGACATACGAGGCTATTGTTAAGGGACAGAGCGTTCCAAAGTCAGGCGTTCCAGAGTCATTCAAGGTACTTATTAAGGAACTTCAATCCCTTGGTCTTGATGTTAAGGTTCTTGATAAGGACGATAACGAAATCGACCTCAAGCAGAACTTTGATACTGATGACGTCAACTTCCGTCTTGTTGAAAACGAGAACTTCAAACCTCAGTATGTAAATGATGCAGAGGGTGCAGAAGGCTTTGCAACAACACTTGACGAGAACGGTGAAGTTATCGAAGAAACTTTTGATGAAGACGCAGAATTTTCAAACGATTTAGATGACATCGAAGGTCCAACAGACTTTGAGATGGGCATCGAAGAATAAGGAGGGGAGCTAACATGACAGATATTCAGCCAATTACTACAAATGAAATTGAATTTGAATCTATCAAGATCGGTTTGGCTTCTCCTGATGCTATTAGATCTTGGTCTTATGGCGAAGTTAAAAAGCCAGAGACAATCAACTATAGAACATTAAAGCCTGAGCGCGATGGTCTTTACTGCGAGCGTATTTTCGGACCTACAAAGGACTGGGAATGCTACTGCGGTAAGTACAAGAGAATCCGCTATAAGGGCAAAGTGTGCGAACGCTGCGGCGTTGAGATTACAAAGGCTAAGGTTCGTCGTGAGCGTATGGGTCACGTTGAACTTGCTGCTCCTGTATCACACATTTGGTATTTCAAGGGTATTCCATCTCGTATGGGTCTTATGCTTGATATATCTCCAAGAAACCTTGAAAAGGTACTTTATTTCGCACTCTACATCGTAACTGATCCAGGTGCTACTCCACTCAAGAAGTATCAGGTACTCTCAGAGAAAGAGTACGAAGATATGCATGAGAAGTATGAGGACGAGTTTGAAGCAGGAATGGGCGCAGAAGCTATCAAGAAGCTTCTTGCTGAAATTGATGTTCCAGCACTTGCTGAGCAGCTCCGTGAAGAACTTAAGAATGCGAGTGGACAGAAAAAGGCAAAGCTTTTAAAGCGTCTTGAAGTTGTTGATGCTTTCAACAATTCAAATAACAAACCAGAGTGGATGATTCTCGATGTTATTCCTGTAATCCCACCTGATATCCGTCCTATGGTTCAGCTTGATGGTGGTCGTTTTGCTACATCAGACCTCAACGACCTCTATCGTCGAGTAATCAACCGTAACAACCGTCTTAAGAGACTCCTTGAGCTCGGTGCTCCTGATATCATCATCCGCAACGAGAAGAGAATGCTTCAAGAAGCAGTAGATGCTCTTATTGATAACGGTCGTCGTGGACGCCCAGTTACTGGTCCAAACAACAGACCTCTTAAGTCACTCTCTGATATGCTCAAGGGTAAGCAGGGACGTTTCCGTCAGAACCTCCTTGGTAAGCGTGTTGACTACTCAGGACGTTCTGTTATCGTTGTAGGTCCAGAGCTCAAGATGTATCAGTGCGGTCTTCCAAAGGAGATGGCACTTGAGCTCTTTAAGCCATTCGTTATGAAGCGTCTTGTTGAGACTGGCGTTGCTGGTAACATCAAGTCTGCTCGTAAGATGGTAGAGCGCTCTAAGGACGAAGTTTGGGATGCACTTGAAGTTGTAATCAAGGATCACCCAGTAATGCTTAACCGTGCTCCTACACTTCACAGACTTGGTATTCAGGCATTTGAGCCTGTACTTGTTGATGGACGTGCTATTAAACTTCATCCACTTGCTTGTACAGCTTTCAACGCCGACTTCGACGGTGACCAGATGGCTGTTCACGTACCTCTTTCTGCTGAGGCTCAGGCAGAGGCTAGATTCTTGATGCTTGCAGCAAACAACTTGCTCAAGCCATCAGATGGACGCCCTGTTACTGTTCCTACACAGGACATGGTACTTGGTTCATACTACTTGACACTCGACAAGGATGGCGAGCCAGGTGAAGGCAAGGTATTCCGTGACGTTAACGAGGCTCAGATGGCCTTTGACGAGGGCGATATCACACTTCACTCAAAAATCAAGATTCGTATGCAGAAGGAAATTGACGGCAAAGTCGTTTCAGGCCTTATTGATACAACTCTTGGTAAGATTATCTTCAATAACCCAATTCCTCAGGACTTAGGTTTCATTGATAGAACAATCCCTGGTAATGAGTTGCTTCTTGAATGTGACTGCGATGAGCTCTTTAGAAAGAAGCCAATCAGCAAGAAGTCACTTGGTAAACTCATCGAACGCTGCATTGAAGTTCACGGAACTGCAAAGACATCAGTAGTTCTTGATGCTGTCAAGGCTCAGGGTTATAAGTATTCAACACTTTCTGGTATCACAGTTGCTGTTTGTGACGCTAAGATTCCAGAATCAAAGCGCGATTATATCGCTGAAACAGAAGCACATATCGACAAAATCGATAAGCTCTACAGACGTGGTATGCTTTCTGCTGCAGAGGCATCTCGTTTGAAACTCGGTGCTTGGGATGTCTGCACCAAGCAGGTATCTGCTGGTCTTAAGGACAACCTTGGTAAGTACAACCCAATCTTCATGATGATCGATTCTGGTGCCCGTGGTTCTGACTCACAGCTCAACCAGCTTGCTGGTATGCGTGGTCTTATTGCCAACACATCAGGTCGTACAATCGAAATTCCTATTCGTGCTAACTATCGTGAAGGTCTTAATATTCTCGAATACTTCATCTCATCACGTGGTGCTCGTAAGGGTCTTGCAGATACAGCTCTTCGTACAGCTGACTCTGGTTACCTCACACGTCGTCTTGTTGACGTATCTCAGGAAATCATTGTTCGTGAAGAGGACTGTGGATGCCATGACGGTATCAAGGTTTATGACATCGAAGCTGATGGCCGTGTAATCGAGGAACTTTCAGAGCGTCTTGAAGGTCGTTACCTCCTTGATGATCTTGTTGATGAGAAGAGCGGTGAGCTCATCCAGTCAGCAAGCGATATGATGCGCAAAGATGACGCAGCAAGAGTTGCTGATTACGTTAAGGCACATACAAAGAAGGGCGCACGTCCTGAGATTATGATTCGTTCACTCCTCACTTGTCAGTCACAGCACGGTGTATGTATGCACTGCTATGGCCGTAACCTTGCAACAGGTGGTCCTGTTACAGTAGGTGAGGCAGTAGGTATCATTGCTGCTCAGTCTATCGGTGAGCCTGGTACACAGCTTACAATGCGTACTTTCCATACTGGTGGTGTTGCATCAGCTGCAGATATCACACAGGGTCTTCCAAGAGTTGAAGAACTCTTTGAGGCACGTAAGCCAAAGACACTTGCCATCCTTTCAGAGATTGACGGTGTTGTTTCAATCCAGGAACTCAAGAAGACTAAGTGCGTTATAGTTACAAACGAAAAAGAGGGAATTGAAAAGCAGTACACCATTTCTTATGGTCTCCGCCTTTGCCAGTCAATTGTTGATGGCGCAGAGATTAAGAAGGGTGATCCTTTGACAGAAGGTTCTCTCAATCCTCATGATCTTCTTGACATCATGGGTGTTGATCATGTTTATGATTACCTCATCCGTGAAGTACAGTCTGCATATCGTACACAGGGTGTTGATATCAACGATAAGCACATCGAGGTTATCATCCGTCAGATGATGAAGAAGATTAAGGTTGATGAAGTTGGTGAGACAGAGCTTCTTTCAGGTTCTGTAATTGATAAGTCTGACTTCTATGCTGAGAACCGCAGAGTCAAGAAGCTCGCAAAGGCAGAGGGTCGTGAGCCTGCTCTTGCAACAGGTATCCCAATGCTTCTCGGTATCACAAAGGCTTCACTTGCTACTGACTCATTCCTCTCAGCTGCTTCCTTCCAGGAAACAACAAGAGTACTTACAGATGCGGCTATCAAGGGCAAGGTTGATACTCTCCAAGGTCTCAAGGAGAACGTTATCATCGGTAAGCTCTTACCATCTGGTACAGGTATGAAGTGCTACAGTGAAGTAGACGTTAAGAAAAAGGGTTCAGAGTTTAACGCTATTGATGGCGATATGTTCCTTGACTTAGACGTTGAAGACGTCGCAGTTGAAGATGCAGAAAACGCTGCAGAATAACCTTTGAAACCCACATAAAATAAGTAAATTTACCCTATTGACATCTCGGTGCCAATAGGGTAAACTATTATCTTGCCTACGCATATTTTTATATAAATATAATAGGTTATATTATTATTGGAGGTGAAAGTATTGCCAACATTTAACCAACTTGTTCGTCAGGGTAGACAGACATCTGTAAAGAAGTCAACTGCACCAGCACTTGGTAAGGGTCTCAACTCAAAGAAGAATATCATGACTGATACAAATTCTCCTCAGAAGAGAGGCGTTTGCACAGCTGTTAAAACTGCAACACCTAAGAAGCCTAACTCAGCTCTTCGTAAGATCGCCAGAGTTCGTCTTACAAACGGTATTGAAGTATCAGCTTACATCCCAGGTGTAGGTCACAACCTTCAGGAACACAGCGTTGTACTTATCAGAGGCGGCCGTGTTAAGGACCTTCCTGGTGTACGTTACCACATTATCCGTGGTACACTCGATACACAGGGTGTTACTGACCGTATGCAGGCTAGATCAAAGTACGGTGCTAAAAGACCAAAGGCTAAGAAAGCCTAAATTCGTTAAAGGACAAATCTTCTTGCAGGCTGCGTAGATTACGCAATCAATGTAAGAGTGTATATATAATATATGCCTCTTTCATTGGCGCCACGGGAATTTTGTCACTCGAGTACCTAAGATATCATTAATATGAAGGAGGGAAGCGAAGTGCCAAGAAGAGGCCAAATAGCAAAACGTGATGTTTTGCCAGATCCGCTTTACAATTCAAAACTCGTAACACGTTTAATAAACAATGTTATGCTTGATGGTAAAAAGGGTGTTGCTCAGAAAATTGTTTACGACGCTTTTGATATCATCAGAGAAAAAACTGGCAGAGAGCCACTCGAAGTTTTCGAGGAGGCTATGGAAAATGTAATGCCATTACTTGAGGTAAAGGCTCGCCGTATAGGTGGTGCTACTTACCAGGTACCAATTGAGGTACGTCCAGAGAGAAGACAGACACTCGGTCTTCGTTGGATTACTCTCTTCTCACGTCAGCGTTCAGAGAGAACAATGAAAGAGAGACTTGCAAATGAAATCCTTGATGCAGTTAACCAGGCTGGTGGCGCATTCAAGAGAAAAGAAGAAATGCACAGAATGGCAGAGGCAAACAAGGCTTTTGCACATTTCAGATATTAATCTGTATTTCTTATTTGCAATTAGTGGGAGGTATATATGCCTAGACAGGTATCGCTAGAAATGACTAGAAACATCGGTATCATGGCGCACATCGATGCTGGTAAGACTACGACAACAGAGCGTATTCTTTACTACACAGGTGTTAACCACAAGATTGGTGAGACACATGACGGTGCTGCAACAATGGACTGGATGGAGCAGGAGCAAGAGCGTGGTATCACAATCACATCTGCTGCTACAACATGTTTCTGGAAAGATCATCGTATAAATATTATCGACACTCCGGGTCACGTAGACTTTACAGTTGAAGTACAGCGTTCGCTTCGTGTACTTGACGGCTCTGTAACAGTTCTCTGTGCCAAGGGCGGTGTTGAACCTCAGTCAGAGACCGTATGGCGTCAGGCTGATGAGTATTCTGTACCACGTATGATTTACGTTAACAAGATGGACATCATGGGTGCAGATTTCTATAACGTACTTGATATGATTAAAGAACGTTTCAAGTGCAACGCAGTTCCAATTCAACTCCCAATCGGCGTTGAATCAACATTCAGAGGAATCGTTGACCTCGTTAATATGCGTGCCGAAGTATACTACGACGACATGGGTAAGGACGTTCGCGACGAGGATATCCCTGATGACATGAAGGAACTTGCAAGTAAGTATCATGATGAGCTCCTTGAAGCAGTGGCAACACTCGATGAGGACCTCATGGAAAAATACTTAGAAGGCGAAGAGCTTACAATCCCAGAGATTCAAAAGGCTATTCGCAAGGCAACAATATCAAACGAGATGGTACCAGTTTGCTGCGGTACATCTTATCGTAACAAGGGTGTTCAGCCACTTCTCGATGCTATTATTGCCTATATGCCAGCTCCAACAGACGTTGCTGCTATCAAGGGTATCAACCCAAAGAACGACGAAGAAGAGGAAAGACATTCAGCTGATAACGAGCCATTTGCTGCTCTTGCATTCAAGATCGCAACTGACCCATTTGTTGGTAAGCTCTGCTTCTTCCGCGTTTACTCTGGTACAGTAGATGCTGGCGCAACAGTTCTTAACTCAGTTAAGGATAAGAACGAGCGTATGGGTCGTATTCTTCAGATGCACGCAAACCACAGACAGGACCTTGACACAGTTTATGCTGGTGACATCGCTGCTTGTGTTGGTGTTAAGAATACAACAACAGGTGATACACTCTGTGATCCTAAACACCCAATTATCCTTGAGTCAATGAACTTCCCTGATCCTGTTATCCGCGTAGCAATTGAGCCAAAGACCAAGGCTGGTCAGGAAAAGATGGGCATTGCTCTTGCAAAACTTGCAGAGGAAGACCCAACATTCAAGTGCTACACTGACGAAGAGACAGGTCAGACAATCATCGCTGGTATGGGTGAGCTTCACCTTGAAATTATCGTAGACAGACTTCTTCGTGAGTTCAAGATCGAAGCAAACGTTGGTAAGCCACAGGTTGCTTATCGTGAGACAATTACTGCTGAGGCAGACGAGGATTGCAAATACAAGCGTCAGTCTGGTGGTTCTGGTCAGTACGCTCATATCAAGATTAAGATTGAGCCAAACCCAGCTAAGGGTTATGAGTTCGTTAACGCTATCGTTGGTGGTTCTGTTCCTAAGGAATACATTCCAGCAGCAGAAGCAGGTATCAAGGGCGCTATGCTTTCAGGTGTACTTGCTGGCTACAACGTAGAAGACGTTAAGGTTACTCTCTATGATGGTTCTTACCACGAGGTAGACTCATCAGAAATGGCCTTCAAGATCTGCGGATCTATGGCATTTAAGAACGCTATGAAGAAGGCAGCTCCAGTACTTATGGAACCTATGATGAAGGTTGCTGTTACAACTCCTGACGATTACCTTGGTGACGTTATTGGTGACATCAACTCACGTCGTGGTCTCATGAAGGGCATGGAACCAAGAAATGGTGCAACAATGGTTAACGCTGATGTACCTCTTGCTAACATGTTTGGTTATGCTACAGACCTTCGTTCTAAGACACAGGGTCGTGCATCATACGTAATGGAGCCAAGCCACTACACAGAGGTTCCAAAGTCTATTGCTGAAACTATCATTAGTGATAGAAGCAAGAAGGACTAATCATCCGTATTTAATAATGCTTGCATAAAAAGTATTATTTTGTTAAAATATTTAAGAATTTTATTCAGTTTAGTTAAATAAAAGGAGGAAATTCCCCATGGCAAAAGAACATTTTAACCGTACTAAGCCACACGTAAACATTGGTACAATCGGTCACGTTGACCACGGTAAGACAACACTTACAGCAGCTATCACAAAGACTCTCGCTATGAAGGGCTACGCTAAGTTTGAGGATTACTCAGCTATCGATAAGGCTCCAGAAGAGAGAGAGCGTGGTATCACAATTAATACAGCTCACGTTGAGTACGAGACAGACGCTCGTCACTATGCTCACGTTGACTGCCCAGGCCATGCTGACTATATCAAGAACATGATCACTGGTGCTGCTCAGATGGACGGCGCTATCCTTGTTATCGCTTCAACAGATGGTCCTATGGCACAGACAAAGGAACACCTTCTCCTTGCTCGTCAGGTTGGCGTTCCAGCAATCATCGTATTCATGAACAAGGTTGACCAGGTTGATGACCCTGAGCTCCTTGAACTCGTTGAAATGGAAATCCGTGAAACTCTCGCTGAATATGAATTCGACGATGAGTGCCCAATCATCAAGGGTTCTGCTCTTAAGGCTCTTGAGTATGAGGGTGGCGACATGGAAGCTGCAGAAATCGCTCCTATCTGGGAACTCATGGATGCAGTAGACTCATACATTCCTACACCTGATCGTAAGGCTGACCTTCCATTCCTTATGCCAGTAGAGGACGTATTCACAATCACAGGTCGTGGTACAGTTGCTACAGGTAGAGTAGAGCGTGGACAGCTCAAGACAGGCGAAGAAATCGAAATCGTTGGTCTTACAGAAGAGAAGAAGAAGACAGTTTGCACAGGTATCGAGATGTTCAGAAAGATCCTCGACTATGCAGAGGCTGGTGACAACATCGGTTGTCTCCTTCGTGGTATCGAGCGTACAGGTATTGAGCGTGGACAGGTTCTTGCTAAGCCAGGTTCAATTCACCCATACACAAAGTTCCGTGGACAGGTTTACGTATTGAGCAAGGATGAAGGCGGTCGTCATACTCCTTTCTTCAACAACTATCGTCCACAGTTCTACTTCAGAACAACTGACGTTACTGGTGTTATCACACTTCCAGCTGGCACAGAGATGTGCATGCCTGGTGATAACGTAGAGATGGACGTTGAACTTATCACTCCTATCGCTATTGAAGAAGGTCTTCGTTTCGCTATCCGTGAAGGTGGCCGTACAGTAGGTTCAGGCGTTGTTATCGCTATCAACGAATAATTCTACTTACCAGAATTAAATGAGCGCTGCGTAAAGCAGCGCTCTTTTTTGTTTTATTACAAAGTGGATACAAGTCTGTTACAACTTGGATTTACCAGTTGTGCATACTAAAAATTGTGTTAGAATGATTCTTGGACTACTAAATATAGTATGGAGGAATCGTTTTCATGAGAAAGGTCTTAAGTGTCGTTTTAGCGCTATGCATGGTGGCTTCATTGCTTGTACTTGCAAGTTGCGCCAAGCCCACAACAACGCAGACAAATGGCCTGACCTCACTTAAATATGTCGGAGATCGAAAGTTTAAGAAGAGTTTTGACTCAATTATCACGCTTCAGGAAATCTTGGATGACGTCAGCGTGGTTGACATCAAGATGGAAATGAACGTTTCTGGTCTTGATAAGCAGACTGAGGTAAATGAAGAGGACTCCACATCAATCGATTACTATTATCGCAACAAAACGCCTATCTATGCGGTTTATAACGGCTACGGTGAAAATGTTTGGAAGTATTTTACTACCTCAAAATCTGGCATTCCAATTGTTGTATCTTTGTGGGATGAGGGAAATGGCCGAAATGTTTCCATAGAGTACAATGGTGATGCACTTGATGTAGCTTACGAGTACTGGGTTTCATATCAAAACGTCAGTACAGACTTTGGAAACGGTGCCAAACAGATTGATGTTGGTGTAAGTAAAGGCGATGAGTCATATGCTTACACAATCATAGATAATTGCTATTTTATTAGTTCTGCAACATATTGGGATAGCAAGGATGGCGATTTACATCGCTATCAAGCGCAGCTCGATGAGGATTCAAATAAGATTGATTACAGTTACGATGAAGTGGTAATTTCAGGTAAACTTCCAGAGCTTTCACAGGATGAAATTAATGTTAAAAGCACTGGCATCTCATCAATTAATCTTGAAGAAGTTGACATCCTCCTTGGCCGCCACAAAGTGTATAAAACGCAGGACGGCAAAATGTCAATAAGTGCTGAAACTACGTTGGTTTTCAAGGATAAAGCATCGGCTGATAGAGCACTAGAACGCCTAAAATCAGCATCTGTAAAGGCAAAAGACTTTACTGTTGATGATAATTCAGAGAATGAAGCATTCACAATCAACATAGGTACGTGCTATTTTGAGATGTCGCCAGACTTTGAAGAAGCAAATTCTGTGCTTACAGAGTATGCAATGGAAGTATTTGATGATTACCGCTTTATAGTTGTAGATTTGGACAAGGACGGCAATATAACATCGTTTGAAAATAGCACAATTTCTTATTACTAATAAAGGGCAAAAAACAAGTGGTGAGTTTTAAAACTCACCACTTTCATTTTGTGTTCTGTTTTAACCAACATCGAGTGAGAAGGTGTAGTATGTACGACCATCTACTGCTGTAAATGTTCCGTCTTCGTTGCAGGTTACTTTTGCTGTGCTTGGAAGACCGCTGTTTACAAGGATGCTCATAAGCTTCGCTTCATCAACAATTGTTGCCTTGCGACTGCAAGGGTAGTCGGTTGTCGAGAGCATGCTGTTTAGCAATGCGTAGTTTGAGTACATTGCTTTGCCAACAAAGAAATAGTTGGCGATTGTAAGGCCATAGGCATCCTGATCATCCCAGGTTACGTCGGTAACATACCAGTTACCACTCATTTGAACAAGGTTAAAAATGTGGTTTGATGTAGCATATGCTTTGCAAGGGACGCCAAGAAGGTCCATGCAAAGCTGGAATGCGGCGGTGTATCCGTCGCAGTCGCAACGTCCATTGACGAGGCAGTTATACGCGCCATCAACGTTTTCTTGGTAAACAGTGTTTTTGCAGATTATGTCGTGTATTGCACGGATACGGTTGATGGTGCTGCCGTATGATGCCGTACTGTTTACAATGGACTGAGCCTTTTGCTTACAAGTTGCATACTGTGATGCATTTATGTAGTAACTCCAGTTTACTTCTAGGAAAATATACTGGCGACTCTGGTCGTATGAATACCTGCATGAATAACCATTACAGTTTATTTCAGCGAAGGAATTCTTAAGTGGCAAGCAAACGTAGTTTAAATATTCGTTTAAATCGTTTGCTGCTATTTTAACTTTATCAACAGCTTGAAAACTTGACCAAACGGATTTGATGTGACTCTCGAATTGGTTTGCAGCAAGGAGAGGGAATTCTTCTACTTCGACATTTGTGTTTTCTACTTGCTTTACTTCAACTTCTGTGTCGTATGAACTTTGAGCAGCTTTTTCTGGCGCAACATCAGCAATCTGTTCGACGGTTGATGCATTTTCTACAACAGTTGGGTTGTTTGCAAGTCCTGAATCCTTAGGTGTTGGCGCTTTTGTTGTTCCAACAACTGGCTTTAGGGAACTAGTGCCCTGTGGGGATTTGGCAGCTGGTGTCGGAGTGATAGCTTTGGCAGTTGTATTTTCTGCCTTTTTGCCAGAGTCTTCTGACTTTTTAGTTGCCTTGTCATCTTTGGATTCTTTTGAGTCCTTTGAATCCTTTTTATCAGCCTTGTCAGACTTGTCTTCTTTGCTTTTCTTAGTCTTGGCTGCTTCTGTGGACTCGGATGAAATAGCACTTGTTTCGAGTGTCGGCTCATCCTTATCTTTGTCACCGCAAGCCGTAAGGCTTACACACATTAAAAGCGAGAGCAGCAAAGATATTATTCTAGTTTTAACTTTATAGTTGCTCACGGCGTTCATCTCCGTTTGTTCAAAGTTGCTACATTTTTAAGATACCATTTTACGTTCGAAAATTCAATCTTGTCTTTACACTTTCCTCCTTATAAGGTAAAATATATCTTGTATATTTATATGTTTAAAAAGGGGTAGTTTTATGGCACCTAAATTTAACAGAATCTTACTTAAATTAAGTGGCGAAGTTCTCGCTGGCGACTTAGGACATGGCTTTGATTTTGATGTCATTACAGAGATATGTAAGGCGATCAAAACAATCGCAGATTCTGGCGTAGAGGTTGGCATCGTAATTGGCGGTGGCAATTTCTGGAGAGGTCGTTCTAGTGGTTCAATGGACCGAGTTCGTGCTGACAAAATTGGTATGCTTGGCACAGTAATGAATTCTATCGCACTTTCAGATACACTTGAGCAACTTGGTTGCAAGACAGTTGTTTACACTGCAACTAATATGCAACCGATTGCAAAATACTTTGATGCTCATGATGCAAGGGACAACCTCGCTGCAAAAAAGGTAACAATTTTTGGTGGCGGTACAGGAAGCCCATTTTTCTCAACAGATACAACAGCAGCACTTCGTGCAGCTGAGGTAGAAGCAGAGGTTATCTTTAAGGCAACCAATGTTGACGGTGTTTATGACAAGGACCCTAACAAATTCTCCGATGCAGTTAAGTTTGATAATTTAACTCAGACAGACCTCCTTAACAAGGGACTTTCAGTTATGGATGCAGCAGCTGCTTCTCTTTGCCGTGACAACGGTATTGACATATTAGTATTTAACCTTACAGACCCACAGAACATTGTTCGTGCTGTAAACGGTGAAAATATAGGAACACTCGTAAGTAGTAAATAACAACATTTTTATAGAGGTGAAATTATGGATACAATTATTGCTAAGACAGAAGAAAGAATGGGTAAAGCTATTGACTCATTAAATCACGACTATGCACAGATTAGAGCAGGCCGTGCAAACCCAGGCGTTTTAGACAAGGTTCAAATCGACTATTATGGTGTACCAACACCAATTCAGCAGGTTGCTGCTGTATCTATTGCAGAAGCACGCATTCTTGTTATCCAGCCATGGGATAAATCAATGATTCAGCCAATTGAAAAGGCTATTCAGGCATCTGATATTGGTATCAATCCACAGAATGATGGTAACGTTATTCGTCTTATGTTCCCAGCACTTACGGAGGATAGAAGACGTGAAATAGCAAAGGATATTTCAAAGCGTGCAGAGGAAGCAAAGGTTGCTATCCGTAATATTCGCCGTGATGGAATGGAGGATATCAAGAAGCTTAAAAAGGATAACTCCATCACAGAGGATGACCAGAAGGATGGCGAGGAGAAAATCCAAAAGATTACTGACAAGAAAATCAAAGAAGTTGATGAGATAGCATCAGCAAAAGAAAACGAAGTAATGTCTGTTTAATCGCAACTAATAAATTTTGGGTGCAGGAGGAGACTTTTGCACCTTTAATTTGTATTAGAAGGTGAATCTATGAGTAATTTGCCACCAAAGGAATTTATGCCAAAGCATATAGGCATAATAATGGATGGAAATGGCCGCTGGGCAAAGGAACGCGGACTCCCACGCTCAGATGGACATGTGGCTGGCGCCAAAGTATTTAGGACAATAAGTGACTATTGTCATGAGATAGGAATAGAGGTAGTAACGTTCTATGCGTTCTCGACAGAGAACTGGAAACGTCCTCCTGCCGAGGTCGCTGCTTTGATGAAACTTTTCAAAGAGTATTTGACCGAGGCTGATGAGATTAAGTATGACCGCCAAAAAGGCGGATACATTCTTCGCTTTCTTGGTGACACAACTGCTATTCCAAGGGAACTTCAAAAGCTTGTATCAAGCACTCAGCTTGATGCGACTCAAAGTGATACTACGATGGTAAATATTGCTCTCAACTATGGCGGTCGCCAAGAGATACTCCACTCTGTAAAACAGATAGCGGAGAAGGTTGAGCGCGGTGAGCTCAAGGCCTCCAAGATTACAGAGGATGATATCGCTGCTGGACTCTATACAGCAGGTATGCCGGAGCCTGACCTTATTATCAGACCAAGTGGTGAACTTAGGCTTTCAAATTTCCTTACTTGGCAATCAGCTTATTCTGAGCTTTGGTTCTCAGATGTATTATGGCCTGACTTTACAACTGATGACCTTGACAAGGCCATCATGGATTACGCGAAGCGCAATCGTCGCTTTGGTGGAGTATAAGAGGTAGCAAAATGAAAGAAAGAGTTATTTCAGGAATTGTTATAGCTGTTGTATTGATAAGTGTATGGTTCTTTCTTATCAATACAATTGTCTTTGATATCTTTTTCGCAGTCTTAGGCGCAGCAGCATGTTTTGAACTTACAAGATGCGTTGGCCTTAAGAATAAATTTATGCAAGGGGTAGCAATAGTATTTTCATTTGTTTGGGTTTTGGGACTTGTTTATCCATCCGTGTGCCCACTTAGTGCGGTTGCAGTACTCTATGTAATATTCCTTGCACTTATGACAGTAACAAACTATCCGGATATTACATTTGAGCATTTGGCTGGTACAGTTTATGCATCAATAGTAATTCCAACAGCTTTCGCAATGGCTCCAATTGTTGCAGACCTCTACAAGACATTTACCTTCCTTGATAGGATGGAGTGCAAATTCTTTATCTGGTACGTTGTTGCATCAGCACTCTTTACAGATATGTTTGCACAACTTTCAGGTATGGCATTTGGCAAGCACAAGGTTACACCAAAGCTTTCCCCAAAGAAGACATGGGAAGGTTGTATCGGTGGAGTTGTAGTAGTATTCTTCCTCAACCTCCTTTGGTACTTCCTCTATGTCAAGTTCTTTGCGACTCAGCCTTTTGGACTTCCACTTTGGTTCTATTGCCTTATGTCACCATTTATGTCAATCGCTTCTATGTTTGGCGATCTTATTGCTTCTCTTATCAAGAGGAACTATGACATCAAGGATTATTCTAAGTTGATTCCAGGACATGGTGGAATTATGGATCGTTTTGATAGCGTAATCATGGTACTCCCTATGTTCTATGCATTTATTTCAATTTACGGATCGGTTGTGGCTTAAATGACAGATAGATTATCAATACTTGGCTCTACGGGCTCCATTGGAACCCAGGCCTTAGACGTTGCTCGTAAACTTGGCATCAAGGTTACAGCACTTACTGCAAATTCACGTGTAGATATAATTGAGGAGCAAGCGCGAGAGTTTAATCCTCGCATGGTTGCTCTTCTCGATGAGAAGGCAGCGGATGACTTGCGCGTGCGCCTTGCCGATACCGATATCAAGGTTCTTTCGGGTATCGGTGGCATATGCGAATGCGCACGCGAGGAGAGCGCTGATACAGTGCTCAACTCAATCGTTGGCATGGCTGGTCTTGTGCCTACTCTCGATGCAATCGATGAGGGCAAAAATTTGGCCCTTGCCAACAAGGAAACGCTAGTAGCGGGCGGTCAGCTTGTTATGGATGCTGCACGCAACAAGGGCGTTAACATCTATCCTGTTGACAGTGAGCATTCAGCAATATTCCAGTGCCTTCGCGGTGCGCCACGTGAGCGTGCACTCAAGCGCATTATTCTCACAGCATCAGGCGGCCCATTCTTTGGCAAGACTCGTGAAGAACTTGCCGATGTTACAGCCGCTCAGGCTTTAAAGCATCCTAACTGGGAGATGGGTGCAAAAATCACTATCGACTCTGCTACTATGATGAACAAGGGCCTTGAGGTTATCGAGGCATGCTGGCTCTTCGGTGTTCATGAGGACCAGATAAAAGTAGTAGTTCACAGAGAGAGCATCATTCACAGTGCAGTTGAATTTGATGACAATGCTGTCATCGCTCAACTTGGACTCCCTGATATGAAAATTCCTATTCAGTATGCTCTCACATATCCTAATAGATATCCTTCTCCAACTGACGAGTTGGACCTTGCAACTCTCGGCACTCTCACTTTTGCCGAACCAGATTATGAGACATTTGATTGTCTCTCAATCTGCAAAGAGGCAATTCGTCGCGGTGGCCTCTATCCTTGCGCTGCCAACTCTGCAAACGAGCAGGCCAATTTCCTCTTTAGGAATGGCCGCATAGGCTTCCTCGAGATTGGCGAGCTTGTTGGAGAGGCTATGGAAGCTTGCGAAAACAAGTATGATTACACATTGATGGATGTTATGGCAACAGACAGACTCGCACGTGAGTTTGTATCGCGTAAAGTTGCCGAAAGGAAAGGATCAATCTAAGTGATAGCAAACGTGTGGAATACAGTGTGGCCGATTCTTGCTGCCATATTGTTCTTTGGCATAATTATTATGTCTCACGAGCTTGGACACTTTGCATTTGCTCGTATCTTTAAGGTTAAAGTAAATGAGTTTTCCATCGGTATGGGACCAGCGATTTTTAAAAAGCGCCGTGGTGATACCGATTACTCATTGCGTCTTTTGCCTATCGGTGGCTACTGTGCCATGGAGGGCGAAGAAGAGGATAGTGAAGACGATGGTGCCTTTAACAACAAGCCATGTTGGCAGCGAGCAATAATAATTATTGCTGGTGCAACTGTCAATATTATCTGTGGCATCATTATCATGGCAATCATCCTTGGCACATCTGACCTCATAGGCACACCACAAATCGTAAAATTTGCTGACAATGCAGCAAGTGAACACAGTGGCCTTAGAGTAGGCGATAGAATTGTCGCAATTGGTTCTGACAGGATACATACAGAATATGATTTGTCATTTTACATGATGCGAGACAAGGATGCAGTAATGGATTTCCTTGTTGAGCGTAATGGCGAAGAGGAATGGGTAAAGTCAGTAAAGTTTGATACAAGCGAAAAGGATGGTCAAACAACTGTAATATATGACTTCGCTATCGTGGGTGTTGAGCCAACATTTGGCTCTGTGGCGAAATATGCTTTCCTTGATTCGTTCTCAATAGCGCGAATTGTTTGGACAAGTCTCTTTGATATTGCCACACTTAATTTTGACATGAATGATCTTTCTGGACCTATTGGTACAGTTGATATTATTGCTGATACAACGTCAGAAGCGGTATCAACAATGGACTTTTCAAGACTTTTGACTATTATGGCACTTATTGCCATTAACATAGGTGTGTTTAATCTTATTCCATTCCCAGCACTGGATGGTGGTCGTTTTCTTCTCATCATATTTGAGGGAGTGACAGGTAAAAAGATACCTACAAACGTGGAGGCGGCAATTAACAACGTAGGCTTTATGTTGCTTATGGCACTGATGGTTGTTGTTACCGTAAATGACATTTCGAAATTCTTTTAAGGAGTAGCATTATGGAATTTTTAAGACCTAGAAGAGAATGTCGTCAGATAGATGTCGGTGGAGTTAAAATCGGCGGTGGCGCTCCAATTGCTGTTCAGTCAATGCTCAACGTGCTCTCATCAGATATTGAGGGTAACATAGCTCAGGCAAAAGCCCTTGAGGCAGCAGGTTGCCAAATTACAAGAATAGCTGTCTCATCAATGGCAGATATAGATTTAATTTATGCACTCAAAGAGGCGGTTAAAACGCCTCTTGTTGCGGATATTCATTTCGATTACAAGATTGCACTTGCATCAATTGAAGCTGGTATTGATAAGGTTAGAATCAATCCTGGTCACATCGGCGCTCGTGAAAATGTTGAGGCAGTAGTTGATGCATGTAAGCGTCGCGGTGTACCTATTCGTATAGGTGTAAACTCTGGTTCTGTTGAGAAGGAACTTCTTGAGAAATATGATGGTCCAACACCAGAGGCTATGGCACAAAGTGCGCTTAATCATGCCAAGATACTTGAGGACTGTGGCTTTTATGACACAGTAATTTCAATCAAGTCATCAGACGTTAGAAATACAATCAATGCATACAGGATTGTTGCAAAAGAATGTGACTATCCACTTCATTTGGGTGTTACAGAAGCGGGTACTGCATACAACGGACTTATCAAGTCATCCGTTGGTATCGGTTCACTTCTCGCCGATGGTATTGGCGACACAATTCGTGTATCACTCACTGCTGACCCAGTTGAGGAAATCAAGGCGGCTCATGATATTTTGATGTGCCTTGACTTGATTGAAAATGAGGCTCAGCTTATTTCTTGTCCAACATGTGGCAGAACTCAAATTGATTTAATCTCAATTGCGAAGGAAGTAGAGGACAGACTTCGTACTGTTCATAAGCCAATCCGTGTTGCAGTTATGGGATGTCCAGTAAATGGACCGGGTGAAGCAAAGAATGCTGATATAGGCATTGCTGGAGGAAAAGGCTGTGGCCTTATCTTCAAGAAAGGTGAAATAATAAAGAAGGTTCCAGAAGAGGATTTGATAGACGAACTCTTTATGGAAATTGAGAGGTTATAAAGTGTCTAATTTGAATGCTAAAAGGATAGCGGATGTTTTTGGCGGTTTGCTGAACTCCAACTATCCCGAAAGTTTTAAATATGCTGAAATCACTGATATGAAAATAAATAAGCAGACAAGGGAGTTACGCTTGTCTGCGGTATGTGCTGCATATTTTGAAAAAGCAGATACTATTTGTAGTAATTTTGAGGAACTGGTAAAAGCTGCTCTTGGACTTGATAAAGTAGTTATCAATTTAAGCGTACCTGAAAAGGAAGATGTCAAAGAAGAGCAGGCATCTGATGAAGACCCTATGGAGGCTCTCCGCATGATGCAGGCTGAGGTTGATGCACAGAACAAGATCGAAAAGCAGAAGGCAATCGAAGAAGAGGAAAATTCTCGTCCTCATCATATCGAGCCAGGCATTCCTCTCTATCTTGAAACTGCAAAGCTTATCTATGGTCAAAAGATTGGCAAGATGCCAAAGAAAATCAGTGAAGTTTTTCCTGATGATGGCCGAGTTGCAATATGGGGCGATATATTTGGCCTTGATATTAGAGAGACTCGTGATAAGCGTAGAAAGATAATTAATTTCAATGTTAAGGATGACACAGGTGCCTATCCTGTTAAAATATTCCAGCTTGTATCTGAGGTAAAGGACCTTTGTGACAAGCTGAAAGATGGCTTGACAGTAATAATTCTTGGCGATGTTATTTATGACAGCTACAAGAGGGAGAATGTCCTTGAGGCAAAAGCAATTGCCAAGGTTAAAAAGATTATCAGAACAGATGACAGCGAGGAAAAACGTGTTGAGCTCCACATGCATAGTAATATGTCAATGATGGACGCTATGACTGACGCTGGCAAGCTCGTTGAGCGTGCAGCGCAGTGGGGGCACAGAGCTGTTGCAATCACCGACCACGGTGTCTTGCAGGGATACCCTGCGGCATTCCAGGCAGGTCAAGACAATGGTATTAAGGTTATTTATGGCGTCGAGTCCTATATATATGACGATATTAGGGAGGGCGCGCCACACGAGTGGGATGATATAGTAAAAAGTATCAAGGATCACCAATCTCACACATATCACCAAATTATTTTGGTGCTCAATAACACTGGCCTTAAGAACCTTTATAAACTTGTATCAAAGGCTCATACTGAGCATTTTCACTATAGACCAATAACACTTAAATCAGATCTCATCGAGCACCGCGAGGGACTCCTCATAGGCTCTGCTTGTGAAGCAGGCGAACTCTATCGTGCGATAGAGGATGGTGAGCCTGAGGAGAGAATAAAGGAACTTGTTGATTTCTATGATTACATGGAAATCCAGCCTCTTGGTAATAATGCATTTAAGCTTCGCCCAACTTATGAGAAGGACAAGGCAACCAAACAGGAGATACAAGTCCCTCCAAGATATAACTCGATGCGCGAGCTTGAGGATGTTAACAGACGTATTCTTGCTCTTTCAATTGATGCTGGCAAGATGTGTGTTGCAACAGGCGACGTACATTTCCTTGATCCAGAGGATGCAAAGTACCGTTCCATTTTGCAAGCAGGTCAAGGCTATCGCGATGCCGATATGCAAGCACCTCTTTACTTCAAGACAACGTCTGAAATGCTTGAAGAATTCTCCTACCTTGGTCAGGAGATGGCTCACAGAGTTGTTATTGACTATCCAAACAAGATTGCTGATATGGTCGAGACAATACGTCCTGTACCTGCAGGCAACTTCCCACCATCTATCGATGGTGCTGAACAGGAACTTCAGGACCTCTGCTGGAACAGGGCTCGCGAACTCTATGGTGACCCAGTTCCAGAGTATGTCGCTGCAAGACTTTCTAAGGAACTTGATTCAATTATCAAAAACGGTTTCGCCGTACTCTATATGATTGCGCAGAAACTTGTATACAACTCAGAGGAGCATGGTTACCATGTTGGCTCCCGTGGATCTGTTGGTTCATCATTTGTTGCCAATGCCTCCGGTATTTCAGAGGTAAATCCACTGGCTCCTCACTATAGATGTCCAAATAAGGAATGTAAACACACCGAGTTTTTCTTAAATGGTGAAGTTGGTTCCGGATATGACCTCCCGCCAAAGGATTGCCCAGAGTGTGGCACGCCGATGGTACGAGATGGACATGATATCCCATTTGAAACCTTCCTAGGTTTCAAGGGCGACAAGTCGCCAGATATCGACTTAAACTTCTCGGGTGAGTATCAATCGCGTGCACATCGCTACACAATCGAGCTCTTTGGCGAGGACCACGTGTTCAAAGCCGGCACGGTTGCTACCGTTGCAGACAAGACTGCTTTCGGCTATGCTCGAAAGTATCTCGAGGAAAAAGGCCTCGTTGCCAACTCAGCTGAGGTTCAGCGCCTGACGGATGGTTGTACAGGAGTTAAGCGTACAACCGGCCAGCATCCTGGTGGCATGGTTGTTGTTCCAAATGACTATGATGTATACGACTTTACGGCTGTTCAATATCCTGCCGATGATGCTGACAAGGGAATGATGACGACACACTTCGACTTCCATTTCCTTCACGATACGATACTCAAACTTGATAACCTCGGACACGATGTTCCGACGATGTATAAGTATCTTGAGGATGCGACGGGCATCCCAGTAATGGATGTTGATATCTGTGATCCAAAGCTCTATGAACTCTTTACGAGTCCAGAACCACTTGGTGTCACAGCAGAGGATATAGAGTGTGAAACAGGTACACTCTCAATTCCTGAGATGGGCACAAGCTTTGTTAGAGGCATGCTCATGGAATGTAAGCCTAAGAACTTCTCGGATCTTCTCCAGATTTCAGGCTTGTCCCACGGTACTGACGTATGGCTTGGAAATGCGCAGGAACTTATTCACAATGGCACCTGCACAATTTCTGAGGTTATTGGTACCCGTGATAATATTATGGTAGGTCTTATGCACTATGGTCTTGAGCCAGATATGGCATTCAAGATTATGGAGATAGTGCGAAAGGGCAAAGCAACCAAGCTCTTAACGGAGGATCATGTCAAGGCAATGAAGGATAACAATGTTCCGGATTGGTACATTGCTTCTTGCTATAAAATTAAGTACATGTTCCCTAAGGCTCATGCTGCAGCTTATGTATCAGCAGCTCTTCGTCTTGCTTGGTACAAGCTTTACAAACCAATTGAGTACTATGCAACCTACCTCACAGTTCGTGGCGGTGATATTGATGCCACGGCAATACTTTCAGGTACGGATTTCATCAAAGGCAAAATGAATGCCATTATGGCAAAAGGCACAGAGCGAAACAAGAAGGATGAGGATGAATATGCTTGCCTTCAAGTGCTGCTCGAAATGATTGCTCGTGGCATAGAATTTTTGCCAGTTGATCTCTATAAATCCAAGGCGACAGTTTATACAATTGAGGATAACAAGATACGCCTTGCATTTACATCGATAAAAGGTCTCGGCGCATCTGCTGCCACCTCACTCGAGAAGGCAAAGGATGATGGAGAGGGCGCATACCTCTCAATTGATGACCTTCAAAGGCGTTCGGGAATCTCATCTGCTGTAGTAACAGCACTCAAAGAAATGGGCTCTTTACAAGGAATCCCAGAGAGTAGCCAGATGAGTTTGTTTGGTTAAATGATAAGGAGGAAGTAAGATGATAGGACTTGGAAAATGGCAATTAGATGTCTCAATTCCGATGCTTAAAGTTCAACCAATTTTGACTATTTCTGACAACAACGGGAAATACGAATTTACAGTTGACGCAAGCGGTTTTGGTATAACGCCAGCTATTAATCTCGTAAACACAGTAGAAGAGGGCAATACTTTGAAGGTGCGTGCTCAAGTACCAATGCTTAACCTCGGTGATATCGAGGGCAAGATAAGCTTTGAGGGCGTACATTGCACAGGCGAAGTAAATGTTCCAATGATTGGTAAAATCACCATTAGAGGTGTGAGAGTAGGTTAGTATGAGCGCAATTGACACCTTTAATAATTTCCTTGAGCAAAACTATCCACGACTTGATTCAAAGATAGACTTTTTCAACAAGACAATGCTTCAAGAAGCGCCTGAAGGATTTACGAAATCGATGTCGTATTTTACCCATATTAATTCAGGTGGCAAGATGCTTCGCGGCGTTCTTGCCAATATGGGATACTACATCTCAAAGGGCGAGCAGGACATTGAATATTCAGATGACCTTGCTATGTCACTTGAAATTTTTCAGTCATCAATCCTGATTCATGATGACCTTCTTGACCATGGCAACACACGCCGTGGCAAGGAGACAACTCATGTTAGGATTTTCAATGAATTTAATATTACAAATGCCAAGATACTTGAGGACAGCCCAGATGTCATGAAGGACCTTGTAAACGGCGTGTCTGTTGCCCTTGGCTATGTAGGACTTTATGAGGCTTATAACAAGCTTCTTAATGCTTATTCTAGCAATCCTAATATTTATCGCCTTTTAAAGGAATATAACCAAATGGTTATCAAAACTGTTGAAGGCGGAATAATGGATGTTGTTGTTCCATTTTCTGAGAGATATAAGGATCAAATTCCAGTGCAGAGTCCATTGCACACAGACCCATTTGTTGTAATTGAGAATCTTGCTACACTCAAGACAGCTTATTACACAACTATGGGCCCAATTGTGCTTGGTATGATACTTGCTGGTGCAACAGAGGAACAGACGCAGGCTGTATCTGACGTTATGCTTGATACTGGTCTTGCTTTCCAAATCCAGGACGATTTGCTCGGCATTTATGCCGACCAGGATGTCCTTGGTAAGGACGTTGGCGCTGATGTTGCCGAGTACAAGCAGACTTTCCTTTATGCCTATGTCAAGGCAAACGACGAGCCTGCACTCGCAGAACTTAACAAGTTCTACGGCGACAACAAGATTGACGCCAGTGGCGTTAAGGCAGTTCAGGACATCTTTAATAGGACTGGTGCCTTTAAATTTGCGCACGATAAGATGGTGTTCCACTACAAGAGAGCTAAGGAGAGACTTAGCAAAATTGACTTTATCGATGATGAAGGTAAGGAACTTATTTTGGGCTTCATTGAATATCTTGAACAGCGCAAAAAATAATTCTTGTATGGTCACTATATTAAGAGTATAATAAACCCAAATTGTCTACAGCGCGTACGCGCTATCGGAGGGTATTGTTATGCTTGGCAAATTTGTCAGGGTACGAGTAACAACCCCAATTAATTCAGTAGATGATAATGGAATCGTATATAAACTGAATTATGGTGAGATTGACCTCGTGACCTCAAGCGGACGTAGAACGCTTAAGGCGTTTGTCCTTGGCATTAATCATCCCGTTGCCATCTTTGATGGTAGAGTTAATGCGACTTGTGAAAAAAACGGCGAAACTTATTACCTTGTTGCTCCAAAGAGCAAAAGGTTCATCATTCATGACATTAATGCGGCGCTCGAATTCTTCGGCCCATCGAGCATTACATGTCTTTATGAGCGCTCCTGTGGCGCTATCGTTTATCGTAAGATAAATGATGAATACAGGTACCTTGTTATTAAAAACAAACGTAGCGCCCACTGGAGCTTCCCAAAGGGACATGTCGAGCTCGGCGAGACCGATGAGGACACTGCGCGCCGCGAAGTATTAGAAGAAACTGGACTTCACATCGATATCATCGATGGATTTATGGCTACTTCTGATTATTTAATTCAGGGCAGAGTTGAAAAAATGGTAAACATCTATGTTGCCAGCACAGTGGATACTAATACAAAAATCCAAGAAGCTGAAATAGAGGATTACTCTTGGCTCAACTATGACTCTGTTATGAAGCGACTTAAGTTTGAAAATGACAAGAAAATATTAACAGATGCTCGCGATTTCCTTATTTCAAAGGGCCTCGTTGAGTAAGAGGAGTAGTTATGGCAGAATCACTTGCTAACACCCTGGTTAACTTTTTTGGTACTGATGGCGGTACATTTGTAAACTATCTAATCGTTTTCTTTATTTCATGTCTTCCAATTTTGGAACTTCGTGGAGGCCTCATTGCAGCGTACATACTTCATTTGCCACTGATTCCGGCAATGATAGTTTGCTATATTGGTAATATGCTTCCAATTCCATTGCTTTTGATGTTTGTTAAGAAACTTCTTCATTGGCTTGGAAACTTCAAAATTTTCAAGGGCTTTATTGACTGGCTTGAAAATCGTGGTCAGAAAAAGGCTGACGAGATGAGGGCAAAAGAGTCCAAGTGGGAAGAGTGGGGACTTATGGCATTTGTTGCGATCCCACTTCCAGGCACAGGCGGTTGGACAGGTTCACTTGTTGCAGCATTCCTTAATATGGATAATAAAAAGGCATTTAAGGTAATCGCTGTTGGTGTTGCAATTGCAGGTATTATTGTTGCTGCACTCTCATATGGACTGGTTGACGTAATTGTTGGCTTGTTTAAGTAAAAAAATAAGAGGTTCGGTTTAAACCGAACCTCTTTTGCTTTACCGTTAACCAGGAAGGTTAGCGTTACGCTCAAACATGTCGTCCATGTAATCAAAGAACTGTTCTTTTGAAATATGAGCGCCGTTCCAAGAAAGATGGCACTGATGCTGTGTTGGCATGTTGTACCACATACCTGGTTTGAGCTCCTTGCCTTTTTCGAATTCTTCCTGTGGAGCATTGAATGGAGCGCGCTGACCAAGTACGTTTACAAAGCCATCGTTTGAAAGCCATTCAGCTTTATCTGAATGCTCTGGATAAACCTTTGCCATTTCGTCAGACCAAGCGCTACCTGTGAGCCAACCTGCACCCCAAGGTACAAAGTTCATAGCATTCCATACAGGCTTGTGGTTACCGTTTGCCTTTGGCTCTGATGCTTCGCCAACATAAGCGAAGTAATATGTGTTAGGATTTGGCTTTCTGTCCTTGTTGGCCTCTGCCTGGAACTCAAGAGTCATTTCCCAACCAACATTATCTTGCTTGCATTTTGAGTAAGCAATTGCGCCGTCACGATATTCATCTGGCTTTGCAATGTGGAGGAATTTTGGCTTGTTTTCAGGATTTGCTGTAACGTTCCACTGGTCAAGTCTCTGATCCCAGAAGTGAGTAACGAGACCCATGCGACCGATTGTACCAACGCCGTAGCATACGCCCTTCATAATCTTTTGATAGCCGTTGCCTTCCATAAGCTTGGAAGCCATTGTTGTACCGTTGTTAACACCAGCAAGTGTTGTAACAGTGTGAAGAAGGTCGCCTTGGCCGCCCTTGAAGAGTGGTGAAAGTTCATCTTCTGGTGTGCAAGCACGTTCCTCAGCTGAGCCGTTCATAAGCATGTCTGAAAATGCGATAACGAATGATCCGCCAAGGCTGTGACCAACGATGTTAATCTTGGCATGATTGCCTGGCTTTCCCCAGTCCTTAAGTACGCCTGGGTATGTACGGCCATAACGTGCGTGACCATACTTTTCTGAGTGTGCTTTACCATAGTCAACTGTGCCGCCCATTAAATAAGCATAGAGGAGGCAGCAACGGTCCCATGCAGAGTTCCATGGGCCAAGAGGTGGGTTGTAGATTTCATAACCCTTTTTCTTGAGGTATGGGATTACATTATGCTTCTTGTTCCAGAAAAACTTGAAGCCCCAGTATTCAAGCATGTAATCATGAATCCAGTCACCTTCGCCGAACCCCATAAAGCCATGGAGTAATATTGTTGGGTATTTATTTGCCATAAAATCAATCTCCTTACGTTTTTAATACACATATGATTATAACCATTTAATGGACAGATGTAAATTGCTTGACTATATATTATTAAAATGTTAATATTTGCATAAGGGCGTCTTAGTATAGGGAGTGAATCATTTATGGACGAGCGAGGCAAGCTCACTTTTGCTGAAAGCGAAGCAATCAGCGAGGACAAGGAACTTAAGAAAATGAAAAAACAATGGGAGTCTTTTGCAAAAGAAGAAAAGGACTCTCGTGATCAATATCTTCGCGAACTTGAGATTTCATTTAGCATGAATGAAATGGTTGATGGCACTGCTGCAAAGGAAAACGGCGACGGGCTCGCTGATGTTTTCGTAGCACAGAAGGGCTAATATTTATTTTTGATTTAAACTGTCAATTTATGTTGGCAGTTTATTTTTTTTGTGCTAAAATGTTTAAGTTATTATATTAAAAGGAGGAATGGACGTGGCAGATAAAGAGAAATACTATATTACCACAGCCATAGCTTACACAAGCCGTAAGCCACACATAGGTAACACCTATGAAATCGTTATGACCGACGCACTTGCGAGGTACAAGCGAATGCAGGGCTTTGATGTATTCTTCCTTACAGGAACTGATGAGCACGGACAGAAGATTGAGGAATATGCAAATGCTGCTGGCGTTTCTCCAAAGGAGTACGTTGACAAAGTAGCAGGTGAAATTCGTGAAATCTGCGATCTTCTCAATACAACCTATGATAAATTCATCCGTACAACTGACGCTGACCATGAGCGTGTTGTACAGAAGATTTTCAAAAAGCTCTATGACCAGGGCGACATCTATAAGAGTGAGTACGAGGGTCTCTATTGCACACCTTGTGAGTCTTTTTGGACTGAATCTCAGCTCGTTGATGGCAAATGTCCTGACTGTGGACGCGAAGTAAAGCCTGCAAAGGAAGAGGCATATTTCTTAAAGCTTTCAAAGTATCAAAAGCAACTTGAGGAATATATCGAGAATAATGACAAGTTTATCTATCCAGAAGCACGTAAGAAGGAAATGCTTAACAACTTTATTAAGCCAGGCCTTCAGGACCTCTGCGTTTCACGTACTTCATTTAAGTGGGGTATCCCAGTAACATTTGATGACAAGCACGTTATCTATGTTTGGATTGATGCACTTTCAAACTATATCACAGCAATTGGTTATGACCCAGATGGTTCATCTGACCTCTATAAGAAGCTTTGGCCTGCAAATGTACATATTATTGGTAAGGACATCGTAAGATTCCATACAATCTATTGGCCAATTATGCTTATGGCACTCGGCGAGCCATTGCCAAAGCAAGTATTTGGTCATCCATGGCTCCTCTTTGGTGAGGACAAGATGAGCAAGTCAAGAGGTAACATTATCTATGCTGACGACCTTGTTGACCTCTTTGGCGTAGACGCTGTTCGTTACTACTTACTTTCAGAGATGCCATATGCGTCTGACGGCTCTATCACTTACGATACAATGATTGAGCGTTACAATTCAGACCTTGCAAATACAATCGGTAACCTTGTTAACCGTACAATCGCTATGACAAACAAGTACTTTGATGGCGTTATCCAAGAGCCATCATGTCCTGGCGAGTTTGATGAGGACCTTAAAAAGACTTGTATTGAGGCAGTGCTTCGTGTAGAGGACTTGCTCAAGGAATATCGTATTGCTGATTCACTTGACACAATCCTCGGTATTGCAAAGCGCGCTAACAAATATATCGATGAGACAGCACCTTGGGCACTTGCAAAGGATGAGTCACAGAAGGCTCGCCTTGGCACAGTTCTCTATAACCTCATAGAGGCTATCCGTTTCCTCGGCATTATGATTAAGCCATTTATGCCAGATACATCTGACAAGATTTTTGAGCAGACAAATGCTAATGGTAATGACTATGCAACCCTTAATACTTGGGGCACATTAGATGCTGGTATCAAGGTAAATGAGCCAACACCTCTCTTTGCTCGTGTTGACAAAGAAGAGATGATGAAGACTGTTGCAGAGCGCCAGGCAAAGGCCGCAGCAGCTGAGAAGGCAAACAACGAAAAGGTTGGTATTGTTGGCCTTCCTCAGATAGCAATCGATGACTTTGCCAAGGTGGAGCTTCGCGTAGCAGAAGTTAAGGCTTGCGAGCCAATTCCACGTGCAAAGAAGCTTTTGAAGCTTACTTTGGACGACGGTGAGGGCGAGCGTACAGTTGCATCTGGAATTGCCCAGTGGTATACACCAGAGGACCTCATTGGTCACAAGGTAGTTGTAGTTGCAAACTTAAAGCCTGCAACACTCTGTGGTGTTGAGAGCCAAGGTATGATTATTGCTGCTGATACAGCAGATGGTGGTGCCAAGGTACTCTTTGTAGATGACTTTGAAACAGGAGCAAAATTCCGCTAATGAATAATATCTTCGACACTCATGCACATTATGATGACGAAGCCTTTTTGGAAGACCGAGAGGAAGTTCTCGGTCTTCTTACAACTAAGGGCGTAAGTCATGTAATCACCTGTGGTACGGACCTTGTGTCTTCGTACCGCAGTTTAAAGCTTGCGCAACAATATGACTATATCTATGCGGCTTTGGGTTTTCACCCAGAGGACATAGGTGAGGAGCGAAAAGGCGATTTGGATGTAATAAAAGACCTTCTCGCAAGCGAACCAAAAGCGGTTGCAGTAGGCGAGATAGGCCTTGATTATCACTATGATGATGGCGCTCCACGAGAGGATCAGATAGATCTCTTTTGTCGTCAGATTGAGCTCGCAAATGAACTTGACCTTCCAGTCATAGTTCATGATAGGGACGCGCATGAGGATACGTTTAATATTATTAAGCAGCTTAGGCCTCGTGGTGTTATCCACTGTTTCTCAGGCTCTAGGGAAATGGCGCTCGAGTACGTTAAACTTGGAATGTACATTGGCGTTGGTGGTGTAGTCACATTTAAAAACGCCAGAAAGGCCGTAGAAGTAGTAGAAGCGCTACCAATTGAGAGAATTCTTCTTGAGACGGATTGCCCTTATATGGCGCCTACACCACATCGTGGTGAGCGTAATGATTCAAGTCTCATCTCTTTTGTTGCAGAAAAGATAGCAGAAATTAAGAATCTCATGCCACAACAAGTGTGCGATATTACAAATCAAAATGCAAAGACACTTTTTAATATAAAATAAAGAATGCCGAGGAAATCCTCGGCATTAAATTTTGCTCAAATCAACTTTGATAAGTTCAGTAGGTGCGTCGATCAAAGAGCATACACAGCATCTGTATTGGCCATCTAAATCGAACTCACTTAGGCGATAAGTTCTATCACTGAAAAGTATTTGACCTTTACTTAAATCAACTTCGAAAGTTTTTAGGGATTGTCTTAGGCCTAAACCAGTGAATTTTATGAAACTTTCCTTTGCAGTCCAAATGCGGTAAAACATCGTATCTGCGTCGTTTTCAAGCAAAGCATTCTCTGCTTTTGTGAAGTATTTCTTTGCAAGGTTAAATTTTGCTGATTTTATGAATTCTACATCACAACCAACAGGATTATTTGATATGGCACAAATAGCTATTTTGCCTGAGTGAGACCAATTGATGAATAATCCACCTTTGATATATGGCTTACCGTTTGAGTCATAGAAATATTCAAAATCAGTTCTGCCTTCATTTGAAAGCGCCAGTCTTATAAGGCACTCTGCGCCGAGTGAGAGACGCTTGTCCCTTGCAAAGCGCAGTGATTTTATTTTGAAATGACGCGTTGTGGAAACATTTGCAAATGCTTCATTATAAAGCGCTTCATCTTCAAAAACGCTTACATCAGCAACATATAATTTTATGAAGTCTTTATCCATTTGATTTCTCCGCCTCAATAACGCTGATTGCCAGTCTCTCAAGTTCTTCCATTGATGAGAGCATTCCTATTTCTTTTCTAAACGATGCGGCGCCACGTACACCTTTGATATACCAAGCGGCGTGTTTGCGGGCCTCTTTCATTCCGACTTTTTCACCCTTGTACTCACAGATTGTTTCGACGTGCTTTATCATTACACGCATTATTTCAGCCATCGGTGGCTCTGGAACAATCCTAAGTTCGGGGGAAAGGTATGAATTGATTTGGTGGAAAACCCAAGGTCTGCCTTGTGCGCCACGACCTACTGCGACAGCATCGCAGCCTGTGCGTTCAATCATAGCAGCAGCCGTTGGGCCATCAACTATGTCGCCGTTGCCGATTACTGGTATAGACACGGCCTGCTTTACTGCAGCGATGGCATCATAGTTGATACCAGGTGCATACATCTGCTCCTTGGTTCGGCCATGAACTGTTACAGCGGCAACTCCGACATCTTCCATACGCTTTGCAAATTCAACACAGTTGACGTGCTCGGCATCCCATCCAGTTCTAAATTTAACTGTAACTGGAATTGAAACGGCGCTGACAACTGCACGTGCAATGTCCTGCGCGAGCACTGGGTCTTTCATCAGAGATGCGCCGCCACCGTTGCCTGCGATTTTTGGAGCAGGACAACCCATATTGATATCGATCCAGTCGGGCGCAAATTCGAGCGCATTGACTGCTGCTTTTGCCAATATGGTTGGGTCATCGCCAAAAATCTGTACTGCTGCTGGGTGTTCAATATCTGAAAGCCTAAGGAGGTCCTTTGATTTGCGGTCTCCCATGGTAAAGCCTTTTGCTGACACCATTTCAGATGTTACGCCAGCAGCGCCATATGACAGACAAAGCTCTCGAAACGCCCTGTCGGCTACTCCCGCCATGGGAGCCAAGAACGCTTTGTCTTTGATTTCTACATTTCCAATAAACATAATTTTCTACCTAAAGTATCAAAGATATGCTAATATATTACCATATTCATTAAACAAAAAGAAGGGGTTATCAATGCGAGAGATTAAAGTACATGGTATTTATAGACACTTTAAAGGCAATTACTACTTAGTAGAGGAACTTGCCAAGGACTCTGAGACAGAGGAGACAATTGTTGTATATCGCAAACTCTATGGTGATGGTTCGCTTTGGGTTCGTTCACTTGATATGTTCTTGTCTGAAGTGGATCATGATAAGTATCCAGATGTCGAACAGAAATATCGCTTTGAATTGATTGAAAACTAACTCTACTAAACGTAGGTTGAAAAGTCGCCTCCCAAAATGCTAGTATTAGCACATGGGAGGCGATTCCTTTGAACCAATACGTAACAGGCGCCACAATTAAACGACTTCGTGAAGAACGCGCACTGACTCAACTTGAACTTGGAAATATGGTTGGTGTATCCGATAAAACCATATCAAAGTGGGAGACAGGTAGAGGACTTCCAGACATCACTTTGCTTGAACCGCTCAGTGAGGCACTTGGAATTACTGTTGCAGAACTTCTCTCTGGCCAAGAGATTAAAAATACTAATATCAGTGGCAATATGCTTCGCTCCAAGATTTACGTTTGCCCAATCTGTGGCAATGTAATTCACAGCACAGGCAACATAATGGTATCCTGTTGCGGAATCAACCTTCCAGTACTTGAACCAGAGGAGGCTGACGAAACTCACTCCTTTAGTGTTGAACACGTAGAGGATGAGATGTATGTAACCATCAATCATCCAATGTCCAAGGACCATTACATCTCATTCATCGCCTATGTCAATGGCGATAACTTTGAGATGAAGAAACTCTATCCAGAGGGCCCGGCCGAGGCTCGTTTTAAATTTAGAAAGAAAGGAATACTCTATAGCTATTGTAATAAGCATGGGTTGAACAAGTATATGTTAGAAGTAAAAGAAAAATGGGGAGACACAAAGGAATACAAGGAGTTTGAGGAGCGCTCCAAGAACACAACTGAGGATGAGATGAATCAGTATGGCGCAGACTTCTTAAAGCTTTTCGCACAGCTTGGTGCACTCAAAGACCAAGACCCTGCATCGGATGAAGTTCAAAACAAAGTTGCTGCTATTAGAGCTTTCATCACAGACCATTACTACACTTGCTCCAAGGAGGTATTTAAATCCTTAGGCCTTATGTATGTAGAAGATGAACGTTTCAAAACCAATATCGATAATGCCGGAGGAGAGGGTACAGCAGCTTTTGCCAAAGCCGCTATCGACATCTACACCACAAAATAAAAGCAAAGCCAGGGGCCGCACCGCCCCTGGCTTCTTATTATGCAGCATACTCTACTACTGTAACTTCATTTAGCGCATCTTTTAGTGTCTCAAGAATACTTTCTATTCTCGTAACAACTTCGCCAGAATAAGAAACTTCACCGCATTGGCTACATTTATAGCAAGGAACATTCTTTATTATGATAAACTTGCCATTTAAATCTGCCATATAATTAGTTTTTGTTTCTTCTAATACGCCATTGCATAATGCGCAACTATTCATAATATCATTCCTTTCTATTTTTAAAATCAGGTTGCCAATTGTTTAAAGATGGCTCATACACAGTAATGAACCACAACTTGTTTTCTGTAACAGCAACAACAATATGAAGAACACGATTCTGAAAAGTATAACCTAATATCAAACAACTAGGATATGGATATGCATTTTCATAAATTTCAATTATCGTCCCATTGACAATTGCTTCTTTTGCTTCTGCATATGTGATGTTTCTCTCTTTACATCTCGTCAAGAAATGCTCTGTTACTATAATTGAGTCATCTTTGCACAACGATATAATATCGTATATGCACATTAATAGGGTCCTCCTTTCAATAGGAATTCCCAAAACCCAATCACACAAACAGTATAGCTTGAAATTACTTCTATTTCAAGAAAAAGCCAGGGGCCGCACCGCCCCTGGCTTTAATTTTACATTATGTCTTTACTATCAAGTACTATGGTAAACGGACCATCATTTAGCAAGTCAACTTTCATATCAGCGCCAAAACTACCTGTCTCTACAATAGGTACAGACTTTTTGCATTCGCTAATTATATACTCATACATTTCATTAGCAAAATCAGGAGCACCTGCTTCAATAAACGAAGGTCGGAATCCCTTCTTACAATTAGCATAAAGAGTAAACTGAGATACCAAAAGGAGTGAGCCACCAACCTGATCAAGTGACAAGTTAGTCTTGCCATTTTCATCATCAAAAATGCGAAGGCCTACCATTTTATGAATCATCTTATCAGCAATCTCACGAGTATCACCATCCGAAACACCAATAAGAACCAAGAAACCTTTACCTATTTCACCAATTACTTTTTCATCTACCGTAACGCTTGCATGCGTTACCCTTTGAATTACAAATTTCATTTAATTATCCTCGTTTCAAATTGTATCTAGCAATGAGAATTTTCTCTTCATCTTTATCATCAACTATCCAAGGTTGGCTATTTGGAAATTTGTGAAACGACTTTCTTTTGAAAATCATATTGTATAATTCAAGATTCATAGTAAATCACTTCCTCATAAGATGGTAAAAAAATAATTTTTAAATGTCAATAAAATGTTATAATGTTTACATCAAATAAAGATTTTAGTGTAAAGGATTTAGTATGACGAATTTTCAAAAAAGACTGTTTGAGTTACAGGATAAAGAATATGCTGATTTTCAAGCAAAACTCACACCAACTGTACCAAGAGAAAGCTTTATAGGTGTGCGAGTACCACTCGTTCGCAAGTTGGCAAAAGAACTTATAAAAGATCCATACTGTGAGGAGTTCTTAAATACACTTCCTCATGAGTACTATGATGAAAATATGCTTCACGGATTGCTTCTTTCCGAAATGAAAGATTATGATGAAGTTATCAAAAGACTTGATTTGTTTTTGCCGTATGTAGATAACTGGGCAGTATGCGACATAATGTCACCTAAGGTGTTTAAAAAGCACAAAGAAGAACTGCTTAAGGAAATAAAACGCTGGACTAAATCAAGTGATACATATACTTGTCGTTTTGGCATTGAGATGCTTCAAACACATTTTCTTGACGATGATTTCAAAGCAGAATATCTTGAGATTCCAGCAGCAGTTAAAAGTGAAGAATACTATGTTAACATGATGATTGCATGGTTCTTTGCTACTTCACTTACAAAGCAGTGGGATGCAACCGTTCCTTATATTGAAAAGCAACGGCTTGATAAGTGGGCGCATAACAAGACAATACAAAAAGCTCGTGAGAGTTATCGTATAACCGATGAGCAGAAAAAGTACTTGAATACTTTTAAGTTATAAAATTTAAGCCAGGGGCGGTGTGCTCTTGGCTTTAATTATTGCTTTTAATAATTAATATAATATGATAAAATAAAGTGTTATATTTGGAGGCGAATTATGAAGCTTTTAGTTATTGATGGCAACAGCATAGTAAACCGTGCATTTTACGGTATTAAGTTACTTACCACGAAGGATGGTAGGTTTACTAATGGTATCTATGGATTCCTGTCTATACTCGAAAAGGTTAAGGCAGAGACTTCTCCTGATGCTGTTGCTATTGCTTTTGATTTACGCGCTCCAACGTTCCGTCATAAGATGTATGACGGCTACAAGGCAAATAGGCATGGTATGCCGCCAGAACTTGCAGAACAGATGCCAACACTTAAGGAACTGTTGACGTTACTTGGATACAAATGTGTTGAGCTTGAAGGATATGAAGCTGATGATATTTTGGGCACGCTGTCGGCAGCTTGTGGAGCTGACGACGAGTGCTTTATTGCGACGGGCGACAGGGATAGTTTCCAGCTCGTTCGCGATAACGTAACTGTACTGTTGCCATCTACCAAGATGGGCAAGACAACAGTTACGCGTTGCACGCCAGAGTATATCAAGGATACATACGGCGTCACACCACTCCAGATGATAGATATCAAGGCGTTGCAAGGTGACGCCTCTGACTGTATCCCAGGTGTTGCTGGCGTGGGTGAAAAGACAGCACAGGATTTGATTGCTCGCTTTGAGAGCATAGACAATATTTATGAGAACTTAGAATCGCTTGATATTAAACCAGGTGTTAAGCAAAAGCTTGCTGCTGATAAGGATAATGCATATCTCTCACGCACACTTGGTACAATCTGCCTTGAAACTCCAATTGATACAAACTTGTCGTCATATTTGATTGGTGAGGGTGACAAGGACGCAGCTACGCGCCTTTTGGCATCTCTTGAAATGTTCAAGATGATAGATGCGTTAGGCTTGCGTGCTGAAAATGTAGAAAAAACTGAAGCAAAACAGGTTGATGTAAAGGAATATTACTTTACAGACAAGGGAGATTTGTACATTTCATCATGCTCCACTTCGGTTTATGATGAGGTGGCAGATGCCCTTAAGGATAGTAAAATCAAGAAATACGTGGCAGATTCCAAGTCGGTTTATGCCTATGGCTTTAAAAACGAATTTACAGTTTTAGGAATTGTTTTTGATGCATCTCTTGCTGCATATATTTTGAATCCTTCTGCAAATGACTACAGTGTAGACCGTTTGCTTGAGGAATATGCATGTGGATCATATGACGTGCTTATCGAGAAATTGATGGCACAGATAGATAATAACAATCAGGCTGATTTGTTGGCACTTGAGATTTCACTTGCAGAAGTATTAGCTTCAATGGAACATGTAGGTTTTCTTGTTGATAAAGCGGGACTTCTTGAATACGGTGAAGTAATTGGTGCGCGTGTCGATGAAATGACACGCAAGATATATGATGCATGTGGATTTGAGTTTAACCTCAATTCACCTAAGCAACTTGGCGAGGCCCTCTTTGAAAAGATGGGTATACCAGCAAAGAAAAAGACCAAGAGTGGCTATTCGACATCCGCAGACGTCTTGGAGGAACTTGCAGTTGACTATCCAGTAGTCGCTGACATCCTTGAGTACCGTATGGTTCAAAAACTCAAGTCTACTTACTGTGATGGCCTTGTTGCTTGTATCGCAGAGGATGGAAGGATTCATTCCACGCTCAATCAAAAGGAGACTAGGACAGGCCGTATATCTTCAACTGAGCCAAATCTTCAGAATATTCCTGTAAGGAAACCACTTGGCTCTGAACTTCGCAAGTTCTTTGTAGCCAAGGAAGGATATACGCTTATCGATGCCGACTACTCACAGATTGAACTTCGCGTACTTGCTCATATGGCAGATGATGCCAATATGATCAAGGCGTTTGAAAGCGGAGAGGATATCCACAGGGTTACTGCGTCGCAGGTGTTTAAGGTGCCACTTTCAGAGGTTACATCTGTGATGCGAAGCAGGTCCAAGGCTGTAAACTTTGGCATTGTTTATGGCATTGGTGCTTTCTCTCTTGCAAAAGATATCGGTGTTACAAGGGCAGAAGCACAGGATTATATTGCTGGTTACCTTGAGAACTTCTCGGGCGTAGACAACTATATGAAGAACGTAATCGAGCAAGCAAAGGCAAATGGCTTTGTTAAGACACTCTATGAGCGTCGTCGCTATTTGCCAGAACTCACATCATCCAACCATATGCTTCGTGCCTTTGGCGAGCGTGTTGCAAGAAACGCTCCAATCCAAGGCACAGCAGCTGACATCATCAAGATTGCGATGATTAAGGTTTATAACCGTTTAGCTCTTGAGGACCTTGATGCAAAACTCATTATGCAGGTTCACGATGAACTTATTGTTGAGGCGCGTGATGATATTGCTGATAAGGTGTGCGATATTGTAAAAGAAGAAATGGAAAATGCATGTGCACTCAAGGTGAAACTTCTTTCAGATGCACATATTGGAAAATCTTGGTATGAGGCAAAAGGCTAATGAAGATAGTATCATTGTCATCAATTCATATCGACTCGGTGGTCTTGGTTGAAGAGGCTTGTTTTGCACACCCTTGGAACAGGGAAGGCATTGAGTCAAATTTTAACAACCCAGATGCATATTTCTTTGTTGCGCTCGATGACGCTGACAAGGTCATCGGTTACATCGGCACATATATGGTGCGCGATGAGTGCTTTGTGACGAACGTCGCAGTATTGCCATCCTGCCGCAAGCAGGGAGTGGGCAGCGCACTTGTAAAGCGCGCTGTGTCTAATGCGCAGGCAAACGGAGCGTCTTTTATTACACTTGAGGTAAGGCTTTCAAATGTGGAAGCTATCAATATTTATAAAAAATATGGCTTTGAATCCGATGGGATAAGGCCAAAATTTTACAGAGATCCTGATGAGGATGCACTCATCATGACTAAGAGGTTTTAAATGAAGGTTTTAGCAATTGAGAGTTCTTGTGACGAGACAGCGACAGCTGTCGTTGAGGATGGCAGAGTAGTGCTGTCATCTGTTATCGCGTCGCAGGTTGAGGAACACAAATTATATGGTGGTGTAGTGCCTGAGATAGCATCTCGTAGGCACGCTGAAGCCATATCTAAAATCACCGAGCAGGCGCTACTTGACGCTGGCTGCACAATGGATGACATTGATGCAATTGCTGTGACAGCAGCGCCAGGTCTCATCGGCGCATTGCTTGTCGGAGTTAACTTTGCCAAGGGCCTTGCCCTTAAGTATGACAAGCCACTTGTACCAGTTCATCACCTTCGCTCTCATATTGCATCAAACTACTTGACCTCTCTTGATTTAAAACCACCATTCTTAGCACTGGTTGTATCCGGTGGTCACACACATTTGGTAGAAGTTAAGTCTTATACGGATTACAACATTATTGGTTGCACAAGAGATGATGCAGCA
Source organism: Acutalibacteraceae bacterium (assembly GCA_045599345.1). Classification (GTDB taxonomy): domain Bacteria; phylum Bacillota; class Clostridia; order Oscillospirales; family Acutalibacteraceae; genus UBA1227. The sequence goes on from JAZRVV010000012.1 coordinate 160,965, forward strand.
GGCGAGTGTATGGATAAATCTGCTCGTACATTGGGACTTCCATATCCAGGTGGACTTAACCTAGATAGGGAGGCAAAAGATGGCAACCCACAGGCGTACAAGATGCCACATCCACACGTTGAGGGTGCGCCATATGACTTTAGTTTCTCGGGACTCAAGACTTTTGTAATCAACACAGTTCACAACTGTGAACAAAAGGGAGAGTCTGTGGATGTTGCCGATATGGGCGCATCCGTAATAAATGCAGTTGTAAAGTGTCTCGTTGAGAATACGGAAAAGGCTGCGAAAGAATTTGGGTATAAAAAAATAGTTTTAGCTGGCGGTGTTTCAGCCAATTCTGTACTTCGCGCAAGGATGGACGATTGCTGCAAGAGAAATGGCTTTGAACTCTTTATGCCAGAGCTAAAACTTTGTGGAGATAATGCCGCTATGGTTGGCGCGCAAGGATACTACGAGTTCATGGCAGGACGCAGAGCATCATTGGACCTTAATGCTCGCGCAACAATGCCAATTAATGAGGAGTTTTAATTATGGAAAAAATACTTGTAACTGGTGGCGCAGGTTTCATTGGTAGTAACTTTATTTACTATATGCTTGATGCGCACAAGGATGTTGAGATTCTCTGTGTGGATTCTCTTTCATATGCAGGAAACCTTGCAACACTTGAACCACTCATTCCAAATCCTCGCTTTAGATTTTTTAAAGCAGATATTAGAGATAGGTCTATGATGTATAGACTTTTCGATAATGAAGATATAGATATAGTTGTAAACTTTGCAGCAGAATCACACGTTGATAGGTCAATAGATTCGCCAGAGGAGTTCTTGACCACAAACTTTATTGGCACAAGCGTATTGCTTGATGCCTTCCGCAAGTTTGGTGATGGCAAGCGTTTCCATCAGGTGTCTACTGATGAAGTTTATGGTGACCTCCCACTTGATAGGCCTGACCTCTTCTTTACAGAGGAGACCCCTATCCACACATCGTCACCTTATTCAACTTCCAAGGCATCTGCTGATTTGCTCTGCCTTGCTTACTATCGTACCTATGGCGTGCCTGTTACTATTTCGCGTTGCTCAAACAACTACGGCCGCTTCCAGTATCCAGAGAAACTCATCCCTCTTATGATTTCAAAAGCAATGAATGATGAGAAGGTTCCAGTATATGGTGAGGGCCTCAACGTACGTGACTGGCTTCACGTACTTGATCATTGCAAGGCAATTGATTTGATTATTCACAAGGGTACGGTAGGAGAGGTATACAACATTGGTGGTCACAATGAGCGTGCCAATATTGATGTTGTAAAGACTGTGCTCAAAGCCCTTGGCAAGTCAGAGGACTTGATTGAATATGTAACTGACAGACCAGGGCACGACCTTCGCTATGCGATAGATGCAAGCAAGATTGAACGAGAACTTGGATGGACTCCAGAGACCTCATTTGATAAGGGAATAGAGGAAACAGTAAAATGGTATCTTGAAAATCAAAAGTGGTGGAAGGATATCGTTAGTGGCGAATACCTAAATAACTATAGAAGAATAATAGGATACAAAGATTAAGGTGAGTTATGAAATTTCCAGAAATAGATTATGATCGCTCATGGGCGGAGGCCGATTGGCCAGCGCCACCAGAGTGGTATACAAATGGAAAATCAAAACTTAAAACTGATGTAAAGAATGCCACAGTTAATGCTTTGAAGTCGGGTGCTAGAAAAATAGCAACTTCTAAAAAGCTTCGTGATAAGTTAACTGAATTCGGAACATCATATAAAATAGCGGATAACACCTATAGGTTATCCGCCGATTATGTATTTCAATCATACCTATTTATTGGTAAGCACAAGGCATTGCTTGTTGATACAGGCCTTGGAATAGGAAGCCTTATTGATAAGGCTAAGGAACTGACTGACAAACCACTAATTGTTGTCTGCACCCATGGACACCCTGGTGTCGTTGGTGGAGCGGGTCAGTTTGATGAGGTCAAAGTTTCAAAAGAGGATTTGAAACTTGCTAAAACATTTAACAAAATTACAAGATATTTTGTTAAACTCACAGGACGTGCAGGCCACGACACGGAAAAGGAGCCAGTGTTCACCGCTTTGACAAAAGCGGAACTTGAAAAGGGATTCGACCTCGGTGGCCGCACAATCAAAGTGATGGAGACTCCATCACATACGCGCGGTAGTATATGCTTTATTGACGAGAGCAACAAACTCGCCATAGTAGGCGATGTTGTTACTCCTCTTGGCATAGAGCTCTTACCTTCCGCGCTCCCACTTAATCAGTACATCGAGACACTTGAAGAACTCATCAAGTCACTTGAAAATAAGAAGGTATTTTGCTCTTATTTTCCACGTGCACTTGATAGTGACTTCGCAAGTGAGTTTAAATCAGAACTCTACTTGGCCGTTTGTTACGGCAATGATTTCCATAAACCAATTAAGTTTAGGAGGTCCACTTCTAAGAAATTGTTCATTCTTTACTACGGACCAAAAGCTAACAAGCGTTCCAAGGAAACTCGCTGGAACGCGATTAAGGGAAAAGGATATAACTAGGCTCGAAAATTGGAACAGAAAATGAAGTAATTATGAACACAGGAGACGATTTGTACGGTATTTTCGTAACAATTACTGCTGTTTCTGGTATCGCATTTGTATTCACACGCAAGAAATTTGTGAAGTAACATTTATTATCGTATGGTAAATAACGCCGTCAGTATGCGAACTGGCGGCGTTTTGTTGTCAAAATGTACAAAAAAAGCGAACAAATTGGCAAATAATATGCATTCCTACAAAGTTTCCCCAATTGTGAAGTTGTTCACAATTTAGAAACAACTTCCATATATACTTACTCACGGTTAAAAAATTATCAAATTATTAGGGGAGGAACACACGATGAAAAAGATGATTACAAAGATCATTGCTCTCGTACTCGTTCTTACAATGTCAATCAGCATGTTTGCTTCAACAGCTTCTGCTTACTCAGCAATCGCTGCTATCGTTGATGTTGTACACATTATGACAGACTTAAAAGTAACAGATGGCCCAATTGGTGGCGGCCTTACAAAGGCGGCTCTCAAGGGTGCTGGCAAATTGCTTGGTTGTGAAGTAGACCTTGCTATCGATGGTATCAAGTGTCTTGCTAAGGCTGGTATCGGCATTGACGATTTCGTTGACGCTATCCACCTTATCACTGACCTTAAGGTTTGCGATGCTCCAGCTATCTGTGACATCGCTGATGCACTTATCAAGGCTGCTAAGGTTCCTGCAGCAATCAACCGCGATGCTCTCATCGCTATGCTCAAGGGATTCGCTGGTTCTGGTCTTTGCGCAGCTGACCTTCTCAAGGTTGTAAACACAATCTTTGATGATTGTGACCTCTGCAAGTGCTGCAACGCAGCTGACTTCCTTGGTCTCATGAAGGTTGTTCTTGGCCTTGTTGATGGTTCTATGGACCTTGCAAGCTTGTTCGCTAAGTTCGGTATTGCTATTCCAGCAGTAATCGGTGGTGGCGCTGCAATCCTTCCAATCGCTATTGACTTTGGTACACTTGATTGTGCTGCTCTTACAAACCTTATCAAGGGTCTCTTAAACCCATCACTTTCACTTGATGGCCTTAAGGGTCTCGTAGCAGCTCTTCTTCCAAAGGGTTGCCCAATTGATCTTGGTTTCCTCAGCTCACTTCTTCCAACAATCAAGGCTGGTAAGATTGACTGTGACTTCATCAAGAACCTTCTTGCTGGTTGTGGCATTGCTGGTATTGACTGTGCACTTATTAAGGGACTTCTTGACATGCTCAAGGGTGGTGCTGATATCGTTATTCCATCAATCTCACTTCCATCACTTGACATTTCAGCTCTTCTAAACCTTCTCAATGGTCTTGGATGCAAGGGTCTTGACCTTGCTGGTCTTAAGGCTCTCTTTGCAAAGCTTCTCCCAGGTTGCAAACTTGATGACTGCTTCCTTCTTGACCTCCTTGGCAAGATTAAGGCTGGCACAATCGCTCTTCCTGACCTTGAACTCATCTTTGGTATGATTGGTCTTCCATCATGCGACTGCTGCATCTTGAACGGTATTCTTGATTTCATCAAGGCTGGCAAGACAATCACACTTCCTGATTTTGCAGCACTTCTTGGTGCTCTTAACATCAACCTTCCACAGTGCGACCTCATCGCTCTTATCAAGGACCTCCTTGCTAAGCTCTGCAAGGGTTGCGACAAGGCTGATCCAACACCAGTTGACCCAACAGAAAAAGATGTTGATCCAATTGAGGACACAGCAAAGGAAATCGAAGAGACAGTTGCTCAGGATGTAACTCCTACTGGCAATACTGATTCAGATGGCGAGAATATGACTCTTACTGATGAAACACCTCTTGGTGCTCTTGCAAACGCTGATGGCGCTACAGAGACTATCGCTAATACAGGCGATGCTGGCCTCGTAGTATGTGGCACAGTAGCAATGATTGCTGCAGCTGCATTTGTTACAACAGCTAAGAAAAGAGAAGACTAATAATTTGCGATAATTCTTATGGCCCACGGCATTTGCCGTGGGCCTTGTTTTATGATATACTATCGCTCGTAAATGTGCGCCTGTAGCTCAGTGGATAGAGCACTAGCCTCCGACGCTAGGCTGTCGCCGGTTCGACTCCGGCCAGGCGTGCCAAAAATACTCGACTTTTGAGTTGCTTTGTGATAGAATCTTACTGTATTTATAAGAAACGTATGGAGGTTTCAATATGAAGAATGTTAAATCACGCGTAATCGCTGTATTACTTGCTGCTATGATGGCATTTACTTTTTCAGGCTGTAGTTCAGCAGTTGATGGCATGATCGACTTTTTGAAGAACGGTTGGGATGGCATTTATGAGGAGAAGGAAAGAGCTGAATACATAGCTCCAGACCCAACAGTAAGAACACATGAGATTCGTGAGAACTATCGTGTTACTAAGGTTAATAATGTTGTTACTGACAAGTACAGAGTAACAGAGGTAAATCACGAAGTTGGTTCAAAGAGCAATTCAAATGTTGGAATCGCTGCAACTGATGCTCCATAAGTGATAAAAATTAAGCTCTCAAGGCGTTTGCCTTGAGAGCTTTTATTTTGATTATAACTTGTGAATGAAAAGTCCTGAAAGGAGCTTTGGCTCGAACCAAGTTGATTTAGGTGGCATGAGCGCACCGGCATCGGCAATTTTGATGAGCTCGTCAAGAGAGGTAGGGAACATTGAGAACGCAAGTTCCATATCCTCATTGCAACGGCGCTCGAGTTCGCCAATTCCGCGAATGCCACCGACAAAGTCGATTCTCTTGTCTGTTCTTGGGTCGTCTATTCCAAGAACAGGAGAGATGAGGTTGTCCTGAAGGATAGATACATCAAGTGACTTAACTGGGTCATCTTCGTCAAATGTACCGTCCTTTGCAGTGAGCTTGTACCACTTGCCACAAAGGAACATACCAAAGCTGTGACGGGCATCTGGTGCAAATGGTTCAAGTGCCGTTGTTGTCTCGATGACAAACTTCTCATTGACAGCTTTCAAGAAGTCCTCTTTTGAAAGACCGTTTAAGTCCTTTATAACACGGTTGTAGTCAAGGATGCGAAGCTGTTCCTTTGGAAAGGCAATAGCGAGGAAGTAATTGAATTCCTCATCACCTGTGTAGCCTGGGTTTTCCTCGCGACGTTTTTGACCAACCTTTACAGCTGAAGCACATCTGTGATGGCCATCAGCAATGTAGAAAGCATCAACGCTTTCGAATGCTGCTCTAAATTTATCACATACACCTTGATCGTTGTTTACAACCCAAACGCGGTTGTGAACATCACCAGTTGATGTAAAGTCATAAACAGGCATATTTGTCTTTTCATAGATGTCGATGAGCTTGTTAATCTCATCGCTTCCTTTATATGTGAGGAAGATAGGACCAGTATTTGCGTTGCATGTATCAACGTGATGGATACGGTCTGCTTCCTTATCGGCACGAGTGAGCTCGTGCTTTTTAATTTTGCCATTTATGTATTCATCAATTGATGCGCATCCAACAACGCCGGTTTGAGTACGACCTTGCCAGGTCTGCTCGTAGATGTAGTAGCAGTCATATCTGTCCTGCTTCATAATCTCATAGGTTTCGAAATCATTTAAGTTTTCTGCAGCTTTTGCATATACTTCTTCGCTGTAGAGGTCAGTGCCGAGTGGCAAATCAATCTCAGCCTTGTCCACGTGAAGGAAAGAGTGTGGGTTATCAATAACCATCTCTCTTGCTTCATCACTTGTCATAACGTCATAAGGTAAAGCAGCAACGCGATCTGCATAGGCAGGTAAAGGGCGTACAGCCTTGAATGGTTTAAAATTTGACATTGTAAACTCCTTATAGCTTGAATTCGTCCTCAGAGAAATCTGAAAAGATTTGAAGATGCTTTTTTGGCCTGCGCTTTAACGCATCGTATTTAAAGGATTTGCATGTCGAATGTGGGAGCATAATACCGTTTTTAACGCAGAGCACACCTGTTGCATCTGGTGTTAAGCGGCCGTGTTTGCAATATTCACATGCTGGGGTGATGTCTTCTTTAAATAATTTCTTCACAGCGTATCTCCTCTAGGAAAATTTATCTTAAATATTCTAACATTAAAGGGGGCGGTTTACAAGGAAACGTTTTAATTGGACACTTTTTGATAAGTGACCAAATTTTTCTGTGAAATTTAGCTAAAATGTCCATTAACTTTTTATATAAAATCTATTATAATGTCATATGTATAATTATCGGAAAGGCAAAAAGTAATGGCAGAACGTGAACTACATTTTGATAATTTTGAAAATGTATTAGGTCTCTTTGGCAGTCTTGATGAGAACATCAAGATACTGGAGAGTGAATACGGTGTAACTGTTATTACACGTGGTGATGTTATCAAGGTAACAGGCGACGACGATGCTGTGGATGCAGCATCCAAGGCTATTGATGGTCTCTTTTCCTTGCTTTCAAAAGGGGAGGAACTCAACGAGCAAAATGTACGTTATGTTATTGATATGACCAAGTCGGGCCAGGATGCTGAGCTACAAAAGTTCATGTCTGACTGCATTTGCATCACCGCAAGTGGCAAGCCAATCAAGGCCAAGACACTTGGCCAGCGAAAATACATTGATGCGATTTCAGACAACACAGTTGTCTTTGGCATTGGCCCTGCCGGCACAGGCAAGACATATCTTGCCGTTGCAATGGCAGTCAAGGCTTTTAAGGCCAAGGAGGTAAATCGCATCATTTTAACTCGCCCAGCGGTAGAAGCAGGCGAGAGCCTCGGCTTCTTGCCGGGCGATCTTCAGCAAAAGGTTGACCCTTATCTGCGCCCACTTTATGACGCTCTATTTGAGATGTTTGGCGCCGAGGGGTTCCAGCGCCAAATGGAGCGTGGAGTAATTGAAGTGGCTCCACTTGCTTATATGCGTGGACGCACACTTGATGAGAGTTTCATCATCCTAGATGAAGCACAGAACACTACATCTGAACAGATGAAGATGTTCTTGACTCGTCTTGGCAATGGATCAAAAGCGGTTATCACAGGCGACGTAACTCAAATAGATTTACCAGGTGGTAAAAAATCTGGTCTAGTTGAGGTTACCAAAATTCTTAAAAATATCGAAGGCATAACAACCGTTAAATTCGATGAACGTGATGTAGTTCGTCACCATCTCGTACAAGAAATTGTAAAAGCATACGAAAGGTATGCGGAAAAAACGGAGGGCAGGCACCATGGCAAATAAAACTAAAGTTGTCATTGAAAACGAGCAAAAAGTCGTGAAGGTTCCAAAAGGACTTCGCATGCTTATTCGCCGTTGTTGCACAGCAGTCCTTACAATGGAAGAATTTGAGGGAGATGCTGAAGTATCTGTAACCTTGGTTGACAACGAGCAAATTCATGAGCTTAACAAGCAACATAGAAATATTGATAGCGAGACCGATGTTCTCTCTTTCCCACTTGGCGTGGACGGTGTATATGACATCAACCTTGACACTGGTGAGGCTCAACTTGGTGATATTGTAATTTCACTCGAAAAGGCTATTGAACAGGCTGAACGCTATGGCCATAGCCTCCAGCGTGAGGTAGGTTACCTCACTGTACATTCAATGCTTCACCTTCTTGGATATGATCATGAGAACGGTGGACTTGAGCTCCTTCATATGCGTGAAAAAGAGGAGCAGGCTTTGACAGAGCTCGGCCTCAAACGTGATGGAAGCTATTACATGGGAGAATAATTAATGAACACCACTACAGCGTTTATTGCAATTGTAGGATGTCCAAATGTCGGTAAGTCGTCATTGCTTAATCAGATACTTGGTCAGAAGATTGCTATTGTTTCATCAAAACCACAAACAACTAGAACGAAAATAATGGGCGTCCTCACAAGGGGCGCCTGTCAACTTGTATTCACCGATACGCCTGGTTACCACAGACCAAAGAACAAACTCGGTGAAAATATGGTGCGCGCTGTGACAGACAGCATAGGTGGCGTTGATGCCTGCCTCTTTGTTGTCGAAGCAGAAGGTGACATCAAGCCGGGTGAGTTTGAACTTATTGAGAAGTTTAAAAAACTCGATATTCCAGTAATACTGGCAATTAACAAGATAGATATGCTCAAAGATATGACCGCAATACTTGCGCGAATTAATGAGTTTGTCCCGCTCTACGACTTTACGGCTATCGTTCCAATATCGGCTGTGAAGGGTATAGCTGTTGAGGAACTTCTCGATGAGCTCGAGAACCTCGCTCAACCATCTGTACACTTCTTCCCAGACGATACTTTGACGGACCAGCCGGAGCGTGTAATTGCGGGCGAGATAATTCGCGAGAAGTTATTGCGACTTCTTGATAAAGAGGTTCCACATGGCGTTGCAGTATCAATTGAAAAGATGCGCGAGCGTGATGACTCGGACATCCTTGATATTGAGGCAATAATTTACTGCGAGCGCGAATCACATAAGGGAATTATTATTGGCAAGAACGGCGCAATGCTTAAAAAGGTTTCAACCTATGCGCGCCAGGATATGGAAAAGTTCTTTGACTGCCACATAAACCTTCAATGCTGGGTTAAGGTAAAGGAAGGTTGGCGCGATAGGGAAGGACTTATACACAACTTTGGATTGGATAACGAATAATGGATAAACACTTAACTGCACTTGACTTCAACTCAATACTTGAACGCCTTGCGGCACAGACATCTTGTTCTGATGCTTTTGATATGGCTATGAATTTAAAGCCTTGCAAGGATTTAGTATCTGCCCAGAAGCTTCTTTCTGAGACGGTTGATGCCTATGTGCTCCTTGCGAAGTTTGGCGGTCCATCGTTTGGTGGCCTTAAAAACGTTAACAACCTACTCCACATAGCAAACAGTGGTAGTATCCTTTCAATGAAGGATTTGCTTGATTGCGCGTCAACACTGAGGACAGTACGCGCGCTTCGTGAGTGGTATAACCAGTGCGAAAGTGTTGAGACCTCTCTTAACAGGTATTTTAATGCCCTTATTCCACACAGGAGTGTGGAGGATAGGATTTATACATGCATCCTCTCAGAGGAGGAGATGGCAGACAATGCGTCGCCTGAACTTGCTGAGATAAGGAAGCAGCTCCATCGTCAGGAGAACAAGATACGTGAGCAACTTGATCATATAATTCATTCTGGTCATTATGCTACTGCTTTGCAGGATGCAATTATCACTATGAGAAATGGTCGTTATGTTGTTCCAGTAAAGCGCGAACACAAGGGTGAAGTTGCGGGCGTTGTTCAAGATACATCAGACAGTGGCGCAACAGTATTTATAGAGCCAATGTCAGTTGTTGATGCAAACAACGAAATCCGCGTTCTCCAGTCTAAGGAACGCGATGAGATTGAGCGAATACTCGCAGAACTCTCGAGTATGGTTGGTGATTTGTATGAGGAGATTAAGCGCTCATACGAAGCAGCTGTACTTTTAAACTTTATCTTTGCCAAGGCAAACCTTGCTTATGATATGAAGGCATCAGAGCCGATACTCAATGATGAGGGCATCATTGAACTTAAAAAGGCAAGACACCCACTTATCGACCCTAAAAAAGTTGTCGCCACTGACATTCGTCTTGGCGAGGAATTTGATACACTTGTAATCACCGGTCCTAACACAGGCGGTAAGACAGTATCAATCAAGACAGTTGGTCTGCTCTCTGTTATGGCAGCATCAGGACTTATGATTCCAACAGCTGATAACAGCAAGATGGCTATCTTTAAAAATGTATTTGCTGATATAGGTGATGACCAGAGCATTGAGCAATCGCTCTCAACCTTCTCTGCTCATATGACCAATATCGTTGATATTATCAAGCGCGCTGATGACAGCACCTTGGCGCTTATCGATGAGCTTGGAGCGGGCACTGACCCTATAGAGGGCGCAGCCCTTGCTATTTCAGTGCTTGAGCATCTAAGCCAAAAGGGCGCCAAGATTGCAGCAACAACGCACTATGCTGAGCTTAAGGCATATGCGCTTGACACACCTCGCGTTGAAAACGCGTGCTGTGAGTTTGACGTTGATACACTTTCGCCAACATACAGACTCCTTATTGGTGCACCTGGTCGTTCAAATGCTTTTGCTATTTCCGAGAGACTTGGTATGCCAACAGAAGTAGTTGATCATGCACGTGAACTTGTCTCATCTGAAAACACCAAGTTCGAAGATGTAATCGAAAAACTTGAATCCTCACGTGCGGCGATGGAGAGCGAGCACGAACGTGCAAGTGAACTCTCAGCCAAGGCGCAGGAGGAAAAGGAAAAGGCCGAGGAACTTAGAAATAGTGTTGAGCGTCTCAAAAATGAGGAGATTGAAAAAGCGCGCTCGGAGGCTATGAAGATAGTTGAGGCTGCAAAGCGAGAGGCTGCCTACTTCCTTGATGACCTTGATAAACTTAAAAAGGAACAGAAGTCTTCAAAAGATCTCTCACAGCTTTCAGCTGATGCGAAAGCGACGATTAAAAAGCATCAAGGAACACTTGATGATATTACAAATCCAATTATTGCACTGGCTCAAGATGAGGACTATGAGCTCCCACGTGACTTAGTCATTGGTGATACAGTTGTTATTGCTGACCTTGGTACAACGGCGACAGTTACTGCGCTTCCAGACAAGAAGGGACTTGTTGAAGTAACAGCTGGTATTATTAAGAGCAAGACGCCACTTTCAAATCTTCGCCTCTTAGAAGGCAAGATGAAAAAGGAGGCAACCAAGGGACAACGCAGTGCCAATCGTTCTACAAGCAAGAGCATTACTTCTAAGCTTGATATGAAGGTCGAGACATCCGTTGACCTCCGTGGTATGGCCTCTGATGAGGCGATACCAACTCTTGATAGGTTCCTTGATTTACAACTTCGTTCTGGTATTGATACATTTACTGTTATTCACGGTAAAGGAACAGGAGTACTTCGCAAGGCTGTTAAGCAATACCTGTCCAAGAATAACCATGTCAAGGAATTCCGCCTTGGCGTATATGGTGAAGGAGAAGATGGTGTAACCATCGTTACATTAAAATAGGATAAAAGAAAACTGGCTTCAACTTGAAGCCAGTTTTTATATTCCCTGTAAACTTTTATAAAAATCCAGTGTTTTGAAATGCCTATCGGTATGCTCGAGCGCGTAACTTTCAGTTACGGTAGTGAGCTCAAGCTGAGCGCTGTCAGTGAGCTTGAAATCAAAGATTTTTTTAGGCTCACTGTAGATTATGTGACGCATAGCTGTTACTGTGCTAATTGAGATTGGAAGTTGCCATGCACAAAGCCCCATTGATACATATTCGGTACTAGTTTGTGGTATGCCGTCATCACTTGGCGATTCTCCAACGACGCAGTCCTTGCAATGGAGATTGCCGTTTTTGATATCAAAGTACATAGGGTCAGATTCGAATGCGCCACATTCCTCGCAAGCGATAAGGTTTGGCGCATAGCCAGACATTGCAATGCTGCGAAGCTCAGCAACAGACTTAACTTGTAGAGCGTTTACCTTATTTTTTGAGAGAAGGTAGATTGAATTGAGTAGTAGCTTTAATAGATCCTCGCATTCGGCAGTTTCTGGCGCGAGTTCGCCAAAGAGCTCGGCGAGATAGAATGCGATGCTAAGATTGTCAATGTTTTGGCGCAAATCGAAAAATATCTCTTTTTCGATTGCGGAATTGACATTGTACGCATCGGCGCTCTTATAAAAAACAAAATCTGAGTAGGCCAAAAGACAAGTGCCGGCCAGATTTTTGTTTTTTATGGTTTTCGCGCCACTAACGAATGCGCGAATAAGACCATATTTTGATGTGAGCACTGTGATAAGGCGGTCAGTTTCACCAACGCTTTGTTCTTTGATTACAATACCATCTGTTTCGATATGCGTTTTGACCACCTCCGACACTTAATTTAATGTAATTAATTATAAATGATAATTTTGGTAAGGTCAAAGGTGAATTGTGTAAAACTTTGACGCTTTACACAATATGTTGTGATTGGTCAAAAGGTGGCTTGTAAAAACTGTAAATTTTTCTTATAACTACGCATTTTTTGCTTGACTTCTAGTTGACCTATATTTATAATAGGCAAGTGTAAAGAAATCACCTTTACACAAATTTGGGGATATTAGGGGGCGTTTCTTCGGTGGCAAAGAATTTCGAAGTTATTAACATCTTGCTCGACTTTTATGGCGACATGTTAACAGAGAAACAAAAAGCCTTTATCGAATATTATTACAATGACGATTTGTCTTTATCAGAGATTGCTGAAAACGAAGGCATTACTCGTCAGGGAGTTCGCGATGCAATTAAACGTGCTGAAGGACAGCTTTTTGAAATGGAAGAGCGCCTAGGTCTTGCAAAGCGTTTTGAAGAAGTCAGAGCAGGACTTGATGAAATCCTTGTTTGTGCAGATGAGATAAACGAATCTAATATGAGAACTGGTCTTTCAAGAGAGATCAATGACGCAGTAGTCAGAATTAAACTTATCGCACAGACACTCAATAATGAGGAAGTTTAGAGGGCAGTAGAATGGCATTTGAAGGCTTATCCGACCGTCTAGAAGCTGCGTTTTCTAGACTGAGGAGCAAAGGTTCCTTAACTGACGCTGATGTTAAGGAAGCCATGCGTGAAGTTCGCCTTGCTTTGCTTGAAGCGGACGTAAGTTATAAAGTCGCAAAAGACTTTACAAATGCAGTAACAGAACGAGCTATTGGCGCTGAGGTTATGAAGAGCTTAACTCCAGCCCAAATGGTTATCAAGATAGTAAATGAAGAGCTCACCGAGCTCATGGGTGGCACACAGACAAGACTTACAATCGCACAGCATCCGCCAACGATTGTCATGATGTGTGGTCTCCAAGGTTCAGGTAAAACAACGCACTGTGCCAAGATAGCCAAGAGGCTAAAGGGTGAAAACCACAGGCCGTTGCTTGTAGCCTGCGACGTTTACAGGCCTGCTGCTATCAAGCAGTTGCAGGTGCTTGGTGAACAGGTTGGTGTTCCAGTATTTGAAATGGGACAGGACAACCCAGTCGTTATTGCAAAAGAAGCTGTAAAGCTTGCAAAGGATCAGGGCTATGATTATGTATTCCTTGATACCGCAGGCCGTTTACATATAGATGAACAGCTTATGGAAGAGCTTCGCAACATTAAAGCGGAAGTTCATCCACATGAAATCCTTCTTGTTGTCGACGCAATGACAGGTCAGGATGCAGTTAATGTCGCACAGACATTTAATGATGATCTTGGTCTTGATGGTTTGGTACTCACCAAGCTTGACGGCGACACCAGAGGTGGTGCTGCTCTTTCAGCAAGAGCAATCACTGGCAAGCCAATCAAGTTTGTCGGCACAGGTGAGAAGATTGATGACCTTGACGTCTTCCACCCAGACCGAATGGCATCCAGAATTCTCGGAATGGGCGACGTGCTCTCCCTTATCGAGAAAGCTGAGCAGGAGTTCGATGAACAGACTGCAATAGAACTTGAGAAAAAGCTTCGCAAAAACAAGTTTGATCTTAACGACCTTCTTGTAAACTTGCAACAGGTTAGAAAACTCGGACCTATGCAAGACTTGCTTGGAATGATTCCAGGTCTTAGCAAGCAGGCGAAAGATATAGAGGTTGACGAGAAACAGTTTGATAGACTTCAAGCTATTATCCAGTCAATGACGCCAGGGGAGAGAGAAAAGCCTGACATTATCAATGGTTCGCGCAAAAAGCGCATCGCTGCTGGTTGCGGACAAACAGTTGAGGATGTTAACAGACTTCTCGCTCAGTATAGGCAGATGCAAAAGATGTTTAAGCAAATGAACAGTAAACAGTCCCGTAAGGCTATGAAGAGGATGACAAAGAACATGAATCCAAATGACCTTGCAAATATGGACCTTAGTGCTCTCGGCTTATAATCGATGCAACTTAATTTAGTAAATTTTAATTTCTTGGAGGAATTTTAAAATGGCAGTAAAAATCAGACTTAGAAGAATGGGCGCTAAGAAGGCTCCTTTCTATCGTGTAGTAGTAGCAGATTCACGTTTCCCACGTGATGGTCGTTTCATCGAGGAAATCGGTTACTATGATCCAACTAAGGATCCAGCAGTAATCAAGATTGACGAAGAGAAGGTTCAGCAGTGGATGGCAAATGGCGCACAGCCAACTGATACTGTTCGTGCACTTCTTAAGAAGAGCGGAGCTATCAAATAATTGGAGGGCCATAACTAATGCGTGAATTACTTATTTCAATTGCGCAGGGCCTTGTAGATGATCCATCTGCAGTCACAGTGGATGTTGATGAGCCAAACGAGAACGGTGTTACAGTTTACCACCTTCACGTTGCCCAGGATGATATGGGACGTGTTATTGGTAAGCAGGGCCGTATTGCTAAGGCTATCCGCACAGTTATGCGTGCATCAGCTAACAAGAATGATGCCCACGTAGCAGTAGAAATTGATTAATTTATAAACTTTGGCAGGCGGAGGGCTTTGTCTTCGCCTGCCTTGTTATACCTATTTTTAGGGTGTTTGTTATGCTACTTAAATATCTAGAACTCGGCAAGATTGTAAGCACACATGGCGTTCGCGGTGAACTTCGCGTTCAGCACTGGTGCGACTCGCCAGAGTTTTTCAAAAGTTTTAAAACAGTATATCTTGGAAAGAACGGTTCAGAACCTATGACGGTTCTGGGTGCGCGTCCGCATGGCAACATAATGCTCTTGACTCTTGACGGTATTGACGACATTGATAAAGCCAATACCTTGCGAGGCAAGACTATCTATGTAAGGCGCGAAGACGCGCCACTTGAGGAAGGCCACTATTTCATAGCCGAACTCATCGGATGCAAGGTAGTCGATGCGGATGATAATACGCGTGAGTACGGTGTTGTTCGTGACGTGCTTAACACAGGCGCGTCGGATATCTGGCAGATTAAAGACAAGGATGGCCGCGAGTACCTTCTTCCATCAGTTCCAGGTATTGTTGAAAAGGTCGAAGTTGAAAATGATATAGCATACATTCGCCCAATAAAAGGCATCTTTGATGAGGGGGAAGAGATACGTGAAGATTGATATTTTAACCCTTTTTCCAGAGATGTGCGAAGCGGTACTTTCTGAAAGTATCATAGGCCGTGCACGTAGTGCAGGCCATGTTGAGATTAACTGTCACAATATCCGTGATTACTCAACTGATAAGCATAATCATGTAGATGACATGCCTTATGGCGGTGGCACAGGTATGATTATGCAAGCGCAACCAATCTATGACGCTTTTATGGATCTCACCAAAAATGGTGAGGAACCATGCCACCTCATATATATGACTCCGCAGGGCAAGACTTTAACACAGGAGCGTGTCAAGGAACTTGCAAAGCTTGATAAGATTGCTATTCTCTGTGGCCATTATGAAGGAATTGACGAGAGAGTAATTGATGAGTTAAAGCCTGAGGAGATATCAATAGGCGACTATGTCTTAACGGGCGGTGAACTTCCAGCGCTAGCACTTACTGATTCTATTTGCAGGATGTTACCTGGTGTCCTTAGGAATGATGAGGCGTTTAGCAAAGAAAGCCATTTTGATGGTCTTCTTGAATACCCACAATATACACGTCCACCTGTGTGGATGGGACGTGAGGTTCCAGAGGTTTTATTGTCGGGTCACCACGAGAATATTAGTAAATGGCAGTATGAACAATCGCTCGAAGTGACCAAAAATAAGCGACAAGACATGTATGACAAATTTGTGCAAAATTAACAACACAATTTAAATGCAATAGTTTTAACCTAGAAAAAACTGTGAAAATTATCCAAAGATTACCTCCTATATATGTCGAACTTTGACCTCTATAACGAAGTTTATTTAAAAGAGTAGAAAAGCAGTTTTTTTCGTTGACGAAGGTATTCTTGTTGATTATAATGTTGTCAAATCAAAATACAATGGAAATTGTGAGGGAAATATTATGTACGTAAAAGACGTTAAAGTTCAAAATCAGGTAGGTCTTCACGCTCGTCCAGCAACTTTCTTCATCCAGAAGGCAAATGAATTCAAGTCATCAATCTGGGTTGAGAAGGATGAGAGAAGAGTAAACGCTAAGAGCCTTCTTGGTGTTCTTTCACTTGGTATCATGGGTGGTACAGAAATCCGCATCATGGCTGGCGGTTCAGACGAAGAGGAAGCTGTTGAAGCATTAGTAGCTCTCGTAGAATCTGGTTTTGCTGAGTAATATTTCATTTTTGTATATTGAAGCACACTGCTAGTGATAGCGGTGTGCTTTTTGTCGTTAAATGGAGGTGAATTGTGTAGTGGAGTCACAAAATCCAAGAATTAAATATCTGAAAGACAAAGCTATGCATTTGCCTTTGCTCCCTGGTGTTTATATCATGAAAAACGACAAGGGAGAAATAATATATATAGGTAAGGCGAAGCTTTTAAAGAACAGGGTAAGCCAGTATTTTGGCTCGCAAAATAGACATAATACAAAGGTTCGCCGTATGGTTGACAACGTATATGATTTCGACCATATTTTGACTGCATCTGAGTATGAGGCACTTGTTTTAGAGTGCAGTTTAATTAAGCAAAACAAGCCAAAATATAACATCCTTTTAAAGGATGACAAAGGTTATAAATATATCAAGATAACCAATGAGCCATGGCGCAGACTTCAGAATGCAAAACAGCGCTCAGATGACGGTGCTACGTACATTGGACCATATATAAGTGGCTTTGTTGTCAAGGAATCACTTGATGCTGCACTCAAGATTTTTCAGCTTCCACAGTGTGGTAAAACTTTTCCTGTAAAAACTAAGACAAGACCTTGTCTTAACTATCACATGAATCAGTGCAAAGCACCTTGCGCTGGCAAGATGAAAAAGGCAGAATATGATGCTGCTCTTGATGATGCAATTGAGTTCCTCAAGGGAGGAACGAAGGAGTACATTAAGGTGCTAGAAACACGTATGGAAATGTACTCAGAAAACCTTGAATTTGAAAAGGCTGCAGAGGTCAGAGATCGCATCAATGCAATCAAGCGATTGACTGAAAAACAGCAGGTTATTTTCAGTGGAACGGACACCAAAGATATCTTTGCTTTGGCGCGTAATGATGAGGAAATTTGCTTCAATGTACTTCGGTTTGTTGACGGTAGGTTAACTGGCTCAATAAACTATTTCACAGAGCTTGATGAGACACTTGAAAATACTCGCTGCGAGATGATTAAGCGCTTCTATTCCTCGCATGATAACATACCAAAAATGGTGATACTTGATGGCGAGTCTGATGATATGGATTTGCTAACACAGTGGCTCTCGGACTTGAGAGGCACCAAGGTGGACATCTTTGTTCCGCAAAAGGGCCGCCAGATGGACATTGTTTCAATGTCTAAAAATAATGCTTACGAGGCACTTGCACAGAAAAAATCCAAGTCCAAAGCGGATTCTGCTGTTATTGAACTAGGTGAGCTTTTGGGCCTTTCAAAAGCTCCGGAATATATTGAGTCGTACGACATAAGCCACACGGCAGGCGCCGATACTGTTGGTGGAATGGTAGTGTTTAAAAACGGCGCGCCGTACAAGTCAGGATACCGCAAATTCATCGTAAATGATGTCACTGGCGGTGACGACCTTGGCGCAATGCGCGAGGTCTTGACTCGCCGATTCAGCCATCAAAATGACGATGAATTTCCACGTCTTCCTGACCTCATTTTAATGGATGGTGGAGAGAATCAGGTAAATGTAGCACTAGAGGTTTTAAAGTCATATGATTTGAGCATTCCAGTCTTTGGAATGGTTAAGGATCAAAAGCATAAAACTCGTGCTATAGCAGTGGATGGTGGCGAGATTACCATTAGTGCAACTCGCAAAGTGTTTACTCTTGTATCAGCGATACAAGAGGAGGTACACCGCTTTGCGATTTCGTACCACCATGCAAAGCATCAAAAGAATGCAAAGCAGAGCGAACTCACTTCAATTGAGGGAATTGGTCAAAAGAAAGCTGAAATTTTGTGGCGTGAATTCAAAACGCTTGATAGGATTAAGAGAGCTGATATTGACACTCTTGCAAATGTAAAGGGCATTTCTGTAAAGGACGCCGTGAATATTAAAAATCATTTTACGAAGTGATGTTTACAAAATACAACTTTTAATGGTATAATTAATTGTTTTTTAAGGAGGCGTGTTATGAGAGTCATTACAGGAACTGCTCGTGGGATGAAACTTACGACCCTAGAAGGACTTGATGTGCGCCCAACAACTGACCAGGTTAAGGAGTCTATTTTTAGCATCATCCAGTTTGAAGTGGAGGGTGCAAGGGTACTTGATTTATTCGCTGGTTCTGGTCAACTTGGTATTGAGGCTCTAAGCCGTGGTGCGTCAAGCGCAATATTCATTGATCAAAGTCGCGCTGCGATAAATGTGATTAATGAAAATTTAGAGCATACCAAACTTCAAAAGAATGCAATTGTAAAAAATGAGGACAGCTTAGGTTTCCTCGATTTTTCAAAGGACACCTTTGACATCGCATTTTTGGACCCACCTTATGGCAAGGGACTAATAGAGTCGGCTTTGCCAAAACTTGTGGAGCGTATGTCAGATGCGGGTGTGATAATTTGTGAGACTTCTAAGGAAGAATCACTTCCAAGTGAGGTTGGCAAATTCTATCAAAAACGTGAGTATAAATACGGCAAGATTAAGCTTACCGTTTTTAGGGTGAAAGAGGAGAGTTCGGATGATTAGAGCAATATGTCCTGGTAGTTTTGACCCAGTGACCAACGGCCATATCGATATTATTGAACGTGCGTCAGAGATGTTTGATGAGGTTGTCGTTGTCGCTATGACAAACTATCATAAAATGGGCAATTATGCTTTCTCACCTGAGGAGCGACTGGCGCTTCTTAAAAAAGCAACTGCACATTTACCAAATGTAACAGTTGATGTCTATGATGGCCTTGTTGCTGATTATGCAAGACAGCATGATATCAAGGTGCTGGTTAAGGGCCTTAGAGCCTTGTCGGACTTTGACTCAGAGTTCCAGCAAGCGCTAGCAAATCGTAAATTGAATTCAAATCTTGAAACAGTGTTTATTGCGACTAGGGCAGAGAACATGTATTTAAGTTCAAGCCTGATTCGACAGATTGCTGAATACGGAGGAGACATAAGCGAATTCGTACCAGACGCTGTTTTAGAAGATATAGCAAATCACTTAAGAAAGGACTGATTTTATGGCTTCGATAGAAGAACTTCTTGACGAGATGGAAGACATACTCGCAGAAGCGAAGGGCAAGGCTTTCTCTAGCAGGGCAACTGTCGATGTAGAAGCCTTAAAAGAAGTTATTGCTGACGTTAGAGCTAATTTCCCACAGGAAATTATGCAGGCACAGTTGCTTGCATCAGAGCGTCGTGAAATTTTGGAACGAGCAAAGCGCGATGCTGGCGCAGCGCTTGAGGATTCCAAGATTATTAGCCGTGACCTTATGGAATCTGCTGAGAGGCGTTCAAAGGAAATGGATGCTCAAACTAATCGCAGAACCGAGGAGCTCATGCGTGCAACTCAAGCTAAGGCGCAGGAGCTTATTGCTGCTGCTCAGCGTGAGGCAGAGCGTATTGCTTCTAAGGAGAACATAGTTGTTGTTGCTCAGAGCGAGGCCGATAGGATTAAGGCCGAGGCTGACAAGTACTATGAGTCTGCAAAGAATGATGCTCAGCGTATGCTTAGTGAAGCTGAGGAAAAATCAACTGAAAAAGTTAAGGCGGCTGAAAAGTGGGCTCATGACTTGAAAGCAAGCGCTGGTGCTTATGTAAACGATATAGTTGTTGATGCTGAGTACCGTATAGGCAAGAGTTATGATGAAATCAGGACTCTTCAACAGAGCCTTCTAAACGCGAGCAAAAAGGCAAACGCAAAGCGTAAGCCACAGCAACAATCAAACACTGGCTTTGCTCCAGCAAAGAAAAAGCCAGCTTCGATTAAACAATCAGAGCCAGACCTTATAGTGCATCAATCGGTAATAGATATTCCTCTTGATGATGATTTTGGTAGCGCTTTTGACGATGATCCACCACTTCACGAGAAGTCAAACTACAATATAGAATTATGAGACTAGACAGACTTATAGCATCCCAGGGAAAGTATTCCAGGAGCGATGTTAAAAAGTTAATAAGACAGGGTCTCGTGGTTGTAAATGGGGAAACTGTGAAAGACTCTGACTTGCAAGTTGATTGCAAGTCGGAGATTTCTATTTGTGGAAAACCTTTTATATATAAGGAACATATATATATTATGCTCAACAAGCCGAAGGGCGTTGTCAGCGCGACCGACGACAGGACTCACAAGACCGTACTTGATTTAGTTCCAGACGAACTAAATCGTGACGGTTTGTTTCCAGCTGGTCGTCTTGATGCTGACACGACAGGTTTTGTCCTTATCACAGATGATGGTGATTTTGCACACAGAATCCTTTCGCCAAAGAGTCATGTGAGCAAGACATATATTGCGACACTTGCGGACCCTTTGAGTGATGAAGATATCAAAATACTTGAGCAGGGCATAACTTTAAAAGATGGTTATGAGTGCCTCCCAGCAAAAATAAATCGTCTAGAAAATAATAATTTTGAAATAATTATTTGTGAGGGAAAATATCATCAAATTAAGCGTATGTTTGGCGCTGTTGGGAACAAGGTTTTAGTGTTAAAACGCACGAAAATCGGCGGTCTACCACTAGATATAGACCTAAAAGAGGGATTTTGTCGTGAAATTACACAAGAGGAAATAGGTGCAATAACTACCTAAAAACACCCTCTGTTTTTATGCGATTTATACTAATCGAGTGCTTTCTGTTGTTAATTTTTATGAAAAAACGTGCAAAAAACGTTGCATTTTCACAAATACTTGTGTAAAATGTAAAATACGTTGATTATTGAAATTGCACAAAGGGGAGCATTTTATGTCAAATAGATTATTCCAAGGAGTCATTCATCAGATGCGCGACGCCATTGATCGTTCAGTTGGTGTTGTTGATGAAACTGGTTCAATCATATCTTGTAGCGAGCTTGAAAAAATAGGAGAGCAGGTTCAAGTTAACGTTTCTGATATCTTTTCAACAAATGAGGCTATTTGTCTTGATGGGGTAACTTATCTTACATTTGGTTCTCATCTCCGCCATGAATATTCGGTATTTGTTTCTGGCGATGATGATCTTGCTGAGAAGTATGCCAGAATTCTTTCCGTTTCCCTTTCAAGCATTAAGCAGTTCTATGATGAAAAATACGACAGAAGTAATTTTGTAAAGAATGTTATCCTTGATAACATCCTTCCTGGTGATATCTATGTTAAGGCACGTGAGCTTCGCTTCAATAACGATGCAACTCGTGTAGTTCTTCTCATCAGAATTACAGGACATGAAGATGCATCTGTATTTGACGTAATTCAAAATCTCTTCCCAGACAAGACCAAGGACTTCGTTATCAACATTAACGAAACTGATATAGCTCTTGTTAAGGAAGTACGTAACAATATTGATTCTAAGGATCTTGAGAAGCTCGCTCATTCAATTTGCGATGCTCTCAACACCGAGTTCTATAGCAACGCTCTTGTTGGTATCGGTACATCTGTTGTTGGTATCCGTGATCTTTCACGTTCACTTAAGGAAGCACAGGTTGCTCTTGAGGTTGGTAAGGTATTTGATACCGAGAAGAATATTGTTAGTTACGACAATCTTGGTATTGCTCGTCTTATCTATCAGCTTCCTACAACACTCTGCGAGATGTTCCTTCAGGAAGTATTCAAGAGGGGCTCAATTGAGAACCTTGATCAGGAAACCCTCTTTACTATTCAGAAGTTCTTTGAGAACAACTTGAATGTGTCTGAGACATCACGTAAACTCTTTGTTCACAGAAACACACTTGTTTACAGACTTGAAAAGATTAAGAAGTTTACAGGCCTTGATCTTCGTGAGTTTGATGATGCAATCGTATTCAAAGTAGCTTTGATGGTTAAGAAATATCTTGATAGTAACCCTACAAAATTCTAATTAAGCACTAAATATAGTGCTGGGTTTTGTGCAATAGCACGAAATTTAGTTTTTCGGTTACAAAACTGTTACAATTTATTATTAAATATGGTATACTATAGACTGTATTGGTAGCACTATGCCAATACAGTCTTTTGTTATGTAAAAGGAGCCGTGTTAAACGTGATTGAATTTAAAAACGTTTACAAAAAGTACGATAGCGGCACAGAGGCTTTGAAGAATATCAATCTTAGGATTGAAAGAGGAGAGTTTGTCTTCATAGTTGGTGCTTCTGGTTCGGGTAAAAGTACTTTTCTAAAAACGATAATGCGTGAGGAAGTTCCTACTTCTGGCACGATTATGATAAATAATTACGATCTCACAAGGATGACTGATAAGGAGATTCCTTATTTCCGTCGTACTATGGGTATCGTATTCCAGGACTTTAGACTTATTCCTAATATGACTGTTTATGACAACGTAGCATTTGCTATGCGTGTTATTGGCGCCAATGAGAAGGAGATTAAGAAACGTGTACCATACGTTTTGAGTCTTGTTGGCCTTCAGAATAAGTCAAGAAGTATGCCAAATGAAATCTCTGGTGGTGAGCAACAACGTGTTGCACTCGCTCGCGCACTCGTTAATAATGCTAACACTATCATCGCCGATGAGCCTACTGGCAACATCGACCCGGAGATGTCATATGAAATAGTTGATCTTTTGAACCATATTAACGAGAACGGCACAACCGTTATCATGGTAACCCATGAGCACGAGCTCGTTAAGAAGTTCAACCATAGAATAGTAGTAATCGACCATGGTTCAGTTATCTCTGATACTGCTGCTGGTGGCACGCTCACATATGATGAGACAACTGGATACAAGCCAGTTGAACAGCCATCAGACCAGCCTGTAATCTCTGATAAAGCTGCTGCTGTTGAGGCCCTTTTTGAGGATGAAACATTAAATCCTGGCAACCTTGCACCAGCAATCAGCGAGGTTGCAGAAATGGAAATTGCAGTTGCAGAGTCAACACCAGCAATTGAACTCGAGCCTACAATCGAGGCTGATCCTGAACTCGAGGTTGAGGATCCTATCCAATCAGAAATCGCAGCAAAGATTGCTGCTGTTCGTGCTGTACCTGCTTCTTCACGCAATGTGGAGCAGGCACAGGATACGCCAGCAGCTCCAGTTGCTGCTCCTGACCAATCAATGTACCTTGAACAACTCGCGGCTATTGAGTCAGCCACAAAGGCTGCCTCTCAACCAACAACATTTGCAGATATTGCATCATCAGATAACACCTTTGCAAATATTGATGGCGTTGATTATTCAAAGTACTTTGAAGATACAAAGGAGGTTTAATCATGGCTGAGAAAACAAAACGTAAAACCTCCTTTAACCTTGGCTACCTCACAAAAGAGGGCGCCCGTAACGTATGGTCAAACAGATTGATGTCACTTGCATCAATTGCTGTACTTACTTCTTGTTTGGTACTCATCGGTATTGCAGTAATGCTTTTTGTAAATGTTGATGCAATGCTTGAAAATGTTGAGGATCAAAACGTAATCATGGTTTATCTCAACGATAACCTTACGGAGGAACAGATAAACAAAGCGGGCCAGGATATCAGAATGATTCCAAATGTTGGCTCTGCAGATTTCGTATCAAAGGCAGAGGCGTATGAGTCCCAACTTAAGCAGATGGGCGAAGATGCTTTGCTTTTGGAAGGCCTTGAGGAAAACCCAATGCCTGACTCTTATAAAGTAACTATGTCAGAACTTTCTGACTATGATAATGCTCTCAAGATGCTTGGTACAGTAGAAAATGTATTTAGCGTACGTGGTAATAGTGATCTTGCAGGTCAAGTAAGAGAGGTTCGTACAGGTGTTACTTACATCTGCCTTGGAATCATAATCTTGCTCCTCGCAGTAAGCCTTTTCATTATCGCAAATACAGTACGTGTAACAATGTACAACAGACGTCTTGAAATTAGCATCATGAAAGCAGTTGGTGCAACCAACTGGTTCATTCGTTGGCCATTCATTATTGAGGGTATCGTGATTGGTATCATCTCGGGTATCGTATCTCTTGGCCTTGTATTTGGTCTTTACAAACTCGCAATTAGCCAGTTCGGTACCATATTCTCATTGTTTGGATCAACAAGTATCTCATTCTTACCTTATGCTTTGCCAATGCTTGGCGCATTCATCCTTATAGGTGTTGGCGCTGGTGTATTTGGTAGTATCGTTTCAATGGGACGTTACCTTAAGGAACAGGGAGGAAGTGTAGTTTCAAATGACAACGACAGCAACAGTAACTAAGCGAATCATATCACTTCTTCTTGCACTTATTTTCTGCATAGCCCTTATCACACCTGCACTTGCGGCTGATGACAAGGAAGTTTCAGCTGAAACTCAGGCTAAGGTAGACGAACTTGAAAAGAAAAAAGAAGAGTTAAATAAAGTAATTGAAGAAGCTGAGAAGAAAAGAGCGGCACTTAGTGGCGAAATTGCAGAAGCAAGAGCATCTGCATCTGAGATACAAGAAGTAGTAGATGCGTTGCAAGCTGAGGTTAATGCATATCAGTCCAAGATAGATGTCCTTAATTCGCAGATTGGTTCTGTTCAAAAACAGATTGATGAAACAGAAGCCAATATGCTTACACAGGAACTTCAAATTGAGGCTACGCAGCAACTTTTGGCACAGCGCCTTCGCGCTATGTACATGGCTGGTAATGTCTCAACAATTGAAATAATCTTTGAGGCTGACAACTTTGAAAACCTTCTCAATCGTATTGAACTTGTAACTCGTATTACCAAGCACGACAACGAAATCGTTGCACAACTTAAGGGCGATATAGTTAAGTACGAGAAGATGAAGGCAAAGCTTGAAGAAGATAAAATTGAACTTCAAGCATCAAAAGATGACCTTGTAGCATCTCAATCTAAGATAAAGGATGCTAAAAAGGAAGTTGACGCACAACTTAGAGTTTTGGAAAACTATCTTGCGAAGCTCAAGCATGATGATGCAGAACTTCTTGCTATTGAAAATGAGGCAAGCAAACAGCAAAATGCTTATGCTCAGTCCATTTACAATATGCTTCACGGTGTTTCAACAGGTGATGGTTCAGCAAACCTTATCTGTCCTGTACCATATGGCAGTGCATATATTTCATCTTACTATGGAATGCGTCAAACTCCAGGTGGCAGTGGCACATCATTCCATTACGGTATTGATATTACAATGGGTGGCGCTAGCGCTTATGATAAGAAGATAATTGCCGCAGGCAGTGGTACTGTTCTTATCGCAAGTAATGCTTGTGGACACAACTATGGTAAGGCGAAGAGCTGTGGATGCAATGGTGGTTATGGTAACTACTGCGTAATTGACCATGGTAATGGTGTTATTGCTTGGTATGCTCACCTCACCACTTGTTATGTATCAGTAGGACAGACTGTTGTACAGGGTGATACAATTGGTATTATGGGATGCACAGGTTATTCAACAGGTGCACACCTTCACTTTGAAATTAGACGAAGCGTAAGCGGTTCAAGAACTGCTAATGCTGTTAACCCACTTAACTATATTCATGTGCCTTAAGGGAGGTTTCTATGAGTAGAAAAATTCCAGTTGGAACGGCACTCGCAATACTCTTTGTTGTAATGGCTGCGACAATTGCCATTACAATGAAAGTATCGATGAATGCTTATAACAAGTTAATAAGTGACCTCGCTGAGCGTTCTGCAATGTATGAGGGCGTAGCAGAGGTAGACAAGATAGCACGTGATAAGTTTGACGGTGCAATAGATGCTGACAGCATCTATTCTGGCATCGCAGGTGGTTATATTAACGGCCTTGGTGATGCTGCCTCTTATTACCTCAATCCAGAGGAGTACTCAACTTATAAGAACAAGCTTCTTGGTAAGATGAGTGGTACAGGTATCACTTGCACATATAACAAGGAAACGGACTATCTCCATATCTCAGCTGTTGCTAAAAACTCACCAGCTGAGCAAGCTGGCATCAAACCAGGCGATGAGATATCCAAGATTGCTGATATTGATGTTGACTATGAAAATTACAAGGAACTTGTTTCAAACCTTGAAGGCAACAAACTTCAAAACGTCAATGTAACTTACGTTCGTGATGGTTTACCTAACACAGTAAACCTTGTTATGGGATATAATGTAACATCAGTTTCATATCGTAATGTTGGTGCGATTGGTATCATCTCAATCAACGGTTTCTATGAAAATGCAATTGGTCAGTTTAAGGATGCAATTGCAGCGCTTACAGAGGCTAAGTGTACATCGCTCATAATTGACGTTAGAAACTGTAACGAAGGTACAATTGAGTATGCCACAGAAGTACTTGATATCCTTGTCCCGGTTGCAACAGATGGCACCGGTGCAATGGCTACAATAGTAAATTCTGAGGGTAAGACAATTGATACTTATCCATCAGATTCTGAGAGCGTTTCGCTTCCAATGCTTGTGCTTGTAAACGGCAGCACAGAGGGCCCAGCTGAGCTCTTTGCATGTGACCTTCGCGACTTTGGTAAGGCACAGCTTATCGGTACCAAGACAAGAGGCGTCTGCACAATGCAGGAGATATATCCACTTTCAAATGGTGGTGCCTTAGTACTTACAGTTGCAAACGTACTTCCATACACAAGTGACAAGATCAATGGCAAGGGACTTACTCCTGATTACCTTGTTAAGCTCACAGCTGAGCAGACAGCCCAGATAGGTATAATGTCTGATGGAGAGGATCCACAGATGCAAAAGGCATTTGAAATCTTCCAAGGCTCATCTGCTGCTGGCGAAGATGAAGGCTAATAAATAGGCGAAAGTCAACGCAAAATTAAGCATAATTGAATTGACAAACGGTGACCCAATTAATGGGCCACCGTTTCTTTTTTTATCGGACAAATATGTATTTTTGAATAAAAAATAAACATTGGGCAAATTACACAAAATCTTTATTATATCGATTGATTTTTTTATTATTATGTAATATTATAAACATGTATACATATAAAACCTTATTATAAGGAGGAAATCGGTATGAAAATTAGTAAGAGGTTACTGGCTGTATTGATGGCAGTAGTAATGATACTCACCATCGTACCTCTTGGTCTTTTCGCTTTCGCAGGCGATGAGGAGCCTACTCCACCAGAACCTAGAACGGAAACAGAGACTATTAAGATTGATAGTTTTGATGAACTTAAGAAGATTGGTACTGATGCGGAATATCCTGTAGCTTCAACAAAAGCGACTGCCGAGGATGGCGCAGAGGTTACAACAAACTATGTCTATGAATTGACTACAGATATTATTTTGTTGTCCAAGACTGAAAAACTTGAGGCATTGCTTAAAGATGAAACTGAACAGCAAAAAGCCGGCGATTACTATAAGTACGCTCCAACTTATACATTGGCAGAGTCTTTTGTAGATGGTACAACTTATTATGAAAAGCAGTATACATATTCACCGGCAGATGTAACTGAAGATAATTTTGATTCATTAAAAGCAACCCTCTATGTTGGTACGGATCCAGATTATACACTTGTTGCTGCAGAAGTTGAGTATGATCCTGCAACAACATATTATACTTGTTCGGAAAATGGTTATGCTCAGGCTACAGGAGTTACTGTGGATAATTTCTCCGATGGTGAGTATTACACATTCTCATACGGAAAGATGACATATGCTATTCTTCAAGAAGAAGGAAAAGTTGAAGATTATATTAGCAAATTGGGATTAACAGACGATGAATGCGCTTTCAATCCAATTCCTAATTTTAGTGCAACTTTTGATGGCAAAGAATTTAAAATTGTAGGTCTTTCTATCAGTGGAACAGATAAAACATTAGGTATGTTCACTGGAAACGACGGTGAGATTAAAAATTTAACGTTAGGAAACACTAAAATTACATTAAAAACATCATTGCTTAACAATTCTTCAAATATAAGTATTGTTGGTGGCATTGTAGGCATAAATGCGGGTGTAATTGATAATTGTCATTTTGATGGTACTGTATCTATTGATGCGATAGATGCTGTTACATCGCCTGATAATAAATTGCAAGAATTGTATTCGGCAAGTTTGAATATCGGTGGTGTTGCAGGTGTTTCAATATTTGGAACAATCACAAATTGCGATTCCACTCTAACGGTATCTTCTAATTATGCTGGTGGTGCAAATGTAACTGCTGGTAAAATAGTGGGTTCTAATAACGATATTACTATTTTGGATAATTCAACTTATGCTCGTAAAGTAACAAGTTTTGATGATTATCCAGTATTAACAGAAAGTGTTAAACAAGAAAAGTTAACTGAAGAGGCTGAAAAGGCAACTTATGAACTTTTGAAGTATACAGCTGAAGACGGCACAGTCATTTATTATATTCGAATGATTGATTGTGCTCATACAGGTGCTAAGAAAACTCCAGGAGTAGTTGCAACGTGTCAGCATTCTGGCAACATTGAATATTGGACATGTCCAGATTGTGGACTTTATTTCGATGAAGAGCCTACAATTAATTCAAAGTCAGTTGGTCTGTTAAGGATTTATCTGTTTATAAATAAAACAATCCATGATACGAAAACAACAAAAAAGGTAGAAGCTCTTGATCCTACTTGCGGAGCAGACGGCAACATAGAATATTGGTATTGTTCAGCATGCAAGAAATATATGATTAAGGCTACTGGTGCAGAAGATGAAAAAGTAGTAACTATCGAAGGCGTTGATGGTAAGTTCATTGAGGTAGAACAGAGCGCAACAGTTGTTCCTGCAACAGGAGAACATAAAACAGCTACACATTATGCGGCAAATGAGCCAACATATACTACCAAGGGTAATAAAGAGTATTGGCAGTGTGATGAATGTGAGCAGTATTTCCTCGAAGAAACTTGTGAGACACCTGTTGATTATGATAAGGATATAGCTATTGCAGAGGTTCCTGCCCCAACAGTAGTTCCAAAGACAGCAAGTAAGTACACGATTTCTTCAACTGATAATACTATTTCAAACGTAAAAACAACAGATAGAGACGGAATCACTGTTGCTGACTTCTTGGCTAATCTTGATGCACCTGAAACGGGCACATATGTTATAAGAGATAAGAATGGTGAAGTTAAGACAGATGGTATATTGTGTACAGGCGACACTATTGAAGTTAGTGTAGAAGTTGAGCCAGGTGTATTCCAACCATTCAGCAAATTAGATATTGCCATTATGGGCGATATTAATGGTGACGGATTAATTAGAGCAGCAGATGCAAAAATTGCTTTGGATGAAGCTGCTAGCAAGACAAAGACTTTAACAGGTGTTTATGCTTTGGCAGCAAATGTTGATGGTCGTGCTGATATAAAGGCAAGCGATGCAAAAATAATCCTTGATTATTCTGCAAAAGTAATAACGGCATTCTAAGGGAGGATTTATAAATGAAAAAGTTTTTATCAATAATTATTGCTTTGGCAATTATAGCAACATTTGCTATAATTCCAGCTTCAGCAGCTTCGGTTGTATTCCCGAATGTTGTTATTAATGATGGCTATGCCACATTCTATTTAACAGTAACAGATTCGACTGGCGTAGGTTCTATTGATGTAGATTTTTCTGTTAGTGGTGGTACGATAGAGAGCATTACTTCTGGACAGGGAATGGTTTCTGGAACAAGCCATGCATCTTTTATGGCTAATGGTGAGCCTTCTTCAGTTTCTCTTGCTGTAAAAGTTAAGGCAAGCGGAAATTATGTAACATTAAGTTTCTCAGGTCTTGAAGTAAGTGCTGGTGCTACTGGTAGTTATGCACCTCTTTCAGCTACTTCAAGTGGTAGCGCAAAAGCAGAAGCTCCTGCTACAACTACTACAACAAAGCCTACAACAACAAAGGCTCCAAAGCCAACAGCAGCCCCAGTTGCTCCAACAAAGGCTCCTGAAAAGAAGGACGACACAACTACAACTACTAAGAAGACAGATGATGTAACAAAGGAAACAACAACTGCTAAGGTAGAGAAGAGAGCAGAACTTAACGCTCTTAAAGTTGTTGCAAATAGTGATGTTGCTGTAACACTTGTTCCTGGAACATATGATTATGACATTACTGTTCCTAATGGCACAAAGTCTCTTACAGTTGATGCATCTGCACTTGATGATGCAACTGTAGAAGTAATTGGAAATGACAACATTTCTGATGGTAGCGTAGTAAACATCAACGTTACATCTAAGGATGGCGTAAGCACAGTATATAAAGTTAAAGTTACTTATGCAGATGAGCAGCAGCAAGCTAGACCAATAATCCAAAGAGACGGCGTTTCTAAGGGTCTCGTAATTATTATTGCAATTGCTTTGTTCTTCCTTGGTCTCATCCTTGGTCTTCTTATTGGATTCCTTATTGGTAAGAAGAGATTTGAAAACGTTGACTATTTCGGTGGCGACGATGGTTATAGTGGTGGATTCGTATCAGGAAGCGCTGATGACGATGATGTTGGTGTAGTATCACCATTCCAGACATCTGGATTCAATTTTGAATCAGCAGGCGGCATGGGACTTAACTATGACTTTGCTAATGATGATTTTGAAGAATCTGCTGATGATGCAGTTTCACTTCGTGATCCTGTTTATTCAGAGCCAGAGACACCTGCATTTGAGATGGCTGCAGATGAGCCTGCACCAGCAGTTAATGTTCCACCAGTAGCTCCTGTAATTCCTGTTGCAGAGCCAGTAGCTGCTCCTGCACCAGTAGTAGAGCCAGTAGTTGAACCAACTCCTGCTTACACTGCTCCAGAGCCAGCTTACGCAGCTCCTGCTCCAGCATACGCTCCAGTAGAGCCAGTAGCTCCAGTAGCAGAACCAGCTCCTGCTTACACAGCTCCAGAGCCAGCTTATGCTGCACCTGTAGCTGAGCCAGTAGCTCCAGTAGTTGAACCAACTTCAGCTGAACCTGTATCAGGTATTGGTCTCATCAATTCTGCACTTAATGATGCTCCAGCAGCACCTGTAGCAGAGCCTGTTGCACCTGTAGCAGAGCCTGTTGCTCCTGTAATTGAACCAGTAGCTCCAGTAGTTGAGCCAGTAGCTCCAGTAGCTGAACCAGTTGCAACACCATACATTGATGATGCACCTCCAGTACTTCCTTATGAAGCTGGTAAGGCATTTGGATCAGTTCCATTTGAGCAGTCAGCTGACTAATGAATAAAAAGATGCCCGGAATGAAAATTCCGGGCATTGTTATTTTATAAGGTATTATTAATATTGTAGGTATTATTAATTTATATAACTAATAATTAATTATACACTAGCATATTTAAATAAGTGAGAAGAAATCAGCAATGTGCTGTGCGCAACTGGTTCAGCTGAAACAGAGTCAACATAAAACCAAGATGTAATTTGAACAACATCTTCACCAACGTTTAAGTTAAGAGCATCAGCTTCACCAGGAACTGCTTTTCTCTTGATTGTGTCAGTAGTGATACGATTGATTTCAGTACTCATTGCTGCATTAAGTTTTGAGTTGTATGACTCCTCAAACTTAAAATCAGGGCCAGCAAGTTTAAAGGCTTCTTCTGTGAAATATACACAGTCAAGTGCGATAGGGGAATCACTAATAAGTCTGATTCGCTCAGCCCCATGAATCTTAGTTCCTTCTTCCCAACGAGTTAGGTACTTTTTGTTATCCTTGTTTACTTCACCAACAATTTCATTTACTACTTTAATCTTGTCAATAAAGCCAAGTGACTGTGCTGTAAATGAGAATGACGAGAAGGTGTTGATAGCGTATTTGTCAGCTGGTGCAACAAATGTGCCGACGCCTTGTCTCTTGTAGATAAGGCCTTCTTCTTCAAGTTGAGCTAGGGCCTCACGTACAGTTGCGCGACCAACATTTAACTCCTGCATGAGTTCACATTCTGTTGGTAATTTTGAATTGGCAGGATATTTGCCTGCTACGAGTAGGTTTTTAACATAGTCCTTAACATATAAGTAAAGGGTTGCAGCATTTTCTCTCTTTGACATTTCTTCGCCCCCAAATTATTAGTTGTCCTATTGTCTTGTTGTTCGGTTGTTCGTTTTTTCTATTTTATTATGAAATGGACTTTGGGGTCAAGTTATGTAAAGAAAATATATATGGTTTATATTAGATTTTCAAACGATTCCACAAATGAATCTGTCTTTTTGATGAATTCGTCAAGGCTGATATTTGGGTTTTTAATATTCTTTTGAATGATAAGTCCATCGGAAACGAGGAGGCAAACCCAAGCAAGATAATCAGCGTTTTCTGAGCTGGAACGTTCAGCAATTTTTGTAGAGATGACATGTTGGAATTGGCTATATCTTTCTACGAGTTTTTCACGTATTTCAGAGTTATCTATGCATGATTCAAAAATGAGTTGAATACGTGGACCAACAAGTTGAACGTTTCTCTCAATTACATACTTTATGAGTCGATGCAAGGAGGTGTCTTTTTCTTTGTTATCAACCCATGTTAGGAAGTCGTTCCACTGCTGATTTAAGAAACGGTCAGTAATATCAAGTAGTATGTCTTCTTTGGTCTTGTAGTGATAATAAAGAGTGCCCTTTGATATGCCAGCCTTTGAGGCAATTTCTGCAAGGGAAATGTCCGCAAGGGAGTGGTTATCAAGGAGCTGTTCTGTCGTGTTCATAATGATATCTTTGACGTTATCTTTTCGTGGTGCAGCCATAAAAACCTCCGTTTTTCGTGATTAGGCACAATTGTAACATCTTTTTGTTGCTGAGTCTAGTTGATTTTATATATATAAAGTGGTATAATTATAGACAGTGAGTCGGTCGTTTGACCGACAATGCGGAAAAATATAATTTTTAGAGGGTGTTACCAAGTGGCTAACATTAAGAAAATCCAGCGAAAGCTGGATAAGAAGTACGGCGGCAAAGTGCAAGTCGCACTTGAGGAGGATATCATCCGACTTACAGGCGAGCTTGCAGACTGGAACGACGTGTACGACGCGTGCATGATGGCTGCAACGAAAAACAGCAACGTGCACGTGGTGAACGATATTAAGTTCACCGGTGCAGAGATTCCACCAATGCGAGTACCAAGCCTTACCGACAATGCTATTGACGGCAAGACACCGGATGTACTCGTTATCGGTGGTGGTATTTCTGGTTGCACCATTGCACGCGAGCTTTCCAAGTGGGATATGAGCGTTATGCTTATTGAAAAGAACCCTGACTTTGCAATGGGTGCTTCGGGCGCGAATGACGGAGAAGTTCACGTAGGCCTTGACCTTGCAAAGGGCAGCCTTAAGCAGAAGTATGTTTTGCTCGGAAACAAAATGTATGACAAACTCTGCGCGGACCTCGATGTTCCATTTAGGAGAGAGGGACAATATGTTCTTGTTACTCAATGGTGGCTTTTTGTTCCAATGTTCTTCTTTATGCTTTGGAGAAAGTACCATGATGGCGTAAAGGATTCCCATTTCGTAACAAGAAGAAAAATTCGTCGTGATGAGCCAACATTTGATAAAAAGATTCTCTTTGGCATTTATAACGACAGCGCTGGTGTTGTTTGCCCATATGGACTTACTATTGCCTGTGCTGAAAACGCAGTTGAAAATGGCGTAGAGGCATATTTAAATACAGCAGTACTTTCAATGGATACTGACGAAAATGGTAATATCATTGCTGTTCACACAAATCGTGGTACAATAAAGCCAAGAGTTGTTGTAAATGCAGCTGGCGTATTTGCTGATGATATTGCAGAGATGGCACACGATCGTTTCTATTCAATTCATCCACGTCGTGGAACCAATTCTATCCAGGATAGAAAGTCTGCAAAAATAATAGATACTATCGCATCAGTTCAGCACGTTAATTTAGCGCTCGCCAAGAGCCACACTAAGGGTGGCGGACTTATGCGCACAGTACATGACAATGTACTCGCTGGCCCTGATGCTGTTGAGACTTATGCTAAGGAAGATACAGCAACCCATCCGGAAAGTATCAAAGTAACGTACGACAAGCAAAAGGGTACAGTTCCACTCGCAAGTGAACGTGATATCATCACTTACTTTACAGGCGTACGTGCTCCAACTTACGAGGAGGACTTTGTAATTGAGTGGGGACGCAAGTGTAGCAATATGCTCCACTGTGGCGGTATCCAGTCACCTGGCCTTACAGCTGCTCCTGCCATTGCTCTCGATATTGAGAGGATGGTTGTTGAACGTATAGCTCTTATCAAACCGGTTGAGAAGAAGCGTAAGTGGAATCCTATAAGACATGGAGTCCCAGTTCTCAAAAATATGGCCCCAGCAAAGCGCGCAGCATATATCGCAAAGAACCCTGATTACGGCGTAATCATCTGTCGTTGCGAAGAAATTTCAAAGGGTGAGATTATCGATTGCCTTAACCGTCCACTTTGCCCACCAACAGTGGATGCGATTAAAAAGCGCATACGCCCAGGTATGGGCCGTTGCCAAGGCGGTTTCTGCTCACCACTTATTACCAAAATTATTGCGGAGCACGAAGAAATTGCTCTTTCAGATGTAAGAAAATCCTCGGCAGAATCTGTAATCTGCTTTGGTGAAACAAAGGGAGGTAGTACAAATGATTAAGACATGTGATGTTTTAGTTATCGGCGGTGGTCCTGCTGGTCTTGCTGCCGCTATTTCTGCCCATAAGGAAAACGCCAGAGTTGTGCTCGTAGAGCGTGAAGCAAGACTAGGCGGCATTTTAAAACAGTGTATCCATGATGGATTTGGCCTTGTTCGTTTCAAAGAGAAATTATCAGGCCCTGAATATGCAGAGCGTTTTATTGATGAGTTCCGTGAACTTGGCATTGAATCCAAACTTTTGACATTTGTAACTTCACTTGAGCGTATCCCAGAGGGATTTAAAGCGACTCTTGTTAGCCGTGATGGCGTAGAAGTATATGAAACAAAGACAGTTATTCTCGCAACAGGTTGTCGCGAGAGAACATCAAAACAAGTATTCATCCATGGTACAAGACCAGCAGGTATCTTTACTGCTGGTACAGCACAGCATTTCACAAATCTTTTGGGACAGCTCCCAACCAAGCGTTGTGTAATCCTAGGTTCAGGTGATATCGGCCTTATTATGGCTAGACGTTTGACACTTGAGGGTGCTGAGGTAATTGGCGTATACGAAGTAAAGCCAACACCATCAGGACTTACACGTAATATCCATCAGTGCCTTAACGATTACAACATTCCACTTCACCTTTCACATACAGTAACTCGTGTGTTTGGTCAGGATCGTTTGACAGCTGTTGAAATTGCTGAGGTTGATGATCACATGAAGCCAATCCCAGGCACAGAAGAGATTATCGACTGCGATGCTCTCATCTTGTCAGTAGGACTTATCCCAGAGAATGAAATTGCGGAGACACTTGATGTTCAGATTGACCCACGTACAAAGGGCCCTATCTGCGATGCACACCTTATGACAACAGTTCCTGGTATTTTCTCATGTGGTAATGCACTTCATGTAAATGATCTTGTTGACTATGTATCTGAAAGCGGTGAAACTGCTGGTAAATATGCGGCTCATTTTGCTCTTGGAGTAGAAAGAGTTCCAGTAGAAATTCATCCAAATGAAAATATCCTATATATCGTTCCACAGCGCATAGATTTAAGTGAAGATAACCATGAAACTGTGGTATACTTTAGAAGTAAAGAAGTTTTTGAAAAGGCAACATTCAGAATAGTTGCCGATGGCAAGACACTCTTTGAAAAGAGATACACATTCCTAAAGCCACCAGAGATGGAAAAGGTTGTAGTTGATTTCGCAAGCTTCAACATTCGTCCTAACACGGCAATTAGAGCAGAAGTGGAGGTTGAAGGTCAATGAGTACATTCGTATGCATTACATGCCCACGTGGCTGTACAGTAAACATTGAAAAAGTAGGCGACGATTGGCAGGTTACAGGTAACTCCTGTAAAAAGGGTAGAGAGTTTGCCATCAATGAGATGACTGCTCCAAAGCGCACAATCTGTTCTACTGTTAAGACAACTTTTGCTGATGCCCCAGTACTTCCTTGCAGAGTATCTGCTGATATTCCAAAGGACAAGATATTTGACGTAATGAAGGAAATCAACAAGGTGGTTGTTAGCAAACCTCTTGACAGAGGCGATGTTATTATCAAGGACGTTTTAGGACTTGGTGTAGACGTAATAGCTACATCAAATTTACTTACACAGATATAGAAGGAGAAGAATTATGGGAT
Organism: Acutalibacteraceae bacterium; assembly: GCA_045599345.1. GTDB lineage: Bacteria > Bacillota > Clostridia > Oscillospirales > Acutalibacteraceae > UBA1227. The sequence continues at coordinate 197,680 of JAZRVV010000012.1, forward strand.
ACAAACCTTATGAAGGCTTTGAGCCAAAATGGATAAAAGAAGCAGCACCTGCTGATTCATATCGTTCGATTTTCCGTTGGGGTGATCCAAATCACTTTAAGTTCCCAAAGGAATCTCTTTATAAATTGATGAAAGAAAGACTCGATATTGATGACACTTATGTGGATCACTATCGTTGTGACACAGGACTTGAAAAGGTTGATTTTAAGGGTGAATACGCACCAAAGATGGCAAAGGAACACCTTGATTTCTTTGAGTCAATCTATGGTGATCAGATGTCACAGTCTGACTATGACAGGCTCTCAGTTGCATATGGCCAGACAGCATACGACCTTTATAGAATTCGTGAGCGTCAGTTCGACAGTCTTCCAGATGTAGTTTTATATCCATCTGAGTCTGAACAGATTGAAAAGACAGTTGAGTACTGTGCCAAGAATAAGATCCCTCTTTATGTATACGGCGGCGGTTCATCAGTTACACGTGGTGTAGAGCCAACAAAGGGTGGCGTTTCACTTGATATGCGTCGCAACTTCAACAAGGTTATTCGTTTCAACGAAATTGACCAGACAATCACAGTACAGGCTGGTATGTCAGGTCCAGACCTTGAAAAGCATCTTAATAATGCTGTTGCAGAGTTTGGCGCAAAGCGCGCATTTACATGCGGTCACTTCCCACAGTCATTTGAATACTCATCAGTAGGTGGTTGGGTTACAACTAGAGGTTCTGGTCAGAACTCAACATACTATGGATGTATTACTGATATCTGCCTTCAGCAGAAGTATGCAACACCTCGTGGCAAGATTGTAACATCACGCTATCCACGTGAGGCAACAGGTCCAAACCTCAATCAGATTATGATGGGTTCAGAGGGTACTTTTGGTGTACTTACAGAGGCAACACTTAAGGTGTTCCACTATAACCCAGAAAACAGAAAACGTTTCTCATACATTTTTAAGACATGGGACGATGCTATGGAATTTGCACGTGAGTGTCTCCAGGGCGAATTTGGTTTCTCATCAGTATTCCGTCTTTCTGACCCAGAGGAGACAAACATGATGCTCCGTCTTTACAACGTTGATGAGACACCAGCAGAGCCACTCCTTAAGGCTATGGGATATAATGATATGGAACGTTGTCTCTTCCTTGGTTTTACTGATGGTGACAAGAGCTATTCAAAGAACGTTGCAAAGAACATCTTTAAGGTAGCTATGAAGCACGGTGGCTTCCCACTTACAGGCTATGTATGTAAGGGTTGGGAAAAGGGCAGATTTGACGACCCATACATGCGTGATTCACTTCATGACTTTGGTATCATCATTGATACACTTGAGTGCTGCGTAAACTGGTCTAATATGGCTCAGGTACATCGCGATGTACGTGAAGTTTGCCACGCACTTCCAAATTGTGTAGTTACAACACATATGTCACATTGCTATCCACAGGGTGCAAATCTCTACTTTATTTTCATCGCTAAGATGGATACAGCAGCAGAGTTTAAGGCATATCACAAGACAATTCTTGACGCTATTCAAAAGTCAGGTGCAGCTTTGTCACATCATCATGGTATTGGTAAGATGTTTGCTCCATGGCTTGAGGGCTCAGTAGGCAGAACAGAATATGGTACATTTAAGGCACTTAAAGAGTACTTCGATCCTGACTACACAATGAACCCAGGTGGTACAATTGGTCTTGACCTTAAGGAAGATGAAAAGATATTCCTTCGTGATGGCTATAAAGATATGGGCCAGGAGTAATTTATGAGTAAAGCTGAAATTAGAGAAATCGAAATAGAACAGGACAAAATGAACTTGAGTCTCAAGATTATAATCCCTTATGACTCGTCCGTTCATTCTCCTAAGGTTACACTCATTTACAAGATGGGTGATGAGACCCGTTTTATTCCAATACTAGTTCAGTCTTATTATCCTAACGTTGATGGTACGACCTGTACCATCATCGCTGGGTATAAATACAATATTGAATGCCTTTTCAATGAACCAATTAAGGACTATCCAATCGAGATGCAAGTAGATGTCCTCTATGGTGAGGAGCACCTTCGTGACATCCCACTTGAACTCGTTGGCAAGGTAACGGTAGTGGATTCGCCATATACTATGGCGGCTGATGATAAACAGATAGTAATCAAGCGCCAAGAGCGCTATGTAGAGCCAAAGAATAATGCTTTCCTCGCCGCTCTTAAGTTTATTGTTGCAAGTATCTATGCTTTCCTTGTTAAGATTTTTGGTATTCTCCTTATTCCGTTCCTTGTTATCGATTCAGTCTTTGCATTCTTTGGAATGAAGTCTGGTTGGGTATCAAAGGAGACTAGGACTCCAATTAGGTTCTTTGTCGACAATGTTCGTGTTGGCTTTAAGTCAATTACGCACGAGGAGATTGGTCGCAAGAACTTAAAGAAGAATTGGGTCACAATGTGGATGGCTTTCTTTAAGAAAACTGCAGTTGTTCCAAACAGGATTACATTCCTTTCAAACAGAAGAGGGGAACTTTCTGGTAATCCTGCTGATGTTTATGAAATCATCAAGGACGACGATACTTTGGAAATCAAGATGCTTCTTGATGACAATCCAATGCATCGTATGAGCTTTAAAAACCTCTATACATTTGCAAAGCTCTATTCAACTTCAAGAGTAGTAATCATAGACGACTTCTATGAACTCACTTCTATGGTTGATAAAAAGAATGATGTAAAGCTTGTTCAAGTTTGGCATGCTTGTGGTGCTTTTAAGACATTTGGATTTTCAAGGCTTGGAAAGCCAGGTGGACCGAAGCAGACATCAACGAACCATCGTATGTACGATCGAGCTATTGTAAGCTCGAAGGAGATACGTAGGTTCTATGCTGAGGGCTTTGGCATTCCAATTGGAAATGTAGTTGCAACTGGTGTCCCAAGAACAGACATGTTCTTTGACGAGCAAGTTGCAAACGAGATGAAAGCAAACTTCTATCGTGATTACCCAGAATGGGAGAATAAAAAGATAGTAATGTTTGCGCCAACCTTCCGTGGCAACGGAAGACTCACAGGGCATTATCCGATGGAAAAGTTCGACTTGAAAGAAGTTGCTGATGCACTGGGTGAGGAATACGGTATAATCGTCAAGATGCACCCGTTTGTTAACAACAAGGTCGAGATACCAAAAGGTTACGAAAACCGCATAATCGACCTCTCAGAGAACTCTGAGATAAATGATTTGCTTTTCGTAACAGATATCCTCATAACTGACTATTCATCAGTTGTATTTGAAGCATCCCTTCTTGATATTCCAATGATTTTCTATGCATTCGATTTATCCGAGTATATTGCAACAAGAGACTTCTACTACGAGTATGAGCCTTTCCTTCCAGGAAAACTTACTCAGACTCAAGGAGAGCTTGTTGATGCAATAAAGAATGAAGATTTTGAAATAGAAAAAATAGAACCATTCAAGCACAAGTTCTTTGATAACCTTGACGGCAAGTCAGCAGAGCGTGTAGCTTCAATGATAAAATCCTTATTATAAAAAGAAAACTCCTCTAGGAAATCCTAGAGGAGTTATTCTTATGCTTTAAAATCTAGAGCGGATAGGATACGCTCTGTAGAATGGCCGTCGCAGGCTGACATGTATGTGTCTGCAAAAGCGACGGAGCGTTTGGCGCCAGCATCGGCGTCAAGGGAGAGGAGTGTGGATACTAGTGAATCCTGAGTCTTGGCAATAGGGCCAGGAACGAAGGATTCGTATGGATAGTAGAAGTCACGCTCCCCAATATAGGATTCAAGGTCGTATGGATAGAATACCATAGGACGACCTAGGAGTGAGTATTCAAAGATAATTGATGAGTAATCAGTTATCAATATATCGGCCATTTTGAGCGCCTCATTTGTAGGAATATCAGATATGTCAAGGCAAAAGCCTTTACAGGACTCTGGAATTTCCAAAGATTGCTTTACAAATGGGTGCATTTTAAGTAGTAAAATGTAGTCGTCGCCAAGTGCATAGTGCAATGCTTCGACATCTAAACAATCGTCGTTATGGGCTAAAACTACATTGCTGCCACGGAATGTTGGAGCATAGAGGATGACTTTCTTGCCCGGAAAATCAGAAGGCTTTGAAGCATCATTAAAGAACTCATCTGTCCTTGGAACACCCAGTGGTTTGATGATTGATTGGTCACAGTTAAAAGCTTCTGCCCAATGTGGGATAACCTCATCGGCAGATACTGGCACGAGCGAATAGCAGTTGTGCATTGGAAAGCGCTCAATGCTTTGACGGCTGGCACCAAATGATTTATCAAGGGTGCTGTAGCCCCATTTCTTGAAAGCGCCAGAGCCGTGCCACAACTGCACCACACGAGTGCCTTGTCTTGGCTTTACAGCATAGGCTGAGAGGAAACTCTCTGTAAGGAATACTGTGCCAGCTTTTGCATATGCCTTGAGAAATCTGTCATATACTTTGCCACGATTTATTCTACCACGAATCTTACCAACAAGACTTGGAGTAGTAGTGATTGGATCCGCAAAGCATTTCACGAGATTAAAACCGCCCATACCTTGGAGGGCAGTGTAAATTGGCACCATATTATCTGTGAGATCATTGCTGTACGGGTCTGCAAAGAGTACGGTTTTGCCATCGACCTTGTAAATGAGTTTGTAAAAACCAAACTTACATGGCCAGATTACTTTGTACTCTAAAAGACTTAAAAGTTCTGAAATATTCATACTCTTAGTATAATACCTTATCCGTTGATTTACAAATTAATTTGTTGTAATATAAAGGCATCTATTAATAAGAAGGAGACTAAAGATGGAACCAATCTATGTAACTGGTCATCAAAATCCAGATACAGACTCAATATGTTCTGCTCTTTGCTATGCAGCGCTTCGCAATGCTCTTGGCGACCGCCAGTATGTGGCAGCTCGTCTTGGCAACGTCTCTGATGAGACAAAGGCTGTACTTGATTACTTTGGTGTAGACGCACCAAAGCTTATTACTAATGTACGCACTCAGGTCTTTGACCTCTCGTACGACGAGCCACCTACGCTCGGTCGCAAGGTTACTGTAAACAAGGCTTGGGAGACAATTAAAAATGCAAATCGCAGTGCTGTCCCAGTAGTAGAAGCGGACGGTAAACTTTTTGGTATGTTGACCACTGGTGACATTGCGTCATACGTAATGAACTCGGTTTATGAATACGGCAAGGATCAAAGTGTCAACTTTGATGTAAACGAGCTTCTTGAAAAGCCAATTGATGGTATTTGTAGTACAGATGACATTCAGTATTTCCATTTAGAGGACTACGTTGATGATGTAAAAGATATCATTACACGCAGCCGTTTTAGATGTTATCCAGTACTCGATGAGAACGATGTAGTAGTAGGTACAATTGGTCGTTTCCACCTCATTCGTTACAATCACAAAAAGGTTGTGCTCGTTGACCACAACGAGGCAGCACAGTCAGTAGCTGGACTCCAGCAAGCCGACATTTTGGAAATCATTGACCACCATCGCCTTGCTGACATCCAGACAGTAGCGCCTGTATTCTTCCGCAACGAGCCTCTTGGTAGTACAGCAACTATTATTGCAACAATGTACAAGGAGAAGGGCGTAGTACCAGATGAAAAGGTAGCAGGTCTTCTTGCCGCTGCAATTATCTCTGATACAGTAATGTTCAAGTCTCCAACATGTACAGAATACGATGTTGAAATCGCAAACAGGATGGCCAAGATTGCAAATGTTGATTTAAACGAACTCGGTGATGTTCTCTTTGCTGGCACAGCATCCCTTAGCAAGCCAATTGAGGAACTTCTTTACACTGACTTTAAAGAGTTCCACATTGCTGGTTACAAGCTTGGTATTGGCCAGGTGACATGCTTAAACTCAGAGGCGCTTATGACGCGCAAAGATGAGTTTATTAAGGCAATGTCATCAAAGAAGGAAAGTGCGAAGTATGACTTTATCCTTCTTATGTTGACCGACGTACTCCTTGAAGGAACTCATTTAATCTTCTTGGGTGATGAGGATACAATCTCTCAGGCATATGATGTTAAGGCTGAAAATAATGAAGTTTTCCTCCCACATGTAATGTCTCGAAAAAAGCAAATTGTCCCAAGACTTTCAGAACTTTGGGGTTAAAAGACAGGGCAGCCGACAAGGTTGCCCTATATTTATGCATAATATTCAAAAAATATTGAATAAATATGCAAAAACATCTTGACTTATTGAATAATACCTATATAATGAATGCATAATTATTTTATTTGAGGTAAATTATGGCAAAAATCTTTATCGATGGCAGCGCTGGTACAACAGGGCTCCGCATAGCAGAAAGACTTGAGGTCCGACAGGACATAGAATTAATAAAACTTCCAGAGGAGCTTAGAAAAGACAGCGCTGCGAGAGCAGCTGCTTTAAACGAAGCGGATGTCGCTTTCCTTTGTCTCCCAGATGCTGCAGCAATTGAGGCAGTTGAACTTTGTACAGATGAGAACACAGTTATCATCGACACATCAACAGCACACCGTGTGGCTGATGGCTGGACATATGGATTCCCAGAACTCCAAAATCAGAGGGAGCAATTAAAAGCATCTAAGCGCATAGCCAATCCTGGCTGTCATGCAAGTGGATTTATCTCACTTGTTGCTCCACTGGTTCAAAAGGGAATAGTGCCAAAGGACGCAAAACTTTCTGCTTTTTCACTCACTGGCTTCTCAGGCGGTGGAAAAAAGATGATTGCTGAATATGAGGATGAAAATAGGGATGCACTCCTTAAGGCCCCACGTCAATACGGTATAGCTCAGATGCACAAGCATCTTCCAGAAATGAAGAAACTCTGTGGCCTTCAAAATGAGCCAATCTTTTGTCCAATCGTTGCTGATTACTATGCAGGAATGGAAGTAACAGTTCCACTGTTTAGTAGTGATATAAATGGCACAATTGATGATATCAAGAATGCGTACAAGGAATACTACAAGGATGGACTTGTTCACTTTGTAGATAGCGCAGACGAGAGTGGCTTCTTATCAGCTAATGCTTTTGAAGGACGAGATGATATGCAAATTACCGTAACTGGTAATGATGACCGTATCCTCCTCATTTCAAGATTTGATAATCTTGGAAAGGGAGCATCAGGCAGTGCAATACAGAATATGAATTTGATTTTAGGTTACCCTGAAAGTACAGGGCTTAATGTATAAGGAGAACAGTATGAAATTTATCGATGGCGGCATATGTGCCGCAACAGGATTTACCGCAAGTGGTGTTCACTGCGGTATAAGAAAGAATAGGGACAAGAAGGACTTGAGCCTTATCCTCAGTGAAGTAAAAGCAGCAGCTGCTGCAACATATACAACAAACCTTGTTAAGGGTGCACCACTCAAGGTTACAAAAGATCACATCAGTGATGGCTATGCAACAGCAGTAATTTGTAACAGCGGTAACGCCAACACATGCAATGCCAATGGCATAGAAATTGCTGAGCAGATGAGCACATTACTTGCACAAGAATTAAATATTGATGCAAAGGATGTAGTTGTTGCATCAACAGGTGTCATTGGTCAGCCACTTGATATTGAACCTATCAAGAACGGTATCCCAGAACTCATCAAGAACCTTTCAAAAGAAGGTTGTGCTGATGCAGCAGAAGGTATTATGACAACTGATACTGTTAAAAAGGAAGTTGCAGTTGAGTTCGAGATAGATGGCAAGACTTGCAAAATGGGCGGTATTGCAAAGGGTAGTGGAATGATCCATCCTAATATGGCAACAATGCTTGTATTCATCACAACAGACGTTGCAATTAGCCCAGCTATGCTTCAGCAAGCTCTTCAAAGTGATATCAAGGAAACATTTAATATGGTTTCAGTTGATGGTGATACATCAACTAATGATATGGTAACAGTACTTGCCAATGGTTTAGCAGGCAACACTGAGATAACAGAAGACAATGAAGACTTCAAGGCATTTATGACTGCACTCAATACAATCACAGTTCATCTCTGCCGCATGATTGCAGGCGACGGCGAAGGTGCTACAAAGCTCCTTGAGTGCAAGGTCTCAAATGCCAAGGATAAAGAGACAGCAAAGACAGTTGCCAAGAGCGTTGTATGCTCAAGCCTCTTAAAGGCAGCAATGTTTGGCGCTGACGCAAACTGGGGCCGTGTGCTTTGCGCCATCGGCTACAGCGGAGCGGACGTTGATGTCGACAAGATTGACGTAGCATTCAAGTCGAATAAGGGAACAATAAGCGTATGTGAGAATGGAGCGGGCATTGACTTCTCAGAGGAGATTGCAAAGGAAATCCTCCTTGAGAAGGAGATTGAAATCGACATCAACTTAAACGATGGCGATGAGAACTCAACAGCTTGGGGCTGCGACCTCACATATGATTACGTTAAGATTAATGGTGACTATAGAACCTAAAGGAGTACAAAATGAATAACGCTTTCTCAAATGAGGAGCGCGCTGAAATACTTGTTCAAGCGCTCCCATATATTAAAAAATATACTGGTAAAATCGTTGTAGTAAAATACGGCGGAAATGCAATGATCAATGAGGAACTTAAGCGCCAGGTAATGGAGGACATTGTCCTCTTGTGGCTCATCGGTGTTAAGGTTGTACTCGTTCACGGTGGCGGTCCAGAGATTTCTGAATTTATGGACAAGGTTGGCAAGAAGCCAGAGTTCGTTGACGGCCTTCGTGTTACCGATAAGGAAACAGTAGACATCGTTCAGATGGTACTTGCTGGTAAGGTTAACAAGACACTTGTTAACCTCCTCCAGACAAAGGGCGGTAACGCTATCGGCCTTTCTGGTATGGATGCAAGACTCATAGAAGCCAAAATCAAGGATGCAAAGCTTGGCTACGTTGGTGAGATCACAGACGTACACATCAATCCAATCATGGACCTCCTTTATCACAACTATATTCCAGTTGTTTCAACAATTGCTTGTGATAAAGAAGGAAATGCATATAACGTAAATGGTGATACTGCTGCAGCATACATTGCTGGCGCACTTGGTGCTAAGCGTCTCATCATGATGACTGACATAGGTGGTATCCTCAAAGACAAGGACGACCCAAGCACAATCATCACAAACATCACACCTAATGAGGCTCGTAAACTTTGCGAAGATGGCACAGTAAACGGTGGCATGATTCCAAAGGTAGAGTGTTGCATCACAGCAATCGAACAAGGTGTAGAAAAAGTAATAATCATGGATGGCACAGTACCTCACTCCATACTTATGGAGCTCCTAACAGATGAAGGCGCAGGTACAATGGTAAGGGGCGAAAAGTAATGAGCATAATTGAACTTGATAACGAATACGTTGCACATTCATATGGACGTTTTCCAGTAGAAATAGAAAAGGGTAAAGGTTCAATCCTTTACAGCCCTGACGGAAAAGAATATATAGACCTCACAAGTGGTATCGGAGTTACATCTTTTGGATTTAACGATGAGGCTTGGAAGAGTGCAGTAATAGAGCAGATAAGCAAAGTACAGCATACATCTAACCTCTATTACTCAGCTCCTTGCGCAGAACTTGCCAAGCTCCTTTGTGAGAAGACTGGTATGAAGAAAGTCTTCTTCTCAAACTCAGGAGCAGAGGCAAATGAATGCGCAATCAAGGCCGCAAGAAAGTATTTCAACGACCCTAACAAGAGCACAATAGTGACACTAAACAACAGCTTTCATGGTCGTACAATTACAACCCTTGCAGCAACTGGCCAGGACCACTATCACGAGCTCTTCCAGCCACTCACACCAAACTTTACAAGCATTGAAACAATGGAAGAACTCAAGAAATTAAATCCAAAATCAATCGCTGCAGTAATGATTGAGTGTATCCAAGGTGAGGGTGGAGTAGTTCCAATAGCAAAAGAATTAATCACTCAAATTAGAGAATACACAGAGCAGAACGACATTCTCATGATTGTTGATGAAGTTCAAACTGGCAATGGCCGTACAGGCAAGTTCTATGCATACCAGCACTACGATATCATGCCTGATATCGTTAGCACTGCAAAGGGTCTCGCCAACGGTCTCCCAATCGGTGCCACACTCTTTTGTGAAAAGGTTCAAAACGTATTTGCACCAGGTGACCACGGCTCGACATTTGGCGGCAACCCAGTGTCCTGTGCTGCCGCACTTTCAATCGTCAAGAGAATAGACCAAGAACTACTTGACGACGTAATCAGAAAGGGCGACAAAATCAAAGAAGCACTTCAAAACCAACCTGGTGTTAAAGACATCACTGGTATGGGCCTCATGATAGGTGTCAAGACAGAAAAGGATGCCAAAGAAGTTGTAAATGCACTCATCGAAAAGGGTGTTCTTGCACTCACTGCTAAGGATAAAGTTAGGTTCCTTCCAGCACTCAATATCGATGATGAAACACTCGATAAAGCAATCGAGATAATTAAGGAGACAGTATGCTAAAGAACAGAGATTTTCTTAAACTTTTAGATTTTACTCCAGAAGAAATACAGTACCTTTTGGACCTTGCGAAGGACCTCAAGGAGAAAAAGAAAAACGGTATACCACATCGCATGTGTGAGGGCAAAAATGTAGCACTCATTTTTGAAAAGACAAGCACACGTACACGTTGCTCATTTGAGGTAGCAGCTGCTGACCTTGGTATGCATCCTGTATACCTCGATCCAAAGGCATCTCAGATAGGCAAGAAGGAGAGTATAGCAGACACAGCTCGTGTTCTTTCCCGCATGTTTGATGGTATTGAATACCGTGGCTTTGGTCAGGAGAGAGTAGAGGCACTTGCGCAGTATGCTGATGTTCCAGTATGGAATGGCCTTACAAACGAGTTCCATCCAACTCAAATCCTTGCTGACTTCCTCACAATAGAGGAGCACTTTGGCAAACTCAAAGGTATCACACTCGTATACATGGGTGATGCTAGATACAATATGGGCAATTCACTTATGGTTGGTTGTGCCAAGATGGGTATGAACTTTGTTGCTGGCGCACCAAAGAAGTATTGGCCAAACGAAGAACTCGTTAACCAGTGTAAAGAAATAGCACAAGAAACTGGCGCAACAATAACACTCAATGATAATCCAATTGATGCAGTTAAAAACGCCGATGTAATCTACACCGACGTTTGGGTATCTATGGGTGAACCAGAAGAGGTTTGGAAGGAGCGTATTGACGACCTCCTCCCATACCAGGTCAATGCCACACTTATGAGCAATGCACCAAAGACATGTAAATTCATGCATTGCCTACCAGCGTACCATGACCTTGGTACAGAGGTCGGTCGTGAGATAAACGACAAGTTCGGCCTCCCTGCACTTGAGGTTACCGATGACGTATTTGAGGGTCCTCAGAGTATCGTCTTCGACGAAGCAGAGAACCGCATGCACACCATCAAGGCAGTCATGGCCGCAACTCTATAATTATTAAAAAAAGTATCCCCCCACAGGGCTTGTGGGGGGATGTTTTTATTATTAGAATAGTTTGGTAAATTATTTCATAGAGGTATCATTTTATGCACATGGCGGACGCGCTACTGTCACCAGCAGTAGCAACGACAATGTACGCGGCAACAGCAGTTGCTGGCGGTGCAAGTCTTTTTAAACTGAATAAAGAAACAGATGCTAGTCGCTTGCCAACTATGGCGGTGACTGCAGCGCTTGTGTTTGCGGGCCAGATGATTAATTTTACAATCCCTGGCACGGGAGCATCAGGCCACATCTGTGGCGGCATGCTTTTGACTTCGCTCTTGGGGCCAGAGGCAGGCTTTTTGTCGATGATTGTTATCCTGGCTATTCAATGCCTATTCTTCGCTGACGGTGGCCTTTTGGCCCTTGGAGCGAACTGTTGGAATATGGCGTTTTATGGATGCTTTATCGGCTATTACCTCATTTGGAGACCTATTATGAAAAGCGGTCTGTCTGATAGGGTGAAGCTGATACTAGCACCTGTGCTTGGATGCATATTGACTTTGCAGCTAGGTGCTTTTTCAGTTTGCCTTGAAACAACATTGTCAGGTGTTACAGATTTGCCTTTCGGTGTATTTGTCACAATCATGCAACCTATCCACCTTGCAATTGGTGCAGTAGAGGGTGCAATTACTTCTGCTGTATTGCTCTTTGTTTATGAGGCAAGGCCAAGCATTATTAAGGACTTGATACCAGCACCAGAGTGGCATTGCGAGGATGCCAAAAAGGATAAATTACCTTTGATGACAACTCTCATTGTTATCTTGGCAGCAGCTGTTGTTATCGGTGGCGGCGTATCGCTCCTTGCAAGCTCCAACCCAGATGGACTTGAGTGGTCAATATTCTCTCAGATGAATGTTGATGAGGAAAACTATGGTATTACTAGTGTGGAAGCAGACAAGGCTGCTATTGTTCAAGAGAATCTAAGCTTCCTTCCTGATTATGCTTTTGCAAATAGTGATACAGTGCTTGGAACAACATTCTCGGGTATTGTTGGTATTGGAATTATCTTTTTATTCTTTGTTACCCTTGCAATTTTTAGAAAGCCAAAAGGCGAGAACAAGGCTACAAATGCTCTTTCTGAAATCAGGGATATCGAGGAACTGGCAGAGGGCCAAACTGTTATTCACAGGATCAATCCACTGGTGAAACTAGTTGCTACTATTGCATTCATCTATGCAGTTGTGTCGTTTGATAAGTATGCATTTATCCCACTATGTCTGATGACAATTATTCCAATTGTTATTTATATTTTGGCTAAAATTCGCATATCAACATGTTTTTATAAGCTTAGAATCATTATGCCATTTATCCTTATGGTTGGTGTGTTTAATCCAATTATAGAAGGCGAGACAGGCCTTGTATCAATGTTTACGCTTATGATTAAAGGTGTGCTCTCACTCATGATGAGCTTCATCTTTGTGGCAACAACTCCTATTGATAGTTTGTGTAACAGTTTAAGGCGGATACATTTCCCTAAATTCCTTGTAACACTAATACTTTTAACATATAGGTATCTCGGAGTGTTGACACATGAGATTTCTATAATGTCAGATGCATATCACCTCCGTGCACCAAAGCAAAAGGGTATTGCCCCAAAAGCTTGGGGCTCATTCCTTGGACAGCTTTTGCTTCGCTCGATGGATAAAGCACAGGAGATTTATAACAGTATGATGCTTCGTGGATATGGTGTGGAGGTAAAGAAATGATTGAATTTAAGGACGTTAATTTCTCATATGAAAAGGGTACCAAGGTACTCAGTGATATTAATTTTAGTATAAATGGCGGCGAATCCGTTGGCCTCATTGGCTGTAACGGAGCAGGCAAGTCTACACTTATGAAAGTCCTCCTTGGAATCTTGCCTCACGAGGGCGAGATCAAGGTAGAGGACTTGACCGTTACAAAGGAGACATTGCCAGAGGTTCGCCGTAAACTTGGATTTGTTTTCCAAGATAGTGATAACCAGATGTTTATGCCAACAGTGTTTGAGGATATGATGTTTGGCCCTATGAACTATGGTCATACTAAAGAAGAAGCTACAGCGCGTGTTGATGAGGTGTTAGAAGAACTAGGCCTCACTTATCTTAGGGATAGATACAACCACAAGATTTCGGGCGGCGAGAAGCGTATGGCAGCAATAGCAACCATACTTGCAATGCGCCCAAAAGTAATCCTTATGGATGAGCCATCTATCGCACTTGATCCAGAGAATAGAAGAAGGGTGATAAATGCAATCAATAAACTTGATGTTACCAAAGTGATTGCATCTCATGACCTTGATATGATCCTTGATACATGTGATCGAGTAATTTTGATGCACGATGGTGTTGTTGTGGCTGATGGCCCAACAAATGAAATATTAAATGACAAGGAACTCCTTGAAACAAACCATATGGAGTTGCCATTTAAGCTACAGGGACTCCAGAGTTTTGTTTAAATAAGACATTTGCTTTTTTCGTACAACTAGGGTATAATATGTCCATTATTTTTTAATGGAGGAAAATGATTATGAACAGCAAACTTGTTTGCCAGAATAATTACCCTTATGTTGTCTTCCATGGCTTTGCAGGCTTTGGCGACAACGAAAAAGTATCAAAGTATTGTCCTTATTTTGGTTTCTATAACCAGAGCATTCCAAAGCTCTTTGAAAAGTATGGCGCAGAAATGCACACACCTTCAATGAGTGGCTTCACATCAATGTGGGACCGTGCTTGTGAAGCATGGGCTCAAATCGTTGGTGGCCGTGTTGACTATGGCAAGGTTCACTCTGAAAAGATGGGCCATGCTCGCTATGGTCGTACATACGAGGCTATGGTTCCTGATTGGGGCCAGCTTGATGATGAAGGCAAGATTAAAAAGATTAACGTAATCGGTCACTCATTCGGTGGCCCAACAGTACGTTTCTTTGTAGACATGGTTGTACGTGGTTGCCAGGAAGAAATCGACGGCACACCAGCAGAGGAACTTTCAGAGTTCTTCAAGGGTGGTCACGAGAACTGGATTCACTCATGCACAACACTCGCAGCAGCAAATGACGGTATTTCATTCCTCTATGCAATTGAAAAGCCAGCACCATATATCGCTCAGGCTCTCGTTGCATTCCTTGCTGGTCTTGGCAGCATTCCATTTGGTGATTGGTATGACCCTCAGATGGAATCATGGGGCCTTGGCTGTGCACCAGAGGAGAGAAAGTGGTCTAAGTTCCACCTCGACTTTAAGAACGCTAAGCGTTATTACTACTCAGAGGACTGTTGCCTTAACGACCTTTATATCCACAAATTCCGTGAACGTTCAGCAGACTGGAAAGCATTTGAAAATATCTATTACTTTGCTTACTCAGCTTGCTGCACAGAGCAGAACGCAGAGGGCAACTGGGTACCACTCAAGAAGTGTATCCCACTTATGAAGCCAACTGCTAAGATCGTTGGTAAGTACAAGGGCAACCCAGCTGATGAGAATCATGCTGAAGTTGATGCTTCATGGCAGCAAAACGATGGTCTTGTAAATACAAGAACAGAGCAGGCTCCAAGACGTGAGAACTGGCAGCCATGGGCAGGCGACCATGACCTTAAACCAGGTGTTTGGTATGATATGCCAACTGAGTCTAAGGACCATATGTGCTACTGTGGTACATTGGAGACCAAGTCTGATTATTCAATCTTCTTCTATGATATTCTTAACAGAATTAACAACCTCCCAACAGTAGATTTATAAGAGCAAAAGGGGTCAGTTCTTGGAACTGACCCTAAATTTTTTGTTGATATTATACCGCTATAGCGGTATAATGTATTTGGGTGATAGATATGGATTTAAAACGTGTGATTGCGGAAAGTGGATATACAATGTATTCGCTTTCAAAAAAAACTGATATTCCGTATTCAACATTAAATGATTTTTGTAACGGAAAAAAAGATTTAGAAAAGTGTGCTTCGCTGACATTATACAAGTTAGCGAATGCATTAGGTGTTACTATGGAAGAAATGATTACCATTCCAAATCTGGAAAAAAGACATGAAGCTGTAATGTTTTCTAGCGCAGTAAATTCGATTGAAGGTGCACCTGTATCTGATTATGCTGTTTTTCTTTCAGAACTTTGGGCAGATGGCATTATTAGTAATACCCAATTGAAGAGAGCCCTCGCAGCTTACCACAAGAGGACGATTTTGGAAGGAAGGTAACATGAGAGATTCGTATCTTTACCCAGATGTGGATGTTTTGAAAAACAAATTAGAAATTAAAGATGAAGCGGAGCTTGATCGGATAGAGTCTGAGTATTCTAGTGTTAATATGCAGATTCTTTACAGTGAAGGATATAATAATTTTTCTAAAAACAGTATATGTCATATACATAAAATTTTGTTTGGTGATATCTATGATTGGGCAGGTGAATATAGAACTGTAAATCTTATTAAACGGGAAGAATTATTGGCTGGAAAAAGTGTATGGTATGCAGATGTAAATAATATTGATCGGGATATAGCAAAAGCTTGGAGACGCATAAGCAAAATTGATTGGCAGAATTTGCCGATAGATGAATTTGCCAAAAATGTTGCTCACACTTTTCCTGCTTTATGGCAAGCACATCCATTTAGAGAAGGTAATACGCGTTCGGTTGTAACATTAATGGTACTTTTTATTGAATATTATGGTTATTACGTTGACAAGGAATTGTTGGCAAGAAGTGCTGGATACGTTAGAAATTCTTTTGTATTAGCTAGCTTTGGAAAAAACTCAGAATACGAATACTTAGAAAGAATACTAAAAGATTCTATATGTAAGGACCCAATAATATATGATAACCTTGGAGAAAGAATTATATCTCCAGTTCAAAAAGAGGCATATGAAAAATACGTATCAGACAAATATGTGTCAAAACCACATAGTTATATAGAATAGAGAAAGACCGCTCACATGAGCGGTCTTTTTTTTGGCTCTATCGATCATCAATCCGCCACTAACACGGCTAAATGTACCGTGGCGTACCTGCTTGAGTTGTGCATATCATTGTTGTTTTGCGCCAGCGTAGTTTTACTTTGCTGGCGTTGTCTAGCCTGTAGCGCTTTCTGTGAGGTGGGTCAAGGTCTTTAGAGCTTGCGTACCTTGACGCAGCGAGCAGACAGCGCTACCAATTACGTGGCGTTTCCTTTAATTGTGTAAGCCACGGATTGACCGGTAGAAACCAATTATAGTTTTCCAAGACTATTCTTTTCTCTTAACTTTTGGAAGAAATCATCAAAGTCAACACATTGACCATCGTTGTAACTAGCAAGAGCTTGATCAATACGTTGTAGCAATTCTTCTTTTGTCATTAAGTCAGCATTAACTGAAGGCGGAACCATAATATCAAAAACCTCCTTTGTTAGTTGAGTTTTAGGTGGAGGATGCGCATGACGCTCTCGTCAATGCGCGCCTCGGTGATGGTGCCGTTTTGTACGGCAGCGAGAACGCCATTGTAGGCATCGATGTAATTCTCTGGCAAGAGAATGATGTCGACGCCAGCCTGGATGGCTTTTATGGCAGCGTCAGCTGATGAATACTGCTGTGCAATGGCACCCATATTCATTCCATCTGTGATTACTACACCTTGGAAATTTAGTTCATTTCTAAGCTTTTCAGTAATGAGTGTGTAGGAGAGTGTGGCAGGAGTGCCATCACCAGTAACCTTAGGTGCTGCGATGTGAGCAACCATTACCATATCGGTGCCAGCGTCAATTCCTTTGATGAATGGAATCATCTCACATGACTTGATCTCATCCCATGTCTTTTGTGTTTCTGCATATCCCTTGTGTGTGTCGGTCTGTGTATCGCCGTGACCAGGGAAGTGCTTGATTGATGTCATTATGTTGGCATCATGGAATCCCTTGATTGCACCAGCAACCATCTTGGCAGCGTTTTCAGGGTTTGCTGAAAATGCGCGCTTGCCAATAACTGGGTTACTTGGATTTGTGTTGACGTCAGCAACAGGGGCAAAGTCAACATCAAAACCATATTCGTTTAAATAGGTGCCGATTGTTTTGCCTATGTTATAGGCTTCGTCGGCATCTTTTGTTGCAAGCATACTGGAGAACTTGGTGACATTGAAGTTTGGATTTTTTGCAATCCTGGTGATTGAACCGCCTTCCTCATCGACGCCTATCAGTGGTGTGAGTTCGTTTAGACCATGAATGTCACTTGTGAGTTGCTTTAACTGCTCTGGGTTTACTATATTGTCAGCAAAGAGGATGATACCTCCAGCGGGATATTGTTGATATGTTGCCTTCATAGTGTCTGTAAGGGCAGTCACTTTGGTGCCTTCTTCGATGCTTGAATCAAGTGCCTCTGGCATGATAAAGAAGAGCTGTGCTATTTTTTCTTCTATGGTCATTTTCTGTATCTGAATCTCTTCTGGTGTTGGTACATATTCAGTTGTTGTCTCTTTTTCTGGTTCTGGTTTTGTAGGCTGTTCTTCTTTGCTACAACCTACAAGGAATAGGGCTAGTATTGCAAGTAAAAGAGCGATTGTCTTTTTCATATTATCACCTTATACGAATGGAGTTTCATTTGAGAGGATTGCTTCAAAGCAACGGATGCCATCGACGGCGGCGGAGACTATGCCACCGGCATAACCGGCGCCTTCGCCACAAGGGTAGAGGCCGCCGAGTGGGGTGTCTCCTCGTGAGCACTGATAGAAATCATCGCGGATGATTCTAACAGGCGAGGAGGAACGTGACTCGGGTGCGGTTAGTACAGCATCAGGCATCGCAAAGCCCTTGAGCATGTTGTTCATCTTAAGGAGTGCGTCAGCGATGTTGTCGGTGACTTTCTCTGGCAGGATTTCCCTTATATCACTAGGGGTAGTGCCAGTTGGACAAGATGGTTTTACTGCACCAAGTTTGGTGCTTTTTGTATTATTAAGGAAGTCTTTGACTGTTTGAGCAGGGGCTGTGTAGTCACGTCCACCAAGGTCAAAGGCTTTTCGCTCTATTTGGCGCTGGAGTTCAATACCAGCAAGAGGATGGCTGCTTGGAAAGTCCTCTGGATTTATGCCGACGAGTAGGGCAGAGTTGGAGTTTTCTTTGTCACGTGCATACTCACTCATGCCGTTTACAACAAGCATACCTTCCTCAGATGAGGCGGTGACAACTGTGCCGCCTGGGCACATGCAAAATGTGTATGTGCCACGGCCATGCTCTGGATGGCATGCCATTTTATAATTGGCAGCGCCAAGTGCTGGATGACCAGCATAGTCGCCATATTGTGCACGGTCGATAAACTCCCTTGGATGCTCTATTCTTGTGCCGACAGAGAATGGCTTTTGCATCATATTGATGCCTTTATTGAAGAGCATCTCAACAGTGTCCCTTGCCGAGTGACCTATGGCAAGTACCACTGTATCGGTTTCAAAATCTATTTTTTGGTTGTTTTCTTCGTATGTGATGCCTTGGATGAAATTGTTATAGATTATGAGGTCAGTGAGCTTTGCGTTGAAATGGATTTCACCGCCAAGTTCAATGATTTCTTTTCTAAAATTCTTAACTATCGTCTTGAGCTTGTCAGTGCCTATGTGTGGGTAGTTTGAATACATTATTTGCTCTGGTGCACCAAAGTGGATGAACTCTTGGAAAACCTTGGTCTGACGTTCATCCTTGATACCGGTTGTTAGTTTTCCGTCGGAAAACGTGCCGGCACCGCCTTCGCCAAATTGCACGTTAGAGTTGGTGTTGAGCTGCCTTGTCTGCCAGAACGTGTTGACGTCTATTGTTCGCTGATCGACGTCGGCACCACGTTCTATGACAAGTGGCTTCAGCCCCTCTCGTGCAAGGAGCAAGGCGCAGTACATGCCGGCTGGGCCAAAGCCCACAACAACCGGACGAAGCTTGCTAGTGCGTTTGTTCTTTGGCGCTTGATAGCTGTATATAGTTGCCTTTGAGACCTTTTTTGGGTCAGACTTTTTGAGCACTTTTTCCTCATCTATATCTGCTTTTACATCGACAGTATAGATGAATGAGATATCAGACTTTTTTCTTGAGTCTATTGAACGCTTATAAATCTTTATTTCTTCGATATCGTCTGCTTTGATTATTTTTTTTATTTGCTCTTTGAGGTCATCTTCTGTGTGCTCAACTGGCATCTTGATGTTCTGGATTCTAAGCATAGTTTGCAATCTCCTTTGCAGCTTTGATACCAGAACCCCAAGCAAAGTGGAGGTTGTATCCACCGCAGGTGCCGTCTACATTTAGGAGTTCGCCAGTTATATAGAGGTTTTTAATTTTTTTAGTTTCAAGTGAATGTTCAATGAGCTCGTCGCTGCCGACACCGCCACGTGTTACTTGGGCGTCCTTGTAGCCCTTGGTGCCGATAGCGGTGAGTGGGAGGGACATGATGTCAAGGGCGATATGATTGGTATCGCCGTTGTTCTTTTGATATATGTAATGCGCGAGCTTCTCGTTCAGGATGCCATAGAGCATCTCTTCACCAGTGAGACCTCTGTCTATTTGATTGTCAAGATATTCGTTGATATCTGAAAGACCAAGGTCAGGTGTGAAGCAGATGTTGAGAAGTGGCTTTTCGCCTTTGGCTGTCATTTGCGCAATATCTCCTGAGAGTTGCATTGCTGGGATGCCAGAGATGCCATAGTCTGTAAATAGGAGTTCACCCTCTTGGAATTTGATTGGTTTGTCGTCATCGTCATCCTCGTCACGGAGGAAGAGGACACCTTTAAACCTTACACCTTTGAGATCGCTTACGTCTTCCTCTGTCTTGATTTGAACAAGAGCAGGGGAGATTGGCTGGTATTTGATGCCAAGGTTTTTAAGCAGTTTGTAGCCGTCACCATCGGTGCCGTGCTGAGGTGCTGCTTTGCCACCAAGAGCTAGGACAACTTTGTCAAATTTGTGCTTGTTGTTGATTTTAAGGTCGCTGTCAAGGCTTTCAACTTTACAGTTGGTGTTTATCTTGACATTTAGCTTTTCTGCTTCCTTCTTGAGCAACGCAACTACGTTGCTTGCGTTCATTGAGTATGGATAGAGGCGACCTTCTTCGTCGCGTATTTTAAGGCCCAGTGAGTTGAAAAATTCAAGGGCATTTACGGCATCAAAGTCGTCGAGCACCGTGTGAATGATTTCGTGATCACCGTTGTAATATTCCTCTGAAACAACAAAATTCGAGAGGTTGCAACGACCATTACCTGTAGCAAGAATCTTTTTGCCAGGTTGGTCCAACTTCTCGAATATGGTTACATCGATATCGCTATTTTCACGTTTTAGAGTTATTGCGCATGCAAGTCCTGATGCGCCACCACCAATGATAGCAACTTTCATATTTACGCCTCCTGGGTCATTTCTATTGACCGAACAAAGTATATCTAGAGTATATAAAAAATTGACTAAAAGTGCAAGGAGTAGTAAAATAACTTAATTGTATTTTATTATTTCTTAATATATAGAAGGTGTAAATATGAAAGGAATAATTCTCGCTGGTGGTTCAGGCACACGCCTATATCCACTTACAAGGGTAACATCAAAACAACTCTTGCCAATCTATGACAAGCCGATGATATTCTATCCATTGTCCATGCTTATGCTTGCTGGCATTCGTGATATCCTTATCATCTCAACTCCAATGGATACTCCTCGTTTTAAGGATTTGCTAGGCTCTGGTGACCTCTTTGGCCTTAATATTGAGTATGCTATTCAGGAGAAACCAGAGGGACTTGCACAGGCATTTATCATAGCTGAGGACTTTATTGGTGACGACAGTGTCGCTATGGTGCTCGGTGATAATATTTTCTATGGCAACGGCCTTGGACATATGCTCCGTCAGGCTACTGCATCAGCATGTGAGGAGAGGGGCTCAAAGGCAACAATCTTTGCATACTATGTTGAGAATCCTCAGGACTTTGGCGTTGTTGAATTTGATGAGATGGGCAACGTAGTTGGCATAGAAGAAAAGCCAGCAGAGCCAAAGTCAAACTATGCCGTTACAGGCATGTACTTCTATGACAATCGTGTTGTAGACTTCGCAAAGCAGCTTACACCTTCAGCTCGCGGAGAACTTGAAATTACTGATATTAACGAGATGTACCTTGCAGCAGGCGACCTTGAAGTACGCTTCATGGGCCGTGGATATGCATGGATGGATACAGGTACAGTTGACGCTCTCAACAGAGCAGCCAACTTCATTAAAACTTTGGAGCAGAACCAAAACATCATTATCTCTGCTCCAGAGGAAATAGCATATAACTCACGTTGGATTTCCAAGAAGCAGCTCCTTGAATCTGCTAACCTTCATGGCAAGTCAAAGTACGGCGAGCACCTTCGCCGTGTTGCAGATGGACAGGTTCTCTATTCATCACACTTTGGTGAGAGACCTATTTGGGGTCGTGACAGTGATTCGTCTTGGAAGGGTAGCCTTATGAAAGAGGTTACCGACGTTAAACTTCCTGGCGTTAAAATTATCACGCCAAAGGCAATCGGTGATAACCGTGGTGGCTTTATGGAGTCTTATTCCAAGAAGGACCTAGAGGAAGCAGGCATCCATGTGGAATTTGTTCAGGACAACCGCTCCTTCTCATCCAAGAAGGGTATTGTTCGTGGTCTTCACTTCCAGCGCAACCCACGTTGCCAGGCGAAGCTCCTTGCTTGCCTTAAGGGTAGGATCATGGACGTTGCGGTTGATTTACGAAAGGATTCTCCAACATACAAGAAATGGATTGCAGTTGAGCTTTCTGAGGAAAACAAGAAGCAGATATTTATTCCAAAGGGATTTGCCCATGGATTTATTACATTGACCGATGATGTTGAGATTATGTACAAGGTTGACGAGTTCTATGCACCAGAATGTGATGCAGGCATTCGTTGGGATGACCCTGACATCGGTGTAGAGTGGGGTATTACAAATCCTATTCTTTCAGAAAAGGATAGCAAGGCACCATTCCTCAAGGACATAGAGGATAGCCTTGATTTCTATGTAAATAAAAAGGACTAGTATGAGTATTTTTGTAACAGGCGTCGGTGGCCAACTTGGTCACGACGTAATTGCAGAACTCTACAGTCGAGGTATCGACTACATCGCACCAACGCACAGTGAACTTGATTTGTGCGATAGGGGTGCGGTACTAGAGTTCTTTCAGTCAAATGAAATATCAGCGGTGATGCACTGCGCTGCTTACACGGCGGTAGACAAGGCCGAGTCGGAACCGGATTTATGCAACAGCATAAATGCCGATGCGACGGCCTTTATCGCCGAGTGTTGCGCTACGCGCGACATCCCGCTTATGTATATCAGCACAGACTACGTCTTCCCAGGTGATGGCGACATGCCATATGAAGTGGATGATGAAAAAGGTCCACTTCAGGTTTATGGCAAGTCCAAACTTTTGGGTGAAGAGGCGATTACTCGTCTGTGCTCTAAGTACTTTATTGTGCGTGTATCTTGGGTATTTGGCAGCAATGGTGGCAATTTTGTAAAAACAATTTTGCGTCTTGCATCTGAGCGTGACAGCATCAGCGTAGTCGCGGACCAGGTTGGCTCTCCAACATACACACGCGACCTTGCAGTTTTGCTCTGTGACATGATAGTCACCACGTCTTATGGCGTATATCACGCAACGAATGAGGGCTTTTGTAGTTTCTATGATTTTGCGTGCGAAATTGTGCGTCTTTCTGGTAACACACTTGATATCATGTCAATAACGAGCGATCAATATGCCGCAGCCGCGGCACGGCCGCTCAATTCACGTCTTTCGAAACTTTCCCTTGATGATGCCGGGTTCTCAAGACTCCCGACATGGCAAGATGCTTTATCTAGATATCTAAAGGAGATTAACCAAAATGCAATGGACAGGACTTAACGAGCTCCGCGAGAAGTATTTGAGCTTCTTTGAGAGCAAGGATCATTTGAGATTGCCAAGCTTTTCTCTCATCCCACAGGGTGATAAAAGCTTGCTTTTGATAAATTCGGGTATGGCACCTATGAAGAAGTACTTCACAGGTGAAGTAACCCCACCAAAATCACGTGTTACTACATGCCAAAAGTGCATCCGTACACCTGATATTGAAAGTGTTGGTCATACAGCACGTCATGGTACATATTTTGAAATGCTCGGTAACTTCTCATTCGGAGATTACTTCAAACATGAGGCATGTCCTTGGACATGGGAGTTCCTCACTGAAGTACTTGAAATCCCAGCAGACAAACTCTATGCAAGCATCTATGAAGAAGATGATGAAGCATTTGACATTTGGACTAAGGAAGTTGGCCTTGACCCAAGTCACGTAGTAAGACTTGGTAAGGCGGACAACTTCTGGGAGCATGGTATGGGCCCTTGTGGACCTTGCTCCGAAATTTATTTTGACCGTGGCGAAGAGTATGGCTGCGGTAGCCCAGATTGTGGCGTAGGTTGCGAATGTGATCGCTACATGGAAATCTGGAACAACGTATTTACACAGTTTGAAAATGATGGCAATGGCAATTACACACCACTTGACCATCCAAATATCGATACAGGTATGGGTCTTGAGAGACTTGCTTGTGTTATGCAGGGCGTTGGCAACATCTTTGAAGTTGATACAGTTCAAAATATCATGGGCAAAGTATCAGAGATTGCTGGCGTTAAGTATCATGAAAATGACAAGAGTGACATTTCTCTTCGTGTAATCACAGACCACATCCGTTCAACAACATTTATGATTGGCGATGGCGTAATGCCATCTAACGAAGGCCGTGGCTACGTGCTCAGACGACTTCTTCGTCGCGCTGCTCGTCATGGCAGACTCCTTGGAATCAACGATGTGTTCCTCTGCGAGGTTGCAAAGGTTGTAATCGAGGAGAACAAGAACGCATATCCAAATCTTGTTGAAAAGTACGACTTCATCATGAAGGTTATCGGTGCTGAGGAAGAGAACTTTAACAAGACAATCGATACAGGCACACAGCTCCTTAATGAGCTTATTGCAAATGCTAAATCAACCGTTCTTTCAGGTGTGGATGCATTTAAACTTCAGGATACATTTGGTTTCCCAATTGACCTTACAAAGGAAATGCTCGAAGAGCGTGGCATGACTGTTGATGAGGAACGCTTTAAGGAGCTCCTTAACGAGCAGAAACAGCGCGCAAAGGCTGATGCTGCAGCAAAATCTGTAGCAGAGGCTTGGAAGGGCGACGCAGATGTAACAAACGATATTCAAAAGACAGAGTTCCTTGGTTACACAGCATTTAACTGCGAAGCTTCGGTACTTGGTATTGTCGTAGATGGCGCAAGAGTTGATTCTGCTGACATAGGTCAAGAGGCTGCTCTTATCCTTGATAAGACTACCTTCTATGCAGAGAGCGGTGGACAGGTAGGCGACATCGGTGTAATCACATCAGAGGGCTTCACATTTGAAGTAACAGACACTGTTAAGACTGCAAGCGGAGTTTACCTCCACGTAGGTCAGGTAACAGATGGTCTTGCAAAGGTAGGCACTGATGTTAAGGCTTTGGTTGATGAGGATACAAGATGGGCTACGATGCGTAACCACTCAGCAGCACACCTTCTTCAGGCTGCGCTTCGTGAGGTGCTTGGCACACACGTAGAACAGGCTGGATCATTCGTTTCTCCTATAGTTTCTCGCTTTGACTTCTCTCACTTTAGCGCAATGACGCCTGATGAGATCAAGGCTGTTGAGCAGAAGGTTAATGCCAAGATTCTCGAAAACCTCCCTGTTACTATGACAGAGATGCCAATTGAGGAAGCAAAAAAACTTGGTGCTATGGCTCTCTTTGGTGAAAAATACGGCGACATTGTTCGTGTTGTTAAGATGGGTGATTTTTCAACAGAGTTCTGTGGTGGTACTCACGTTGATAACACAGGTCGTCTTGGTCTTTACAAGATTATTTCTGAATCATCTGTTGCAGCAGGCGTTCGTAGAATAGAGGCTGTTACTGGCTTTGGCGTACTTGATTACATCGCAACTAATGATGCATTGATTTCAAGAACTGCATCTGCGCTTAAGGTTACTAGTGCAAAGGATTTAGAGTCTAAGGCAACAGCGATGAGTGCTGAGATAAAGGAACTTCAAAAGAAGAATGAAGAACTCTCAGCAGAGCTCGCAGCAAACGCTGCAAAAGATATGCTTGGCGATGCCAAGGAGATTGGTGGCGTGAAGCTTGTAACCTCCAAGGTAGAGGGCGTACAAGGTGGAGACCTTAGAACAATGGCAGATAGCGCTGTGTCATCTGATGCATCACTTGTTGCAGTATTTGCATCTGTCTGTGGAGAAAAGCTTAGCTTCGCTTGCGCTTGTGGCGCTGATGCTGTAGCAAAAGGTGCTCACGCAGGCAACATAGTTCGTGCAGTAGCAACAGTAGCAGGCGGTTCTGGCGGTGGTAAGCCAGACAGCGCTATGGCTGGTGGTAAGGATATAAGCAAGGTTGACGAGGCCCTTGGGGAGGCAGAAAACGTACTTGGTGGCATGCTTAAATAACCGTTCGTCACGAATTTCCTACCACTCGTAGTAAATTTATTGACAAGTATTAAAAAGGAGTTGAAACTTAAAATGGATTGCCTTTTTTGTAAGATAATTAGTGGAGAAATCCCAAGCACAAAAGTATATGAAGATGATATCTGTTTTGCTTTCCGTGATATAGCACCACAGGGTCCAGTTCATGTACTTGTTATTCCAAAGGAACACATTCAGTCAGTAAACCAGATTGATGATAGCAACAAGGATATCGTTGCTCACATCTTTACAGTAATCCCACAGATTGCAAAAGCAGAGGGCATTGCTGATGAGGGATATAGAGTTGTATCAAACATTGGTGAGCGTGCTGAACAGACAGTTCCACACCTTCATTTCCACATTATCGGTGGTCGTGATATGACTTGGCCTCCAGGCTAAAATGAATTTAGAAGGCAGTCCAGAAAGGACTGCCTTTTTTATGTCTGCACCACTATTTTATGTCGGTTTTACATTGCTTTTTACCACAATGCTTTTGAGCCTTATGCCAGAGGCTTTTGCATTTTACCTAGGCCTTTTTGCCGTTGGACTATTTTTAATATTTTGCTTAAGGCAAAAGAGGACAGTGGGACTAGTGCTGGCCTCTGTTTTTGTTGCCTGTTTTTTGTTTTTTGTAAAGACTGAATTTGAGTATAAACCGGTGATTCAAAATGCGGGTAAAACTATTGATATCAAAGGGCAAGTGATTGATTTTGATAAGAAGTCTGATACTGGAATGGAGAGGTATGTTATCAAAGTATCAGATGGGCCGCTTGCTGGTAAAACGCTTAGGCTTACCACAAAAGACAATTCTGCTCACCTCAATGATCTGGTTGAATTCAAGGGCAAAATTAGTGCTCTTAGTGGTAATTATTTTAAGGCTCGAAATATATATGTGGGGAGCTATACCTATGGAAAAATCAGTGTGACAAAGTATGATGATGTGTACACGGAAATGCCTATATATAAGCGTTTCTCAAGCTTTGTAAGAACAAAGACTGAGGCCGCATCTAAGTATCTTGAAACAAGACTTCTTGTTGATTTGCCATCGGACTACGCATACGTTCTCTTTGGAATGCTAATAGGCGAGAAGGATTCACTCCCGCAGCTCATTTATGAGAATTTTCAAAGGGCGGGAATAGTGCATCTTCTCGCCGTGTCGGGATTTCACACCTCTCTTTGGTCGATGCTTTTTTATCGAGCACTCCTCCGGCGAGGTGTGAATATGCGACTGTCCGCCGCGCTGACGGTCGGCTTCGTCCTTGCATTTTTGGCACTGACAGGATTCTCAAAAAGTACTATTCGCGCAAGTGTTGCGCTTATAGTTTTCTTTTTGGGGCGAATCCTGTCTCGCCAATCCGACAGCAAGAGCTCGCTCGGCCTCGCGGCGATCATTATCATAGTATTCAACCCGTTTGCTGGTGGGGATACAGGCTTTCTATTGTCGTTCTTTTCAACTCTTGGAATACTAACTGTCTTTCCGCTTATGCTTGGAAGAGCTCGAGAATTCCTGCGCTCACGAATTAACAATCGAGAGTGGAGCGACAGGATATTGAACATGGTATCTGTACTGCTAGTAACGGTGTCAACACTCCTATTTACATTGCCGGTAATGATGATAACAATAGGGGAAGTGTCCTTGATATCCCCACTTACAAATCTTCTTGTTACGTCGGTTGCATCAGTTGCAATCATGCTTTCTGGTGTGGCAATAGCGGTGTCTTTTATCCCAATAATCAGTGCTTTTGAGAAACCGCTTTTGTTAGTGTCAGCTCTAATGATTAAGTATGTTGTAAACGTTTCGGCTTGGATATCAACCTTCTCTTTTTCAAGTGTCGATATAAGTTCTAATTTTGCAATGGTGAGCATTGCCGCTGTACTTATTTTGATTGGTTTTTCATTGATGCTAAGAGCGAGTTTAAAACGAACCGTTTTGCTCTCTTCTTTGATAGTTCTTGCATCAACAATTACACATTATCTTGTGTAATATATTGTAATTCATAACTATTTATAGTATAATATATCCTGTATATTTATATGGAGTTTTGCGTATGAAATTGCAGGAGAAAACCCTCTGGCAAAATATCAAGTCACAGAACCTTTTTCCCGTGTACTTAATCCGTGGTAATGAGGGTTATTTAAAACAAAAATATGCAAATTTGCTAGCTGACAGTGTTGTACCTGCCGGCCTTGAAGCATTTAACTTTCACAGGCTCAAGGGCGAGGATACAACACCTGAGGAGATAGCAACTTGCGTTGAGGCGCTCCCAGCTATGTGTGAGCGCACCTGCGTTTTTGTACATGATTTTGACTTTGACGGTTGTAATGAGACAGAGAGAGAGCAACTGGTTGCTCTGATGTCTGATCTCCCTGATACATGCGTCCTCATCTTTTGGCAGGATACAAAGGGCTTTTCAACCAAGACCAAACTTGCCAAAGAGATTCTCTCTTTGATTGACAAGAATGGTGCTGTTTGTGACCTTGATAAGCGTGAACCACGCGAACTCGTTAAGTTTATAGTCTCAGAGTGCAAAAAGAATGAGCGTGAGATAGACTTTGAGGTCGCCAATTATATGCTCAACTGTGTTGGCGATGATATGGCCAATTTGCTTAACGAGGTTGAGAAACTCTGCGCTTTCACAAAGGGTGCAATAAAGGAATCAGACATTGATGCTGTCTGCATCAAGTCTGTTGAAGCAACAGCATTTCAAATGATAGATGCTCTTCTTGCAAATAACTTTGATGAGGCATTTTGTGATATTAAAATCCTCTTTGAGCAGAAGACAGAGCCTACGATGATATTTGGTGCGATAGTATCGACATACGTTGATATGTATCGTGTAAAGGCAACTCTTGAATCTGGCAAGTCGCTTTCTGATTTGCGTAGCGTATATCCAGTTGCCTACAAGAGCGATTTTAAGTTGCGTAATGCAGCAAACAGGGCAAAGAAGTATTCACTTGTGGCGCTAGAGAATTCACTCGAGATTCTCTCTCGCGCAGACTTTAAACTTAAGATGAGTTTTGATGACAATCAAATGACACTTGAAAAGTTACTCATTGAGCTTGCAAAAGCGAGGAAGGCGTCATGATTCACACAGACAAAGTGGTTGTCGTAGAGGGCAAGTATGACGCCATCAAGCTCGAATCAATAATTGATGCGACAATAATAACGACAGAAGGCTTTGGCATCTATAAGGATGTGGAGAAGCAAAACCTTCTTTGCACACTGGCAAAAAAGCGAGGACTGATAATCCTTACTGATTCGGATTCAGCTGGATTTATGATTAGAAACTTTATCGGTTCCAAGGTGCCAGAGGAATCCATTGTCAATGTCTATATACCGGATATATACGGCAAGGAGAAGCGCAAGGACAAGCCGGGCGCCGAGGGCAAACTTGGAGTAGAAGGTGTGCCAATAGAAGTACTTCTGGATGCCTTTCATCGAGCCGGCATAGATACTGACGAATGTATCAAGCGTGAGCGAGAAATTACGCGTCTTGACTTTTATGAGGACGGACTACTTGGCGGTGAGAACTCTAAGGCAAAACGCCTTGAGTTGTTACACAAGCTGAATATGCCGGAGAGGATGTCGACAACAAGCCTTATCAAGGTGATAAATATATTGGTGACGTACGATGAGTACAAAGAACTCATAAGGGGTGAATGATTTGCAAATACCAACTTATGCAAAACACGCAATGGACCTGCTAGAGACAGCGGGCTTTGAATGTTATGCGGTTGGTGGATGTGTGCGTGATTCGCTCCTTGGCAAAGAACCAAATGATTGGGATATAACAACCATTGCTTTACCAGATGAGACTGAAAAGGTCTTTGCTGAATACAGGGTAATTGAGACGGGAATTAAGCACGGTACGATTACTGTACTTGTTGACGAGAAACCGCTTGAGATAACGACATACAGAATAGATGGCGAGTATTTAGACAATAGGCATCCTAGCGGTGTCACTTTTACAAGAAACCTCCATGAGGATTTAGCTCGTCGTGATTTTACAATAAATGCTCTGGCTATTTCGCGAGATGGTAAACTCATTGATGAGTTTGATGGTAGAGCAGACCTAGAGCACCGTGTTATAAGATGCGTAGGTGACCCGGATAAGCGGTTTAACGAAGACGCACTTCGTATAATGCGTGCGCTTCGTTTTAGTGCAACTCTTGATTTTGATATTGATGAGAGAACAAGCGAGAGCATATTGAGAAACCGCGAACTACTTCGCAACATAGCAGCGGAGCGGGTAACGGAAGAATTCTTAAAACTGCTCTGTGGAGCGGGTTCAAGGGTTATTGATATATTGCTGAAATACCGCGATGTATTTGCGGTTATTATTCCAGAACTTGAACCTTGCTTTGATTTTGATCAGCATAACAAACATCACATATACGACGTGTATGAGCACATAGTTCGTTCTGTAGGCGATGCAGAACCGCTGCCCGATGTGCGCTTTGCTATGCTCCTTCATGACATAGGTAAGCCACAGTGCTTCACCATTGGTCAAGATGGCACTGGCCACTTTTACAGTCATGCTGACATAAGCGCAGACATTGCAGCTGGTATTTTAAAGAGGTTCAAAGTATCAAACGAGTTTTATGACTCGGTTTGGAACCTTGTTAAATATCACTACTATCCAATTGAACCAAATCTTAGATCAGTCCGCAAAAGGCTAGGCAAGTTTGGTCCAGAGCTTTTTGAAAAGCTCCTGATGGTTAAACTTGCTGACAACAACACTCATAATATGGAAACTGGAGACTTCTCTGGTGAGATTTATGAGATAAGGGCGCTTATCCCGGAGGCTATGACTCAGTGCTTTAGCATCAAGGATTTGGCCATAAGTGGAAATGATTTAATTGAACTTGGAATTGAAAAAGGCCCAAGGATAGGCGAAATATTAAATTTGCTTTTAGAGGAAGTAATGGATGAAAAACTTCCGAACGAACATGAAAAATTAATTGAAAGGGTGAAGGTACTTGGAACAAGCAAAGCTTGATAGAATCAATGAACTTTACCACAAATCAAAGACGGCAGATGGTTTGACTCCAGAGGAACTAGATGAGCAAGCAATCCTTCGCCGTGAATATATCGACTCATACAAGCGTAGCCTTGTAGGTCAGCTTGAAAACACCTATATTGTTGAGCCAGATGGCTCCAAGACCAAGGTAACTCGAAAGGGTAAAACTGATGACTAAAATTCCTATTATTGCAATTGTAGGCCCAACAGCATCAGGCAAGACTGCCCTTGCTGTAAAGCTCGCAAAGCATTTTGATGCAGAGGTCTTGTCCTTTGATTCAATGCAACTTTACGAGGGTATGGATATTGCGACAGCAAAGCCTACAATTGAGGAAATGCAGGGCGTCCCACATCATATGATTGGCTGTGTGCCACGTGACGAAGTGTTTAGCGTGGCCAAGTATAAGGACGCTGCAACAAAAATAATAGATGACATAGTATCACGTGGCAAACACGTTGTTATGGTGGGTGGCACTGGACTCTATCTCGACACTTTAATGGAAAATGTCGAATTTTTGGAGGACAGTGACAAGGACGGTGAGAAACGTCTAGAGGTTCGTGCCAAGCTAGAGGCGGAACTTTTGGAGTATGGCCCAGCATATATGCATGGCATACTTGCTGGCATTGATCCAAAGACTGCGGATGCTCTTCATCCTAACAATACTGGACGTGTGCTCCGCGCACTTGAAATTTATTACACCACTGGCAAGACTATGTCTTATCAAGTTGAGCATTCAAAGCTCACTGCCAGCCGTTATGCGCCGATTTATATCGGACTTAATGCAAGCGATAGGCAGTACCTTTATGACCGCATAAATATGCGTGTCGATATGATGCTTGACGGCGGTCTTTTAAACGAGGTCGAGGCTTTTGTCGCAGAGCCAGACGGCGCAACAGCTCGCCAGGCAATAGGCCTCAAGGAGCTTGCGCCATATGTTCGCGGTGAGGACGACCTTGTTACGTGCGTCGACCGCCTAAAGCAAGAGACGCGTCGCTACGCGAAGCGCCAACTTACATGGTTTAGAAGGAATAAAGCTGTTCACTGGCTTATGATTGATGAGATGACAGAGGATGAAATCTTTGAAACTGCAGTGAAAATAATTGACGAGGAGGAGAGGACTTGAGCGAAGCGCAGAAGAAAAAACTTCAAAAATATGGCGTAATAGCAGTATCAATATTGCTGATTGCCTATATCGTTTATCAAGCTTATATGATGGCTTATAATCCAGTTGAAACTGAGCTTGCCTATGAGTACACGATTGAAGACACAATGGAAGCAGAAGTCTTCGTTGCTCGTTCCGAATCCTACATAAATAATTCGAAAAAAGGTACGATAATTTCAGCTGTAGAGGATGGCTCTAGAGTTGCCAAGAACCAGCCAGTTGCATACGTCTTTTCTGATACGGCAGCTGCGGACACATTTACAGAACTTCGTGATCTTGAAAAGCAAATAGAACGCTATAAGGTTCTTGCAAATCAGTCTGATAATTATATTTTTGATGTAGCGGACCTTGATGTGTATATCGATCAAGAGGCTATAAAGCTCGTAGATTTAGTAAATGAACGTCATTTAACCCTGCTTGATGAGACTATAAATGACTTTAGAAACCAAGTGGTTACAAAGCAAATCTCAACTGGTAGCAAATTGGATTTTGAATCGCGTCTTGCAAGCTTGCAAGTCAAGTATGACACGCTTTCAAAAAAGAGTACAAAGCATACGGATGTTGTCTCAAAGAACTCTGGATACTACATTGGTTATACCGATGGATATGAAAATGTGATTGATTGTAAAGAAATCTCAAAAATCAGCATTGATGATATTCGCCAAGCTTTTAAGGCTGAACCAAAAACTGTTCCAAACGGTGTTATAGGAAAGGTTGTCACAGACTTTACGTGGTATTTTTTGACCGTACTTGAGTCGGACAAAGTTGCTTCTCTTTCAGTTGGCAGTACGGTAACAGTTGTGCTTCCATTCT
The DNA here is from genome assembly GCA_045599345.1 of Acutalibacteraceae bacterium. Taxonomy (GTDB): domain Bacteria; phylum Bacillota; class Clostridia; order Oscillospirales; family Acutalibacteraceae; genus UBA1227. Next base: position 230,589 of record JAZRVV010000012.1, read on the forward strand.
CATCTATCAACACAGTTGGAGCGAAAGTTTATGCTATAAATGAGAACAAAGAAACAGGAGAAGTTGCTCTTGTGCTCTCATGCAATATTATGAATCCAGCAGCGGTGGCTCTAAGGCATGAGAATGCCCAAATTGTAAAGGCATCCTACACTGGAATTAAGGTCCCTTCATCTGCAATTAGAGTTAACAAAGATGGAGAAAAAGGTGTCTATGTTTTGAGCGGTAATTTGGCGCTGTTCAAAAAGATTAACATAGTCTATACAGAGGATGATTACATTCTAAGTAAGGCTGAGGATGGCGCAGATGGCTACGTTTCCCTCTATGACAATATAATCACGGGAGGTAAGGATCTCTATGATGGAAAAGTCATTAAGTGAGCTTGAACAGTATAGGGCTCAAAGATGCCATGATATCGAGGAAAACTATAAACAAATTCTTGAGAATATCGCGCGGGCAGAATCCGCTCGAGGAGTGGATGAGGGCTCGGTAAAATTTATGGCTGTTACTAAGACAGTAGAGCCATATTTCATCAATCACGCACTGTCGTTAGGTGTCGATTTAATAGGCGAAAACAGAGTTCAGGAACTCATGGGAAAGAAGCCGGAGTTGAATCTTGATGGAGTGGATGTTCACCTTATAGGACACCTTCAAACCAATAAGGTCAAGCAGGTTGTAGGTGAGGTCTCAACAATCCAATCAGTGGATAGCGTAAAGGTTGCAAAAGAGATTTCTAAGGTCTCGGAAGCCAAGGGGATTACAACCAATGTTTTGGTTGAAGTTAACATAGGAGAAGAGGAGTCCAAAAGCGGACTTGAAACAAATTTACTCCTTGAAACTTGCCATGAAATTGCTGAACTTCCAAACATAAAAGTTGAGGGCTTGATGGCTATTCCACCGATATGTGAAGAAAGTGCAAAAGTACGTGATTTTTTTGCGCAAATGTATAAACTATTTATTGACATATATAGTAAAAATATAGATAATATAAATATGCATACACTATCTATGGGAATGTCGTCCGATTATGAGGAGGCAATCCTTGAGGGAGCAAATCTAGTAAGGGTAGGCTCCAATCTTTTTGGAGCACGAATATATTAACCGGAGGTTCTACTAATGGGAAATTTTATCGATAATATTAAAAAGATCACAGGTTTTGAACCAGAGGACGAGTACAACGAAGACATGGACGATTACGAGGGCTATGAGGATGAGGACTATGCTCCTGCACGTGGCGCTTATCAAGAGCCAGACTATCAGGCTCCATCTCCTCGTGGAAAGAGCAATGCAAATGTTGTTCCTATGTCACCAAGCAAGGCTATGCTCCAGGTAGTTCTTGCAAAGCCAGAGCGTTTTGATGACGCTTCTGCTATTGCTGACCATCTCAACGAGAAGAGAACAGTAGTTCTTAATCTTGAGTCAGCAAACCGTGACGTAGCTCGCAGACTTATTGACTTCCTTTCTGGCGTTGCTTATGCAAATGGTGGCCAGCTTAAGCGTGTTGCTAACAGCACATTCATTATCACACCATTCAACGTAAGCATTACTGGTGATTTACTTGAAGAACTTGAAAATAGTGGCATGTTCTTCCAGTCATAATGACTTTAACGGGCACACCCTTTTCGGCGTGCCCTTACTTTAAATTTTAGGAGTGATTATTTTGCTTACACCAAAACAACTCAGCACACATGAATTTCAGTTAGCTGGTCGAAACGCATATAAGGCATCAGATGTTGATGAGTTCCTTGATGAAGTAACTGAATCATATGAGCAGATGTTCCGAGAGAACGGAGAACTTGTTAAAAAACTCAACCTTGTAGCTGACAAGCTTCAGCAGTACAAGGCAGATGAGGACAATATTAGAAATGCTTTGTTGACTGCTGAGAGAATGAAGGAGTCAATTGTTCAGGAAGCAGAAGAAAGCGTTAAGTCCAAGGTCGCAGAAGGCGACGAAAAGGCTGCTGAAATCATTGCTGAGGCAAATGAAAAGGCAGAGGAGATTTTAAAACTCGCTCAGGCTAATGCTACAAAGCTTCTTGCAAAGGCACAGGAACTCTATGACGATCAGGTAAGTTCTATTAAGGACGAGGCTGAAAAGGAAGAGGCTCACCTCCTCAAGATTAAGGAAGAGTCTGCCAAGGTTCGTGCTGATCTTATCGATTCTTATCAGAAGCAAATTAGCATTCTTGAATTTACACCAGACTTCTCTGAGGAAGTAAAACTTGCTCGTCAGAAGAAGCTTGATGAAATAGAGGAGAAGGTAGAAGAAATTACTGAAGAAGTAGTTGAAGAAACCGAAGAACCAGCAGAGGACTTCTCTGATTTAATCCCAGAGGATGAAGAACCAGAAGTAGAAGTTGAAATCGAATACGCCGATGACGAAGAAGACGAAGAAGACGTCGAAGAGGACGAATTCGAAGAAGAAGAGGATGAAGAGGACGAAGCAGACGTAGACGAGTACCTCGAGGATGACGATGAGGAATTCGAAGATATCGATTCTGGCAAAGACCTTTTCTCAGATGACGAAGAAGATGAGGATGACGACGAGATTTCTCTCTTCTAAGAAATGAGGCATATATGCTTATTACCATAACAATCGTTATGGTTGCCTTACTTGTTGGTCTTGATCAACTAATAAAATACTTGGTAATAACCAATGTGAAACCAGTAGATGCTGTTCCTGTTTTAGACAACATATTGCAATTTAGATATGTTGAAAATACGGGTGCAGCATTTAGCATCCTTAGTGAAAAAACTTGGTTACTCTCTCTAATAACAGGAGTGCTCATTGTTGGTGCTCTTCTCTACCTTTTTATCAAGAAGCCAAAGAGCAAACTTGAATGTGCATCAATTATCCTTGTGGTAAGTGGCGGACTTGGCAACTTGATTGATAGGTTATTTAGAGGCTATGTGGTTGATTTCATTGAGTATCTTTTTATGGAATACGCAGTGTACAACTTCGCTGACATATTGGTTACTATTGGTGCGATATTACTTGTAATCTCCATATTCTTGGACAAAGGTGAAACGGATGCATAACGACGTTGTAACGTTTATAGTAGAGGATGAGCAAAAGGGCGAACGTATTGATACGGTCGTGTCACTTTATGATGCTGATATTACGCGTTCAGCTGCTCAAAAGCTCATCGCAAATGGCGATGTAGTCGTAAACGATGAAACCGTTTCTAAAAACTACAAGTGCAAGTCCGGAGATATCATTAAGGTGACCATACCAGAACCGGTTTTACTTGATATAAAACCAGAAAATATTCCACTTGATATTGTCTATGAGGATGACGACCTGCTTGTTGTAAACAAGCCAAAGGGCATGGTGGTGCATCCGGCGCCAGGAAACGCCGATGGCACGCTCGTAAATGCTCTTATGTTTCACTGCTCGGACTCGCTGTCTGGCATTAACGGCGTCATCAGACCAGGCATAGTCCACCGTATCGACAAAGATACGAGCGGACTACTCATTGTCGCCAAAAATGACGCCGCACACCTGCACCTTGCCGAGCAGATAAAAGAGCATTCCTTCACGCGCCGCTATCGCGCCGTGGTGCACGGTAATATCAAGGACGATGAGGGCACAGTGGATGCGCCAATAGGTCGCAGTCAGAAAGACCGTAAAAAAATGGCTGTCACAACGGAAAATTCAAGAAACGCTGTAACGCACTACAAGGTGCTTGAGCGTTTTGGTAGCTTTACTTATATAGAGTGCCAGCTCGAGACTGGGCGCACTCATCAAATTAGAGTTCATATGGCATACAAGGGACATCCAGTTGCTGGTGACCCTGTCTATGGACCACGAAACACACCTACGGAAATGAATGGGCAGTGTTTGCACGCTGGGCTCATTGGATTTATACATCCAAGAACAGGGGAGTATCTTCAGTTTGAAGCACCCCTACCTGATTATTTCGAAAAATTTTTAAGGAAATTGAGGGATAAACAATGAATGCAGAACTCAAGGCAAAACTCCAAAAAGATGCAACTAGAGTTCGCATGAGTGTTATCGAAGGCACTTTCAATGCGAAGTCTGGCCATCCGGGTGGATCACTCTCTGTTTCAGATTTGATGACATATCTCTATATGTACAAATTGAACGTTGATCCACAGAACCCACAGTGGGAGGACAGGGACCGTTTCGTTCTCTCTAAGGGTCACACAGCACCTGCACTTTATGGCGCACTTGCACTCCGTGGTTTCTTTGATGAAGAAGAAATCAAAACACTCAGAAAGCCTGGCTCACGCCTTCAGGGTCACCCATCTATGCATATGACTCCTGGCGTTGATATGAGCACAGGTTCACTTGGTCAGGGTATATCTGTAGCAGTAGGTATGGCTCTTGGTGCAAAAATCAAGAATAAGTCATATCATGTTTACACAATCCTTGGCGACGGTGAAATCGAAGAGGGTCAGGTTTGGGAAGCAGCAATGTTTGCTGGTGCCAAGAAACTTGATAACCTTGTTGTTGTAGTTGATAACAACAACCTTCAGATTGATGGTACAATCGAAGAAGTAAACTCACCATATCCAATTGATGAGAAGTTTAAAGCTTTCGGCTTTAACGTAATTAACATCGATGGTCATGACTTTGACCAGATTGATGATGCATTTACTGCAGCAGAAAACTTTAAGGGCGCTCCTACTGCTATTATTGCAAAGACAGTTAAGGGCAAGGGCGTTTCATTCATGGAAAATCAAGTAGGCTGGCATGGTAAGGCTCCAGACGCTGACCAGTATGCTCAGGCTATGGCAGAACTTAAGGAGGCACTCTAATATGGCAGATGTAATTAAAAAAGCTACTAGAGATGGCTACGGCGAAGGCCTCTTAGCTCTTGGTGAAAAGGACGCAAATGTTATCGTTATGGATGCTGACCTTGCAGGCGCTACAAAGACAGGCGTTTTCAAGAAGGCTTTCCCAGACAGATTCTATAACGCAGGTATCGCAGAAGGTAACTTGATTGGTGTTGCTGCTGGTCTTTCACTTTCTGGCATCACTGTATATGCAAGCTCATTCGCTATGTTTGCAGCAGGCCGTGCATTTGAGCAGATTAGAAACTCAATCGGCTATCCACATTTAAACGTTAAAATCTGTGCTACACACGCAGGTATCTCTGTTGGTGAAGACGGTGCTTCTCACCAGTGCAACGAGGATATTGCTCTTATGAGAACAATTCCTGGTATGACAATCATCAACCCAGCTGACGCTGTTGAGGCAAAGGCAGCTGTACTTGCAGTAGCTGATTTTGAGGGTCCAGTATACATGCGCTTCGGTCGTTTGGCAGTGCCAGTAATCAACGACGAAGCAACATACAAGTTCGAGATAGGCAAGGGAATTACACTCACAGAGGGTAACGACGTTGCTATCATCGCTACTGGCCTTATGGTTAACGAGGCAATGATTGCTGCCGAGACATTAAAGGCAGAGGGTATCAATGCACGTGTAATCAACATCCACACAATCAAGCCACTTGATGAGGAAATCGTTATCAAGGCTGCAAAGGAATGTGGATGCGTTGTAACAGCTGAGGAACACAGCATCATCGGCGGTCTTGGTGGAGCAGTTGCTGAAGTACTTTCAGAGCAGTGCCCAACACCAATTAAGCGCGTAGGCGTTAAGGACACATTCGGTGGTTCAGGTCCAGCAGTTGAAATGCTTAAGATTTATGGTCTTGATGCAGAGCACATCGTTGCTGCTGCAAAAGAGGCTATTGCTCTTAAAAAATAATTGAAGGATAAGGCTCAATGGAAGAATTTAGTAGAAAAAAGTTAAAAGCTTCAATGGCATCGGTCAAGTCACTTGATGGTAGGGCATATTTGATGAACTATCAAAATCCTTACTTCCTTGACTATATGCTAGAGAATGGTGTTAAAAACACAGCGGATTTGCTTTTTAAAGCTACAAAGACAATAACAGGTGGTTTCCCAATACTCGGAATACCAGGACGTTTTGCTTGTTCAAGCTTTAATGCAAAGACACCTGATGGCAAGCGTTTTCTTGCTCGAAACTTTGATTACAAGGATTCACCTTGTATGGTAGTTTGGTGTAATCCAGAAAATGGATACAAGAGTGTTGGCGTAGCCGATATGCTCTTTATGACATATGGCTTTAAACGTACACCAGATAAGTACAAGGATCGTTTCTTTACATTGATGGCGCCTTACACAGTAATGGATGGCATCAATGAAAAGGGCCTTGTAATAGCAGTTTTAGAGCAAAAGGGTAAAGCTACCAATCAGACGACAAGCAGGACTGATATTACAACGACAGTTGCAATAAGGGCTATTCTTGATAGGTGCGCTACTGTTGATGAGGCAATTGCACTCCTTGATGAGTACGATATGCACGATGCGGTTTTCTGCAACTATCACTATCACATCATTGATAGGAATGGTGGTAATGTAATTGTCGAGTATGTAAACAACAAGATGAATGTTGTTTTGCCAGAGGAAGGACGAGATTATCAATATACAACTAACTTCCTTAAATCAAATCCTGGCGGTGATGTTAAGGGCAACTTTGGCTACAGTCGCTACTACCAAATTCGCGACAATATCGAGCCAAAGAAGGGTGTCATGACAGTTGATGAGGCAATGAGCCTCCTTGAGCACGTTAAGCTCGAGTATAGACATCATCTACTCGGACACCGTGTTACAAGTCTTTGGAGTGTTGTTTACAACGTAGATGATTTGACACTCGAGCTTGTTGCAGGCGCGGATTTCTCAAAGCGCTACAAATTTTCTATTGATTCTCCAGCAACTTGTGTTTAAAGTAGAGGGAGGTTTTAAGCCTCCCTCTACTTTTTGCCGGGGTGTAGCGCAGTTGGTAGCGCGCCTGCTTCGGGAGCAGGAGGCCGTGGGTTCGACTCCCGCCACTCCGACCATACTTTATTCAAAAAGGATATGTTCTTATGAAACTTGGTATTGTAGGTTTACCAAACGTTGGTAAAAGTACACTTTTTAATGCAATTACTAATGCAGGCGCAGGCGCTGCAAACTATCCGTTTTGCACAATTGAGCCAAACGTAGGTGTAGTAGCAGTTCCAGACGAGCGCCTTGATAAACTCGTTGAGCTCTATAAGCCAAAGTCAGTTGTACCAGCAAGCGTTGAGTTTGTTGATATAGCAGGCCTTGTTAAGGGCGCAGCACAGGGTGAGGGCCTTGGTAACAAGTTCCTCTCACACATCCGTGAGGTTGATGCAATAATCCATGTGGTACGTTGCTTTGAAAATGACGACATAGTACACGTAGAGGGCTCTATTGACCCAGCACGTGATATTGAGACAATTAACCTTGAGCTCATACTCTCTGATATGGAAGTCCTTGAAAAGCGCATACAGCGTGTAGAAAAGGCTATGAAGGGAGACAAGTCTCTCGCAAAGGAACTTGATATATTAAACCGCTTCAAGGTTGCACTCGAGGATGGCAAGTGTGCACGCACAGTAGAACTTTCAGAGGATGAGGAGGACTCACTCGTTGATTTCAACCTCCTTACATACAAGCCTGTAATATACGCTTGTAATATGGGCGAGGATGACTTCGCTGATGGCGTTGAGAATAACGCACGTTACAATGCTGTAAAAGCAATTGCTGATGCTGAGGGCTCAGAGACACTTCCAATCTGTGCAGAACTCGAGGCACAGATAGCAGAGCTCGAAAGGGAAGAGAAGGAAATGTTCCTCTTGGACCTTGGAATCGAGAAGAGTGGTCTTGACCTCCTTATTCAGCGCTCATATGACCTTCTTGGCCTTATGTCTTTCTTAACTGCTGGCGAGCCAGAGGTTCGCGCTTGGACAATCAAGAAAGGAACCAAGGCTCCAAAGGCAGCTGGTAAAATTCACTCTGACATCGAGCGTGGATTTATCCGCGCAGAGGTAATCAATTATCAGACGCTCCTTGATTGTGGCTCGCTGGCCGCAGCAAGGGATAAGGGCCTTATCCGTTCAGAGGGTAAGGAGTACGTTATGCAGGACGGCGATGTCGTACTCTTCCGCTTCAATGTATAAAAATAAGGATCCACTTGAAAAAGTGGATCCTTTAATTTTGCTTATTGGAGCGCTTTGTAAATATCGCCTTTTTTAAGGCCTGTCTGTTTTGCCACTGTTTTGGCGGCATCGTTTGTTGACATTCCTTTGGCTGTATAGTCACGGGCTAGTTTAACTGCATCTTCCAATGTGACTTCTTCTTTTGCCTCTTCTTTAGCACCAGCAATGATGAGAACTATCTCTCCTTTGAGGTTGTTGTCTGGATAGGCCTCTACGGCAGCTGACAAGGTGGTTTTGATAACTTCCTCATGAATTTTAGTGAGTTCTCTTACAATCGCTATTTCGCGGTCTCCGAGCACGTCAAAGAGGTCGCGGAGTGTAGCAGAGAGTTTGTGTGGTGCCTCATAAAAAATCATTGTACGGCGCTCACAGCGAATCTCGTCAAGGTGCTCACGCCTTGACTTTTTGTTTACGCTGAGGAAACCTTCAAAAGTGAAACGACCGTTGTCCATTCCAGATGTTGCGAGTGCTGTTGCAAAAGCAGTTGGACCTGGTACTGATTGTACTGCGATTCCACGAGCGTGGCAGGCCTTAACAAGTTCCATACCAGGGTCAGAAATTGCTGGCATACCAGCATCTGATACAAGGACACAGCTTTCACCATTTATTATTCGATTTAATATCTCGTCTTCACGGTCATACTTGTTATGCTCGTAGTAGGAGACGAGTTGTTTTTTTATGTCAAAGTGATTTAGGAGCTTTAAGGTAACTCTTGTGTCCTCAGCGGCAATAAAGTCACAGTTTTGCATAGTCTCAATTGCTCTTGGTGAAAAGTCAGAGAGGTTACCTATCGGCGTTCCCATAACAAAAAGTGTTCCAGCCATATTAAACTCCTTAATCCCTATAGTCTCCGATAATTTTTACAAGTTCTTCTGAGTCGTTGCCGTTTTCGTCTTGGATAAAGAGGGGAGGCATGACTTCTATGAAAGGCTTGGAGCCTTTCTTGCCCTCTATTAAAAATAGCCACGGCTGCGTGTCTGGTCGCTTTTGCACCATCCTAAGGCGTTTTGGCTCAATGCCATTCGCCCTCATAGAGCATATGACGTCAGCGAGTCGCTCTGGGCGATGGCACATTACAAAACGTCCGCCGAACTGCAAAAGCTCACTCGCAGCCTTGGAGGCGTCGTCTATTGTGCACATTATCTCGTGACGAGCAATTTGCTCGGGTGTTGCCTTAGAGAGAATACCAGTTCCAGCAGGCTTGTATGGTGGGTTCATTGAGACAACATCAAAGTAACCTTTTGGAAGAGCCTTTCCAATTTCTCTTAAGTCTATTTTAATTCCTTTAAGGTTGGTTGGATTGTTGTTGAGTTCCAATGAGCGATTGAACTGATCAATTGCGGCCTCTTGGATATCTACTCCAACAATTTCGTTTTGAGCTCCATCGCGTAACCAGATGAATGGAATGATTCCACAGCCAGTGCCAAGGTCAACACATTTATCATTCTTCCTTGGGGCGGCAAAGTTTGCAAGGAGTATTGCATCCGTTCCAAATCCATGGATAGGGGAACAGATTAGTTTTACGCCAGAGCCTAAGGTCTCGACATATTCACTTTTGTTATCCTGCTTTGGCATAGGTAGACTCCTTTTGTACAAAAAAGACCTGGAATTGCTTCCAGGTCCTTCTCGTTAATCTAATATGCGATTATGCCTGCTCGATAGCACCTGTTGGGCAAGTGTCAGCGCATGAACCACAGTCGATGCATGTAGCAGCGTCGATTGCATAAATATCGCCTTCAGAGATAGCCTCTACTGGGCAACCATCTTTGCATGAACCACAAGCTACGCAAGCGTCAGTAATTTTATAAGCCATAAAACTTTACCTCCTTATTAAGATACATATATTCTAGCAGAAACCGAAGTTTTTGCAAGTATATTGGGATAAAATAGCTGTTAAATTTTTGACAATACGCCAAGAATTACAGCAAGTACGATACCTAAAATAGCCAAACAATATACAACTTTGGATTGAGGCTTTTTAAGGTTAAATGGAGTGATGAAAAGTATAGCAGTTACTATTAAGCATATTTGATATACTAGTGCAAAATTGTCACCCAAAAGGGATTTAAAGCAAAAGAGAATAGGGAAAATTAGTGCTGTTGATGTAATAGGAAGGCCTCTGTAGTTTGTATCATGGTTTTCGGGATTTGCGCGTCGCTCCATCTCGATTACATTGAAATACGCAAGCCTTACTACACCACCTAGTATTAAGCAGATTGCTGAAATTATTCTTAAAACAGGATTTCCACCAAGACAGATACCAATAACTGCTGGTAGTATGCCAAAGCATACTGTGTCGCAGAGTGAATCTATTTGGATTCCAAACTGTTTTTCTCGCTCTGTTCTGTTTTTCTTAGAACGAGCGATCCTGCCATCAAACATATCGCAGAAACCGGAGAATAATAGACATAAAACGGGGATACCAATGGCTGCAACATCACCAGTTGCAAAGAGTATAGAAAATGCTACACCTGTGACGGCCGAAGCAAGTCCTACATAAGTCAAAATCACTGTGTATGACCAAATGCCAATCACTTCAATTTCCTCCAAATATTAAATTTGCTGGGGATTAGATTTGCTTAATGATTTTTGCTACTGCTTCTTCTATTGCGCCATTGTTTTCAATTTCAACATCGGCTGCGTCCTGATAGAGAGGAAGACGAATCTTTTGCATTTCTTTCAAAGTCTCTGGGCTCTTAGAAAGAGGTCTGTCATCAGTTGGAAGAAGGTCTATATCACGGCGGATAAAGAAAATCTTGCCGTTTTGGTGAAGTGCTGGATAGTTATCTGAATCAAGGATGGCACCACCGCCAAGAGCGATAACTTTACCGCTGAGTTTACAATTTTCAAGAATTGCTTGATGCTCAAGGTTGCGGAATGTTTCTTCACCATATTTATTGATGATTTCTGCAACAGTCTTTTTCTGTTCAAGCTCTACAACCTTGTCGATATCAATAACATCACGACCGGTTGCGTCTCCAATCATCTTTGCTATTGTTGTTTTACCGCAACCTGGCATACCTGTGAGGATGATGTTTTGGTTCTGCTTATAAAGCATTGTTGTAACATCCTCAACAGTTGCATTTATCATATTGCGATCAAAGAAGAGGTTGTAACTCTCACGTGCTTGAGCAACGAGCATTGAAAGTCCGCCGATGGCTGGAATGCCAAGTTGCTCAGCCTCCATAAGGAGTGCTGTTCTGAGTGGGTTGTATACTACGTCAATAACGTATGAGAGTTTAGGGAAATCCTTGAGTGAGATAGGAGAAACAAGGTTGTCTGGATACATTCCAACAGGAGTAGTGTTGACGATGATGTCAGCATCGCTGTGAATGTGAACAGAGTCATAATCGATAGCGCCGTCACGAGAGACGATGATGATTTCACGAGCGCCGAGGTCTTCGAGTGCTACTCGAGCAGCCTTGGAAGCGCCACCACTACCAAGAATGATTACCTTTTTGCCTGATACATCGACCGATTTGCGCTCAACCATATATTTAAAGCCTGCAACGTCAGTGTTATAGGCACAGAGCTTTCCTTTTTTCATTACTACTGTGTTAGCAGCGCCAACGCGGAGAACGTCATCTGAGAGTTCCTGGCAGAAAGCAAGGATTGCAGTCTTGTAAGGGATTGTTACATTGAGGCCTTGGATGTCTGAACGTGAGAGGAATTCTTCTAAGTGTTCAGGGTCAATCTCAAGGAGTTTATAGTCATAAGCAACCTTGCCACGAAGACCGAGTTCTTTGTGAATCTGTTCTGAGTAGCTGTGACCCAAGTGCTCGCCAAGTAGGCCGTATACACCTGGCATTTGTACTACTTTGCGTTTCTCGTCTTCGTTATATGCTTTAATCCAGTTCTCCTGGTAGTCCTTTGAAAGTTCGAGAACTGTTCTAAAGAGGGCAGTGGTATAAGGAGAAAATTCACCACTGAGCTCAGAGATTTCGTTGATAATCTCGTATTCGCGTGATGTGTCTTCTACAGGCATATTGCGTTCTACTTTGTATTCCGCAATTTCTTCTGAAAGCTTCATTCTTTCAAGGAATCGAGCCAAGATATCCTTATCAATCCTGTCAAGCTGAGATCTGATTTCGTCTAAGTTCTCAATCATATTTTGTCCTCCTCAAGTAAAATTCCGTAAAGGCAGATGGCGCTTGCTGCTTCCACTACTGGAGCGCAACGAAGAGTAATGCAAGGGTCATGCCTTCCTGTTATATTAACTGTTGTTTCTTCCATTGTTTTAAGATTGACGCTTTGCTGTGGGAGTGATATCGATGGAGTTGGTTTTATGGCAACCCTAAATATTATTGGCATGCCATTTGCTATGCCACCCAAGATGCCTCCACAGTTGTTTGTCTTGGTTTTAATTTTATCGCCGTCAAGATAGTATTCGTCGTTACACTCCGAGCCTTTCAAGTCGGCAGAACTGAAACCTGCACCAAATTCGACGCCTTTGACTGCTGGTATTGCAAAGAGGGCGGAGGAGAGTTTGCTCTCCAATCCATTTGCAAATGGTCCACCGATACCAGCAGGGACACCGTCAATTTGGCATTCTATTATACCTCCGACAGAGTCGCCACGCGCGATGGCGTCATCTATGTCTCCAGTTTTTACTATTGACGCAGAAATGCTTATGTTACGGCGTTCCAAGGCTTGGAGACATATGCCACCCAGCGCGCATAGTGGGGCGGTTAGCCTTCCAGAGAACTGGCCACCGCCAGTCATGTCATAGTCACTGCCGTACTTGATATATGCTGTATAGTCGGCGTGGCCAGGACGTGGAATATTCTTTAAATCACTGTAGTCATCGCTGTTGACGTCAGTGTTTTTAATTTCGATTGTTAGGGTATCACCGTTTGTCTTGCCATCGGTGATGCCACTTTTTATTATCGGCTCATCTGGCTCAACTCGAGCGGAGACCTTGTCAGATGTGCCTGGACTACGCCTTTTTAAGAAGGCGCGTAACTTTTCGATATCGATTGGTTCTCCCACTTTGAGTCCACTGCAGTTTACACCTACAGATGGGCCGTGAGAGGTTCCAAAGTATTCAATGTTAAATGACATTGATTTGTCCTCCAAGTGACTCGATATCCTTAAAGAAGGATGGGTATGATTTATCTACTGCGCGAGCTTCGTTGATAATAACTGGCTCCACGCATCTTGTTGATGCTATTGTTGCGGCCATTACTATTCGGTGATCACCGAAAGATTCAACAGTGCCGCCCTTTAGTGGTTGCGGGAAGATAATAATGCCATCATCAGTATCTTCGGCTTTGCCGCCGAGTGAGTTTATTAGTGCGCAGACTGATGTCAGTCTGTCGCTCTCCTTAAGGCGAAGCCTTGCTGCACCGGTAAAAGTTGTTGTGCCATCAGCGAAAGCGGCGGCAATTGAGAGAGCAGGGAGTAGGTCAGGTGTATTGAGAAGGTCTATCTCGTAATGCTTGGCACCAAGTATGTTTTCTGTCTCATCAATCTCTGCGGTGTAAAGGCTTAAGAAGTCAAGGATTGACTTGTCACGCTGCAATGAATTGAAGCGCAAGTTGTTTATTGTAATATCATTGCCAAGGAAATTGGCAACATAAAAGAATGCGGCATTTGACCAATCACCCTCAATTGAAAGTGAGCCAGGAGAAATATAAGTTGCGCCACGCTTGATTATCGAGAATGTGTCGCTTGTTGGTGATACAGTTGCAACGCCAAATTCGGCGAGTGCTTTAATTGTAAGTTCAACATATCCTCTTGAGAGGAGAGGTGTGGTGAGCTTAACAGCGCTTTTCTCGATAATTGGTAACGCAAGGAGGAGTCCTGATACATATTGAGAACTCAAATCGCCAGTTACCTCAAACTTGCCAGGTTGAAGTTTGCCTTTGCAAGTGAATGGTATGTTGTCAGAAGAAAACTCAACACCGTGAGCCTCAAGTGCACTTTTAAGACTGCCGATAGGTCTTTCAGAAAGTCGTTCGTTGCCTTTGAATGTAACTTCATCGCAAAGCGCAGTTGCAACTGGCATAAGGAAGCGAAGCGTCGAACCGCTTTCCTTGCAGTCAAGTACGGGATGAGAAGGGACATCTGTTATAGGTGTGACACATATCTCCGTGTCAGTTGTTTCGATGTTAGCACCAAGTGCGATGAGGCAATCGATTGTTGCTTTGACATCATTTGATAAAGCATCGGTAGGATTGCCAAGAATAAGTGTGCAAGGTGCGTCAGCCAAGGCAGCACAGATAAGGAGTCTGTGAAGTTCTGACTTGGAATTTATAGCATTAACTGTTCCGACAAATGGAGCAGGATTAATTTCAAGTATCATTTATTTCACTCCAAGATTTAGAATGTTCTTTAATTCTTCGATTGATACCTTGGTGATTTCACATTTTCCAATTCTTGTTGGAACGATAAGACTTATTTCTTTGCCTCTGCGCTTCTTGTCAGAAAGAGCAGAGTTATAGAGATCGTCAATAGAAATAATTGTGCTGATTGGAAGCCCAACACCTTGAACGAGGTGTTCAAGGCTATTTGCAGTGCCTTCCTCCGTGATGCCTAATGCTTCACCTGCGCGCGCAATGGCACACATGCCGATTGCTACTGCTTGTCCGTGTGAAAAGGCATACCTTGAAGCGTGTTCCACTGCATGGCCTATTGTATGTCCAAAATTCAGATATTGACGACGTCCATTGTCATGTACGTCTGATTCTACGAAAGAAATTTTTGTATTGATAGACTCCTCAACTATTTCTTCGAGGAAAGGTTTTAGGGCATGGTAAGAGTTGCTTTGTGTTGCAATGCAGTCACCTAAAATTCTAAGAATTTTTTCGTTGCCGAGCATACCGTATTTGATGATTTCAGCTACACCATCATCAAAGTATCTCTTTTCAAGTGTTGATAGTGTGTCAACGCTACAGATGACAGCCATTGGCTGCCAAAATGCTCCACAGAGGTTTTTACCTGCTTCTAAATCTATGCTTGTCTTACCGCCGACTGATGAATCCACCATGGCGATTGTTGTAGTTGGAATTTGTACATATTGGATACCACGCATATATGTTGCTGCGGCAAAGCCAGAAAGGTCACCAACAACACCGCCACCAAGAGCGACGATGATATCGGAGCGTGTTATCTCATTGTCGGCAAGGAATTCAAGAATCTTGCCATAGTTTTCTATGTTTTTGGAAGCCTCACCTGCATAGAAAGCAAAGATGAAAACTTCAAATCCCTCTTTTTTGAGGGAGTCAGCAACGTCATTGGTATAGATAGCGCCAACAGTAAAATCAGTAATAAGCGCTACACGACAAGGAGCGTGAACGCTTGATATGATTTCTCCGCATTTTGGGAGCAAATCGGTGCCGATTGTCACATCGTATTCCTGTTCTGATTCGAGTTTTACGCTTATTGTGTTCATATTACAGAGCCGCCTTTACTGACATTGCTTTTTTAACTATTGCTTCAAACTTGTCAGGCTTTAATGCCTGATTGGCATCGCAGAGTGCCTCGTCCGGTTTGTCATGAACTTCGATTATGAGGCCGTCTGAACCTGCTGCGACAGCAGCGAGAGAAAGAGGCTCGATGAGTTCATAGCGACCAGCTGGATGAGATGGATCGGCGATGACAGGAAGGTGAGTCAATGTTTTGAGAGATGGAATAGAGGAGACATCGAAAGTGAATCTTGTGTATGTTTCGAATGTCCTTATTCCACGCTCGCAGAGAATTACTCTCTCGTTGCCAGATGCCATAATGTGCTCGGCAGAGGAGAGCACTTCCTCGTATGTGCAACCAAATCCGCGCTTTAAGAGAATAGGCTTGTCGAGCTTGCCGAGTGCATGCAAAAGGCCAAAGTTTTGCATGTTCTTTGCGCCGACTTGGATGATGTCTACGTCTTTAAAAAGTTCGATTTCTGATTCGTCAGTAATCTCAGATACTGTTGGGAGGCCAAACTCACGGCCTGCCTCAACGAGGTATTCTATTCCCTCACCTTCAAGTCCTTGGAAGGTATAAGGGGATGTACGTGGCTTGAAAGCACCGCCACGTAGCATAGTGGCGCCCGATGCTTTGACGGCACTTGCTAAACGGAAAATCTGGTCCCTTGACTCAATTGCACAAGGACCAGCGATTATAGCAAGGCTGCCGTCGCCAATCTTGGCGCCAGAGACTTCGATTATTGTATTTTGAGGGTGATAATCACGTGTTGTTAAATGAAAATCAGCCATTGTATTCGCCTTCTTCCGCGATAAGTGAATATTCACGGTACATCCATGTACCAAAGATTAACACTAGGCCTCCACAGGCAAGTGTTAGGCATGAACGAGTGAAAGTATTAAATGTCGGTTGTAAAATGAAATGGCGGCTATACGTGCTAATGATTTGGAACAGTAGCGCTACCGCAATTGGAGTATCAAGTGAGCGAGTAATCATGTAAAGACCGAGTGTAATAAATCCTACTCCGCAAAGAATCAGTAGGTATGGAGTAAAGCCTTCATAGATTCCCGAAATGGTATATGCGCCTACCAGTGTGATTACATCGCGGTAGGACAGCTTGCTTCCATTTGTTTTTCCAAGTATGGATACACCAAGCCCAATTATGAATAGTTGACGCCAAAGGGTAGCACCAAGTGCTGATAACGCAAATGCAACCGAAGTGCCAAAGCCCACGGATGAATTTAGTGTGCCTCCAGTAAAATGGAGGTAAATCAGCATTGGAATAAAACACAAGAAGAACACCCTATTATCACTGATAGGCTGCTCACCAAAAGGTTTATTGTATTTTTTGAAAGCCCAAAGAGCCACGCCGGCAACAATGAGCTTTGCAAACCATGGAAGGAATGCAGAAAGTGACAATACAACGGTTCCTATTAGCACCTGCAAATAGGAACGCCAAAACGTATTCTTCTTAAGCATTTATACGCCAACTTATTTCTCTTCGAGTAATTTAGATACTTCTTCTACAAATGTGCTAACGTCCTTGAACTGTCTATAAACAGATGCAAAGCGAACGTATGCAACTTCGTCGATTTCTTTGAGCTTGTTCATGCAGAGCTCACCAATTTTGTCAGAAGTAACTTCACGATCGAGGGAATTCTGAAGCTGAGATTCGATGTCGTTTACAGCTGCCTCAATTGTGTCAAGGCCTACTGGACGTTTTTCACAAGCTCTAAGCATACCAGCAAGGAGTTTGTTGCGCTCGAATGTCTCGCGTGTCTTGTCCTTCTTAACTACGATAAGAGGAACACTTTCAATAATCTCATAAGTTGTAAAACGCTTGCCGCACTGGATGCATTCACGGCGACGGCGGATGCGCTCGCCTTCGTCTGTTGGACGAGAGTCGATTACTTTACTTTCTTCATAACCACAAAATGGACATTTCATTTCCTACACCAACCTTATAATTATTTTAAAATAAAGGTACTAAAATTATACCATCAAGAAATTGCAACTTCAATATAATTTGTATGTAATTAATAAAAATATTACAACATATAGTGTTTGGATTTGTATAATTAATTAAATTATGACTTTTTATTGCTTTACTACGCTAAAATACGTATAATAGATAATCATGCAAAAATGATAAAGGAGTAATAACTTATGAAGAAATTTTTAGCTTTAACATTAGCACTCGTTATGGTACTTGCTTTTGCAGCTTGTTCAAAGGCTCCAGCAAGTGACGACACAGACTCAAAGACATGGATAATTGCTATGGATACAGTTTTCCGTCCATTTGAGTACACTGATGAAAACGGCGAATTTGTTGGTATCGACGTTGATATCATCAATGCAGTAGCTAAGGATCAGGGCCTTGATATCGAAATTAAGAGCCTTGGTTGGGATGCAGCAATCGCTGCTTGCCAGGCTGGTCAGGCAGACGGTATGATCGCTGGTGCATCTATTACAGAAAAGCGCCAGAGTGAAGGTTGGATTTTCTCAGATGGTTACTACACAGCAACACAGTGTATGGCAGTAGCTAAGGACTCAAACATTAAGGGCTTTGAGGACTTAAAGGGCAAGCTTGTAGCAGTTAAGACTGGTACACAGGGTGAGGAATATGCAAAGTCTCTTCAGGAAGAATATGGCTTTGATGTTTCAAACTTTGAGGATTCACCAACAATGTATCAGGCAGTAGTTGGCGGCCAGTGTGTAGCATGCTTCGAAGACACACCTATTATGAAGGACTCAATCAAGTCTGGTGTTGAGCTTGTAGCACTTGACGATACACAGAACGAGGGTGGCGAATACGGTTTCGCTATCTTTGATGCTAACAATCAGGAACTCATCGACGCATTCAATGCTGGTCTTAAGAACATCAAGGCAAGTGGCGAGTACGATCAGATTCTTGAGAAGTATCTTGGCAAATAATATTTAGGAGTTTTAGTAAATGGTTGCAATTCTTGGCACATATGGCGAATTGTTATTACAGGCAATGGGCAAAACGCTTACTATGGCGTTTTACAGCCTTATATTTGCCTGCATTATAGGCCTTATTTTTGGTGTACTTTCAGTACTCAAAAACAAGGTTTGTAAGGCCATAGCTCAAGTTTTTGTAGATGTAATTCGTGGCGTACCAATGATAGTACTTGCATATTTCGTATTCTTTGGTATTCCTTATGCATGCAAAAATCTCTTGGGTTTTAACTTTACACTTTCCGCTTTAGAGGCCGGTATTATATGCTTAAGCCTTAACTGCGGCGCTTATATGGCAGAGATAATTCGTGCAGGTATTCAGTCTGTACCATCAGGTCAAATGGAGGCTGCTCGTTCTCTTGGTCTTTCATATTGGACAGCAATGAGACAGATAGTACTTCCACAGGCTATTCGTACAATGATACCTAGCATTATCAATCAGTTCATTATCACATTAAAGGATACATCAATCCTTTCAATCATCGGCTTCCCAGAGCTTGTAAACTCTGCAAAATCCGTTGTTGCAATTACCTTTAAATCTTTCCAAGTTTGGGCGATTGTTGGTGTAATGTACTTGATTGTTATCACCATTCTTTCGAAGGTCGCAAAGATACTCGAGAGGAGGCTGAACAACTATGGCCATTAATTATGATAAGGTTAAAGTTGAGGTTACAAATCTTGAAAAACACTTTGGTAAAAACCAAGTGTTAAAGGGTGTTGACCTCACTGTTTATGAGGGCGAAGTACTCTGTATAATTGGTCCATCTGGTGGTGGTAAGTCAACACTTCTTCGTTGCCTTAATGCACTTGAGGACGCAACAGGCGGTAAGATTGTTATCGATGGATATGAGATAACTGATAAGAAGTCTGTTGATATCAACAAGGTTAGACAGAACATCGGCATGGTTTTCCAGCAGTTCAATTTGTTCCCACACAAGACTGTTAAAGAAAACATCATGCTCGCTCCAGTAGACTGCAAACTTCTTGCCAAAGAAGAGGCCGAAGTAAAAGCTATTGAGCTTTTAAAGCGCGTAGGCCTTGAGGACAAGAAGGATGCATTCCCAAGGTCACTTTCAGGTGGTCAGCAACAGCGTGTAGCTATCGCTCGCGCCCTTGCAATGAACCCTGATATTATGCTCTTTGATGAGCCTACATCTGCTCTTGATCCAGAGATGGTTGGCGAGGTTCTTAATGTTATGAAAGAACTCGCAGAACAGGGCATGACAATGGTTGTAGTAACCCATGAGATGGGCTTTGCACGTGAAGTTGCAGATCGTGTTATCATGGTTGCAGATGGTGTTATTGCCGAGGAGGCAACACCTGAGGAACTCTTTGATAATCCAAAGTCGCAACGTGCAAAAGATTTCCTTGCAGCCGTACTTTAATTTTAGTATAATATGCAAGCGCCTTTTCATGAGGCGCTTGCAAAAATTTTGGAGAGTTGTCCGAGCTGGCCTAAGGAGCACGATTGGAAATCGTGTAGATGGTTAAAGCTATCTCGAGGGTTCGAATCCCTTGCTCTCCGCCACAAGACCGAGCATGTTGCTCGGTCTTTTTTTGTAAAGAAAAAATTTCGTAATCATTGTCTTTCCAAAGCGTCTTTTATGTCTTGATTGGAGTACAATACTTGCTGGTATTTCTTTAATGAAAGAGGAGATAAAATGGAAAGTAAAGTTTATTTCACACGAGAGATTACACCGGAATCTTTGATTAGAATCTATGAGGCTCTTGGCTGGGCACCAAAGGGCAAGACAGCTATCAAGATTTCTACAGGTGAAATCTTCAATCCTAACTCACTCAGACCTGAGCTCATTTACCCACTTGTTAAGAAGGTAGGGGGCAAGCTTGTTGAGAATAACACAGCTTATGAGGGCGCTCGTCAGTTTGATGTCACACACAAGATTATGATTCAAAAGCACGGCTATAACAGAGCTGGTGGTGTACATCTTCTTGACAGTGATGGCGAGCTTGAAATTCCTGTAACAAATGGTAAGCACCTTAAGTCTGACCGCGTAGGTGCTGGCATTCAGGACTATCAGTCATGCATTATGCTCTCGCACTTCAAGGGCCATCCAATGGCTGGTTACGGCGGAGCTATCAAGAACGGTTCAATCGGTTTTGCGTCACCTAGTGGCAAGGCTCGTATTCACTCTGCATCTAAGTCGGATTTCCGCTATACAGGTTGGATCGGTAGTGGTAAGTTCATTCTCCCAGGTGGAGACAAGGCTTTCCAGGAGTCAATGGTTGAGGCAACATCAGCTGTATTTGATTACTTTGGCAGAGAAAATGTTATCTGTATCAATGTAATGAACAACCTTTCAGTTGACTGTGACTGTTTCCCATTCCCAGCAGCTCCAAAGATGTCTGACTATGGTATCTTTGCATCATTTGACCCAGTTGCTTGTGACCAAGCTTGTCTTGATGTAATTTGGGCACAAAAGGACGCTGGCGGCGCTGATCTCGTTAAGAGAATCACTAACCGTGGTGGTCTTCGCCAGACATCATATGGCGATGAATTTGGCCTTGGCTCAAAGCAGTATGAGGTTATTGATATCGACAAATAAGTTGAAGTTTTAAGTCCCAGTTTCATTTTTGAAACTGGGACTTCTCTTTGGTGGTAAAACGTTTTATAATGTATATTACGTTTTATCAAAAGGGGGAGAGAATTTGAAACAAAATGAACTCTTATTCCTTGGCACTGGTGCAGGCGACTGGATTAATGGTGATGGCATTCGCTATTTGCCACATAGGCTCTGCTCATCTGTTTTGATTAACAAAGAAATACTTATTGATTGTGGTCCTCATATCTTTGCATCAGCAAGTGAGATTGGGGATGAGAATTTATATTGTGATTTGAAACATGTCCTTATAACTCACAGGCATGTGGATCATTTTAATGCTGCTAATCTTGAAAAAATAGCTGATGATAAAAAAATCGATGTTTCATGTGATGCATTCACACAGAAACTTATCAAAAACACTGATAATATGGCATTTGTCACGCTGCCAACATTCAAAAAGGCACCTCTTGGTGACTATGAAGTAATTGCGTTGCCAGCCAACCATGACGTTCGTGGTGGAGGCAGGAACGCGAGGCATTTTATCATAATCACACCTGATAAAAAGGAACTGTTTTATGGCCTTGATGGTGCATGGTTCTCAAACGATGAATGGATGGTTATGAAAAAGCACAAGTTTGATGTTGTGGTGCTTGATTGCACGCTTGGAAACGCTAATGACCATCGCATTTTTGAGCATAATAATATTGATATGACTCACGCAATTGCTGATGAAATTAGGCGTCAGGGTCTTTTAAATCCTGATGGTGTAATCATAGGATCACACTTTGCAAGAACTCTTAATCGTTCACAGATAATAACAAAACAGACCTTAAAAAGGTTTGATGTAATAGCAGCAGAAGAGGGCATGAAGATTGCTTTCTAAGGATGGGTGATTTTGTTGAATTATCAAGAAAAAATCGCAAAATTTGCAGAGATTATTCGTGACGCAAATGACATTTGCGTCTTTACTGGCGCTGGCATTAGTGTGCCATCCGGTATTCCAGACTTTCGCTCTGCAGATGGACTTTACAACCAAGACTCAGGTTTCAATATTCGTCCGGAGGAAATCATAAGCCATACGTTTTTTGTTAGAAAAACTGATATGTTCTATGAGTTTTATAAAACAAAAATGGTTTATCCGGATGCATCACCTAATGCCGCTCATATATTTTTTGCCGAGCTTCAAAACAAAGGCAAAAATGTGAGCGTTGTAACACAAAACATCGATGGACTTCACAGCGCTGCCGGCTCAAGTGAGGTCTATGAAATACATGGTAGTGTGCTCCGCAATACTTGTACCAAGTGCGGTAAGCACTATGGAGTGGAAACAGTAATGGAGCAGGAGGGCGTACCACACTGCGAATGTGGTGGTGTTATCAAGCCTGATGTTGTCCTCTATGAGGAACCACTCGATAACATGTGTGTTGAGGGCGCTATAAGCGCAATCGCTCGTGCCGATACAATGATTATAATAGGCACAAGCCTTGTCGTATATCCGGCTGCATCTTATGTTCGCTATTTTAGGGGACGTAACCTTGTTATTATCAATCTTGAACCAACTGGTATGGATGATATGGCAAGCCTTGCAATTTATGAGGATGTTGAAAAAGTAGTAAATGATCTTAAATCTTTAATATGAGGTGAAAGACTTGAAAAAAGAGATAAATCACGAGCAAGTTGATGTTGAACGTGTCTCAGAAAAATTGTCAAAAGCAATTAGGATTCCAACTATAGCAAAGCTTGACGAAGAAGGATTTGACTGGACAGAGTTTGACAAGTTCCATAAGTTTTTGGAGGATGAATTCCCACTTGTTCACAAGACATTAAAGCGTGAAGTAATAGCTCGCGCTGACCTAGTATATATTTGGGAAGGAAGCGACCCATCGCTTTTGCCAATTGCTTTCTTGTCACACCAGGACGTTGTTCCTGTAACAGAAGGAACAGAGGGCGATTGGGATCATCCAGCATTTGCCGGAGAGATTGCTGACGGCTGTATCTGGGGCCGTGGCGCAATCGATATGAAAAACCAGCTTGTATCAGTTATGGAGAGCATAGAGACACTCCTCGAAGAGGGCTTTAAGCCTGTTCGTTCAGTATACCTTTGCTTTGGCCATAATGAGGAAATAATGTCAGAGAAAAACAGTGGCGCTATGAATATAGTGGCAGAGATGCAAAAGCGTGGTATCCGCTTTGATTCCATTATTGATGAGGGTGGAGCTATGTTCCCATTCTCAGTTCCTCACATCCTTGATATGGTACTTGTAGGAATAGGCGTAGGCGAGAAGGGTTATGCCGACTATAAAGTAACTGTAAAGGGTAAGGGTGGTCACTCATCAGCACCACCAGATCACTCAGCAATTGGTGAACTCGCTAAAAAGATAGAGCGTTTTGAAAAGCATCAGTTTAAGGCTGAAATGCCAGACTATTTCATGGAACTTATTGTAAGTGTTTGTAATCGACTTGCATTCCCACTCAGTGGTCTTGCAAAGATTGTCCCAATGCTTAAACCTGTCATCACATATGCTATGACAAAGGTGCCACAGGGGGCAACATTTATACGCTCTTGCCAGGCAGTGACAATGTGCCAGGGATCACCTGCATCAAATGTGCTGCCACAGCGCGCTTCTGCTACAATTAACTTCCGCTTAGTTCAAGGCACAACGCTTTTGGATATTGAAAAGAAGTTAGAAAAATATATGGGTGGAAAGAATGTAGAAATAGAGCGTCTTGAAGGCCGTGAGCCAAAGCCTCTTTCACCATCAAATTCACGTTCGTTTAAAACCATCAAGGCTTTGATGGAGGAATCTGATAGTCGCTACATTGTAACTCCGTTCCTTGTAATGGGTGGTACAGATGCTTATCACTACCAGGATATATGCGACAACGTATATCGCTTTGGTCCTTATGAGGTCTCAGTAGAGGTTATGATGACTGCTCATTCAACAAATGAGCGTGTACCTGTTGAGTCGCTTGCAAAGGGCGTAGCTTTCTTTAAATCTTATATCCGTAGGATGACAGCAGAATAAAAAACAAGGGCTTCAGTCAACCGACTGAAGCCCTTTTGTTATGCAGTTAATGAAGTGGACGACTAACGCCCAAGTTGCGTTCGATTTCAAAGCCACCGAACTCATCGATACTACCACTTACATTGTTTGAATGGTAGCAGTCGTAGAATTTAAATGATTCATCCATACAGAAGTGGCCAAGACAGATTGTCTTGTTGTTGTTCTGCCAGTTTCTAAAGTCAATCTCTGGATCAAAGATGTACTGTTTGTCACCAAGGACAATGATTGTCCAAGTGTGCTGGCCACCGCCGTAACGGCCGCCAATAGAGTAGCACTCAAGACCGATAGCACGCATTATTGCCATAAATGCTGCAGAATACTCTGTGCATGTGCCATGGCCTGTTGTCAAAATACCCTTTGCTCGACCTACAATTCTGCTGTCATAATCACTTTCGTAATTTTCATCAGATGGTAAAGAGGAGGAGTTGTAGTAAAAGTTTGTTTCCATATACTCGTATACTGCAAGAACCTTCTCGTATGTTGACATTGAGCTGTCAGTTGTCTCATTGAGGATGGCAGCTATCTGCCTATCAAGGTCTGTATCATTTGTAAGCATTGGATTGAGAGGAGCAGCATTTAATAGTGCCTCTTCAACCGTACCATATTTAACTATATCGTTAGGATTAACAATATCATTTTCAAGAACTGCATCTTTTTCAAGTGAAGCTGTACGTGTGATAGATTCAACGCGAACTTCGCTCATGTTACCCTTTGCAAAGAGGATTGTGCATATTGAAAATACGCACGCAACTGCAAGGATAACAGCTGTTATTCTTGTCTTTTGTTTTAAAATAGTAACACTTCCTACATGTTTGTAATAACTTTGTAACCGTTTTGTTACATTTGGCATAATAACAGAAAAAGTTACAAAATGCAACACTTTTTTAAAAATAATTAATTTCTGGCATTTCCTATTTATGGTATAATATCTTTGTTATTATTTATTAGGAGGTGTTGCCCACGTGAAAAAATATAACTGCCCAAACTGCGCGGCAGAACTTTATTGGGATGCAAACGCGAGTGCGCTCAAGTGCGAATACTGCGAAAAGCAGTATCAGCCAGATGAGCTGGATGCGCTACTTGCATCAGCGCAAGCACCGGTAGAGAAAGCACCGGTGGAAACAGCACCACAGCAGGAGAAGGTTGCCCGTGAGACAACTGATCAGGATAAGGTCTCGGACGATTCGTCCAAGACGGATACATCTAATCTTGTTGTTTACTCCTGCAAAAACTGCGGTGCTGAGGTAATCACTTCAAAATCAACAATTGCAACAACATGTGCTTTCTGTGGCAGGGCGATTTCGCTTTCTGACAAACTTGTTGGTGACTTTGCACCGGATGCCTTGATTCCTTTTGCAATTGATGAAAAAAAGGCAAAGGAAATTTATAAGGCATATACCAAAACAGGTGTTTTAGCACCAAGAGTTTTCAATCAGCAGAGTGTGATTAAAAAGATCAAGGGTGTATATGTGCCTTTCTGGCTTCACTCATATGATGAGGATGCAAATGTCATAATTGCTGCTGAGAACACTCATAGCCACAGGCGTGGCGATGACAAGGTAATAGACCATGAGATGTTTAGTATCAATATGCAAGTAGATGCACGCTTTTCAAGTATTCCAACAGATGGTCTTAAAAACCTTGATGACAAGCTCATGGGTGCCATTGAACCATTTGATTATTCAAAGCTCACAGAATTTAACCCAGCATACATGGCAGGATACTATGCTGAGGAATATGATGAGTCGGCAGAGATAAAAATTGAGGATGCCAAAGAGCGTTCTAAGAAATGCGTATCATCAGAGTCCATGGCTCAAGCAGGTCCATTTATGGAAAAGGTTGTAACAAACTACACCCCAAGTTATGAGAACGTGGATTCAAAGTATGCGATGCTACCAGTATGGCTTTTTAACGTTGATTATAAGGGCGAACTCCATCAGTTCGCCGTAAACGGAGAGACAGGAAAAATTGCTGGTAAGCTCCCTATAAGTAAGCTCAAAATTGCACTCGCCGCAGGCGGTGGTTTTGTTGGAACACAGTTGATAGCCTTGATTGTAAGGCTTATCACGATGTAGGGGGTGCTGCTTTATGAAAAGGATAATTTCTCTTATAATCGCAGTTTCCCTTTGCTTTGTTTTCGCTATTTCAGGCTTTGCAATTTCGTCGGATGACGCTATGGTAGTAGCGCTCGACTCACTTATGCCATCGGCAAACAAGGTAGAAAACATCTATGACTTTGGTGATATACTGATGGATTCAGCCGAGAGTGAGCTCAATGCTAAAAATACAGAGACGAAAGACAAATACGGATTCTGTTTCATCTTTTTGACACTTAAGGACTCCTATGGCGTTGATACAACAACTTTTATCACTGATTTTTATGATTACTATATCTTAAAGAATGGTGAGGCAGAGGCGCCAAATGCCATTATCTTTACAGTTGACTATGCTAACGATATAGTAAATGGTCGTGCCGTAGGCAACGTTGAGCAATACATCACTAATGAAGAAATTGGTGTAATTCTAGAAAAGGCAAAAAATGATTCTGATGTCTTTGATTCGTATGCGTTCTTTAATGGATGTATTCGTGAATCAATTGCCGCTTATAACGGCGACCTTTCTGACAACAGAGATGCTTACACTGCTCAAAATGGATATTCATACTCATATATGGTTCCGTTCCTTGACTTACAGATGAGTCAGGCATCAAAGTACGACTATGTTTACGACTTTGCTGGTGTCTTGAGCGATAGTGAAGAAAAGGCTCTTTCAAATCTTGCAAAGGAAAAGATGAAGGAATCTGGCCTTTGGTTTGGTTATCTCACATACAGTGATGCTTATGGTCGCGATACTCAGACATTTACTGATGATTTCTATGATTACTACGTATCAAATATCATAGAAAACGGTCCAGAGAATCAGACATCAGGTTTACTCTTTGCAGTTGATATGGACAACAGAGAGGTCTATATCAATACAGGCGGAAATACTTCTTCTTTGATCCCAAGTGATAAGGCATACAGCCTTCTCGATAAGACATATCAGTATGCGAGTGATGGAGACTACTTTAAGTGTCTTGAAAAGACAACCGATGTAACTTTCAAGTATCTCTATCCAAATCCTTGGGTTCCAACCAAGGCATCACTTGTTGCTGCCGCAGTAATTGCAGTAGTATTACCACTTATCTTGCTTGCTATTCATAACAAGAGCAACAAGGCACCAAAGGCATCTGAGTATTTAGCAACTTTCAAGATTTTGTCTAAACACGACACATTCCTTGGACACCGTGAAGAGGTTCTTCATGACTTCTATAAACAGGAGAGCTCCAGCGGTGGTGGCGGTGGCGGTCACATTAGTGGCGGCGGAGGCTCCCACGGTGGCGGAGGCCACGGCTTCTAATACTATCTTTGAAATAAGATGGAAATTATGATAAAATACATTATGTAAACTCTATAAAAGGAGACTAATATTATGGGACTTTTTAAACTTGCAGCAGAATCTGTAAAAGATGTACTTGGCGGTGCCCTTCAAGGTCTTGATGGTGCAACCCAGTCTGCCATGTGGAAGGAGTACTTCCAGAGTGGTGATATGTCAGATGGCGTTTTGATGAAACGCGGTGAAAAGATTATCGTTGACGGTGGCAAAAACACCAAGGCTGACGACAACCTTATCTCAGCTGGTTCTGGAATTGATATCCAGGAAGGTCAATGCATGATCTTAGTTGAAAATGGCAAAATCGTAGAATTTTGCGCAGAGCCAGGTCGCTATACTTATGAGGACTCAACAGCTCCTTCATTTATCCCTGGCCCAGATCAGAAATTTGTAGACGCAATCAAAGAATATGGTAAGGAAATTCTCAATCAGTGGTCAGCAGGCGGACAGCGCTTCAGCTCACAGAGAGTTTACTTTATCAACATGTGTGAAATCCTCGCATGCCCAGTAAAATGGGGCTGTGGAGACATCGGCTTCCATCACACAGGCTCAATGGGTGAGCAGCTTGATATCACTATCAAGGGCAATGGTCAGTTGACACTCAAGGTATCTGACCCACTCAAGTTCTATCAGAACATCGGTGCACAGTTTGCTGGCACAGATGGTGATGTTGAGATTAAACTTGATGATGAAGGCATTATTTCTAATCTCAAATCAGGTATCCTTGATAAGATTGGTCAGGCTATATCTGCACTTGGCACACAGGCTGCTATCGCTTATACAGCTATTGGTGCTCATTCAGCAGAAATTGCATCACTTATCAATAACAATTTGAGCCAAGAGTGGGCTGGTCAGCGCGGATTTGAAGTTTGCACATTCACAGTTAATGGCGCATTTATGCCTTCTGATGAGGATAAAGAAGCTATCAAAGAGATGCAGAGAGCCTTCAACATGGGCGCTAACACAAACGCTGCTAACTACGATGTTCAGAAGACAATCGCAGAAGGCGTTAAGGGCGCAGGTGAAAACGGCGGTGCAGCAGGCCTCATGGGCGTAGGCCTTGGCATGGGCGCAGTTGGCGCTGGCGGACTTGGCCAGATGACAAACCAGAACCCACAGCCAGTTGCAGCAGCTGCTGCACCAGTAGCTGGCGGTTGGACATGTGCATGTGGAGCACAGAATAGTGGCAACTTCTGCACAGCATGCGGTAGTGCAAAGCCTGAGGCACCAGCAGCAGGCGCATTCTGCCCTAACTGCGGTACAGCAGTAACTCCAGGTGCAAAATTCTGCACAAATTGTGGCAAACAACTTTAATGCAAAAGGGGACGGCTGAATTCTCAGCCGTCCTAGATTATTTGTAGAGGTGAGCAAATGCTTTTAGTTATTGATGCGGGAAACACAAATATCACCATTGGTGTGTACAAGAGTGACGAGCTCCTCTTTGTGTCTCGACTGGCAACTGATCGAACCATAACGGAAGACCAGTTCGCAATAAATATAAACAGCATTTTAAAGATTAATAACATTGAAACAAATGAATTTGAAGGTGCTGTAATTAGTTCTGTTGTTCCAGAACTTACACGTTCACTCAAGAAGGGTGTAGAGATAGTGACTGGCAAGTCACCATTGGTTCTTGGACCTGGTGTAAAAACTGGTCTTAATATCAAACTAGATAACCCTGCAGAACTCGGCGCAGACCTCTGTGCAACGGCAGTAGGAGCTTTGTCTCAATACGAATTGCCTTGCATTATAGTAGACCTTGGTACTGCTACCAAGATTACCATTTTAGGAGAAAATGGTGACTTCCTTGGTGGCGCAATTGCACCTGGCCTTTTAATCTCCCTTGATGCACTTGCAAATGGTGCATCAATGCTTTCGTCAATCGCGCTTAAATCACCAAAATCATCAATTGGTACTAACACACCAGAGTGTATCCGTTCTGGTATGGTTTATGGTACTGCTGATATGGTTGATGGTACAATTGATAGGATGGCAAAGGAAGTAAGCGTTCCAATAAAGACTATTGTTGCAACTGGCGGCTTATCACCGGTTGTAATCAAACACTGTAGCCATAATATTATCGTGAATCGCAATCTTCTTATGGAAGGACTTAAGGTTATCTTTGAAAAGAATAATTAACAATAAAGTTCTTGTTTTATTTGACAATTAAGTCTAAAATATCTATTTAGTAATATTTAAAGTTTGGAGTTGTATAATATGGCAATGAATAAAACTGACTTCTTCTTTACTTCTACAACAGGCGATTGCGAAATCCATGCTGCACGTTATGAAGGTGTCAACAAGAAAGCTATTTTCCAGATTACTCATGGCATGGCTGAATATATCGATCGTTATGAGGACTTCATTGAAGCACTCGTAAACGATGGTTTTGTAGTTTATGCTCATGATCATATCGGTCATGGCAAGTCAATTAACGATAACTATCCACTTGGCTATTTTGGTCAGGACAACGGTGCTGGTAATATCTTTGTTAAGGACTGCAAGAAGCTTACTGATATAGCAAAGAGCGAGAATCCTGGTCTTCCAGTATTCTTCTTTGGTCATTCAATGGGCTCATTTGTTGCAAGAAAATATATCTCACTCTATGGTGAGGATCTTGCCGGTGCAGTTATCTGTGGTACAGGTGGTCCAAACCCAGCTGCAGGTATTGCTATTGCTCTTGCAAGCATATTCATCAAGCTCAAGGGTGCCAAGACTCCTGGTACAGTAATCAACAATGTTGCTTTTGGCGCTTATAACGACAAAACTGACAAGCGTACACCTTTTGATTGGCTTACAAATAAAGAAGCTATTGTTGACAAGTATATTGCTGATCCACTTTGTGGCTTCTGTTTCTCATACCAGGGCTTCAAGGATATGCTTGGAATGCTCAAGTATATCAATACAAAGCCTTGCTACAACCAAACACCAGCTAACCTTCCAATCTTCCTTATTGCTGGTGCAGAGGACCCAGTAGGCAGCTATGGCAAGGGCGTTGAAACTGTTGCCGCTGAATACAAGAAGGGCCATAGTAACGTAACACTTAAACTCTATCCAAACGATAGACACGAATTGCTTAATGAACTTGATAAGGAAACTGTAAAAGCCGATGTTATTAATTGGTGCAACAATTTACTCGGCAAGTAATATTAAGGAGTAATTATGTCAAAACAGGAGAACGATATTCTCATAAAAACAGCGCCTTTGGGCTT
Organism: Acutalibacteraceae bacterium; assembly: GCA_045599345.1. Lineage (GTDB taxonomy): Bacteria > Bacillota > Clostridia > Oscillospirales > Acutalibacteraceae > UBA1227. The sequence goes on from JAZRVV010000012.1 coordinate 261,293, forward strand.
TGATAAGAAAGCTACAATGGACTATATTGAGAAGATACAGCTCGAAAATGAAGGCCTTATGCGCCAGGTTCGCGACCTTAGCGCTAGGACCAACGATTTGCTTAAGGAGAATGCTATGCTTAAAGCAAGACTCCAGGTAACTCGTACCCCTGAACCAGTGCAGGAAACTCCTGCACCAGTAGAAGATGCCCCAAAGCCTGCTTTTCGTGCAGCAAGGGACGTTGAAGATTTGTCTGATTTAGATGCCCCACTTACTTATGAAATGCCATATGAGCGTGTTTCAAGCAAGAAATCAGAGGCACCAAAGAAGCCAATGATAGTAACATCCAACAAAAATACTGTCACTAAAAAAGGTGGCAAAACTTACGTCTCAAGTAAGAAGTAAGGGGAAAGTATGGCTGAAATTAGGCTAAACACTAATGAATTAAAAGAAAAAGCGTGCACCTTGAAGGCTGGAGATAGAGTAATCCTCTCTGGCACAGTTTATACTGCAAGGGATGCTGCTCATAAACGTTTTTTTGAGCTCCTCGACAGTGGCGAGGAGCTTCCTTTCTCACTCGATGGCGCCTGCATTTATTACTGCGGACCAACGCCGACACCAGAGGGCCTTGCCATCGGCAGTGCCGGTCCTACAACGTCTGGTCGCATGGACCCATACGCGCCAAGACTCTTGGACTTGGGCCTTGCAGCGATGATTGGCAAGGGCGCTCGAAATGATGCTGTAAATGAGGCGCTTTGTCGCAATGGTGCAGTATACTTTGCTGCCATCGGTGGTGCTGGTGCACTCTATGCAAAGTGCATCACAGAGTGTGAGGTGATTGCCTTTTCCGACTTAGGCCCTGAGTCCGTCAAAAGGCTTACCTTCAAGGATTTTCCACTGATCGTTGCCACCGACTCGCTCGGCGGTACACTCTATTAACAACACCAAAAGGCCCGATTGGGATGTAGTCCGCAGAATGCGTTTTGAAAAATTCGACCTATGACGCGCAAGCGATCTATAATCTCTGAATTTTTCACCCAGCATTTCAAGGACTATAGCCCAACCGGACCTTTCTTATTTAAATAGACAAATTTGGACAGGCAAAGAGACCTGGAAGCAACGCTTCTAGGTCTCTTTTCGTTTTATAGACAAAAAACGGCTATGCACACTGCATAGCCATTTTGTCACCCGCCGAGCCGGGGTCTTAGGATCAGTAACCTGCATGTTAAAAGCAGGTGGGTGTCTTCCGTCCGCTACCGTGCTCCCAGCGTCCCTTGTGGGGAGGTCTGCACTCCACTTTCGAGTAAAACTCCCGTTTTAGAATGTGTTGGGTTAGTGTTCTAAGAGAATCGCACCCGGCAGGCTTTTAACTTATTCTTCGTCCTCACCAACAAGGAAAGGATATTTCTTTTTGATGCGCTCAAACATTATGTCGCCAATCTCGTAAAGTTCCTCTTCGTCTTCGATCTGTTGAAGGAATGTTTCACCATTCTCATCTTCGACTACTTCAAGGATAAAGAGCTCGTCGTCACCATCAAGGATTTCTTCGTCCTCGCCATAAACTGGGAGGAGTGCAACATAGCGCTTGTTGTCATCGGATTCAATTCGATCAAGTTCTTCAAACATATGGTCAACGCCATCGTCATCAGTTACTGTAATGATATCTGGATTGTATTCTTGTTCTGTCATAATAGTTCTCCTAAATGCTTTATTATGTGTCTTAATTTTAATATTTAAACTTTAAAAAGTCAATCACATGGAAGACAATAAAAAGGTAGTTTTAAGACCGAATTTGTGGTAAAATATTAGTGTTATTTTTTGAAAGTTAGAGGCGAAAAAATGGCAGATCAATTAAGCTTTGAAAATGTCATAAATGATGAAAAGACTAAGGCTTTGGAGCGTATCAGTGAGCTTCGAAAAGTTTTGGCTTATCACAGTGATAGGTACTATAACAACGACGATCCTGAAATAGAGGACTACGAGTACGATGCGCTGTCAAATGAACTCAAGGGACTTGAGGCAAAGTATCCGGAGTTTATTACTCCTGATTCTCCAACTCAAAAGGTTGGAGGAGTTGCGTCTGTATCAAAGTTCTCTCCTGTAACTCATACAGTTCGTATGGAGAGCCTTCAAGATGCTTTTTCTTTTGAGGAACTTGATGATTTTGGTGAACGCACTAAGGACGCCCTTAAAACAGGTGGTGCTGCATACGTTGTTGAGACAAAAATCGATGGTCTTTCTGTGTCTCTCGAGTATGTAAATGGTGAGTTTAAGAGGGGCTCCACACGAGGCGACGGAGATGTCGGAGAGGATATTACCGAAAACTTGAGGACTATTAAATCCATCCCTATGACTCTCACTGAAAAGGTACCGTTTATTGAGGTTCGTGGCGAAGTATACATGCCGCGAGAGGTCTTCTTGCAACTGGTTGCAAAGCAGGAGTTGCATGACGAAAAGCCATTCAAAAATCCACGTAACGCAGCGGCTGGTTCCCTTCGCCAAAAGGATGCCAAGGTAACGGCCGAGCGTTGCCTTGATATATTTGTTTTCAACGTTCAACAGATAGATGGTGACTTTGATGCTATCGAGCATAAACAGTCACTTGATTACCTAAAACAGTTAGGTTTTAAAACAGTTCCATTCTATACACCATGTCGTGATATTAAGGAAGCAGAGGCTGAAATCACACGTATTGGTGAGGCTCGCTATACTTTGCCATTTGATATTGATGGTGCTGTTATCAAAGTAAATGACTTTAACCTTCGCGAGGAACTTGGTTCAACATCCAAGTTCCCAAAGTGGGCCATTGCCTATAAATATCCACCAGAGGAGAAGGAAACTACAATAAATAACATTGCGATTCAAGTAGGCAGGACTGGTGTTTTGACACCTGTTGCCGAGTTTGAACCAGTCCTTGTTGCAGGCTCAGTTATTGCGCGCGCAACACTTCATAATCAGGATTTTATCACTGAAAAGGATATCCATATTGGTGATAAAATCAAGATTAGAAAAGCTGGAGACATTATCCCAGAGGTTGTTTCAGTTGTTGAGCACGCTGGTGCGTCTGAGCCTTACTATATTCCAAATATTTGTCCGTCTTGCGGTGCAGAGGTGTATCGCGAGGAGGGTGAGGCGGCTATCCGCTGTACTAATCCAGAATGCCCAGCACAGCTCCTTCGCAATCTTATTCATTTCTGCTCTAAACCAGCAATGGATATTGACGGTCTTGGAGAATCAGTTGTAGAGATGCTTGTAAATGAGGGCTTGGTTCACAATATAGCCGATATTTATGGACTTAAAAAGTCTGATATTGCAGGCCTTGATCGTATGGGCGAGAAGTCTGCTGATAATCTTATTGAAGCAATTGAAAAGTCCAAGTCTAATGACTTGTCAAAACTTATATCCGCCTTTGGCATTCGCCATGTCGGAGAAAAGGCGGCCAAGCTGCTTTCCGAGCACTTTGGCACACTTGACGCCATTATGGAGGCGTCAGTTATTGATGTGCTCGCAATAGAGGGCTTTGGCCGAATTATGGGCGAGTCCGTTGTTGAGTTTTTCACGAAAAAGGAAACGATTGACCTTGTCAATCGACTTCGTGAAAATGGCGTCAACATGGCCTCGACCAAGGAAAAAATTGATGACCGCTTTGCTGGTTTGACCTTTGTTCTTACTGGCACGCTTCCGACGCTGACGCGTGCGGATGCTACCGCCATCATCGAACAGTACGGTGGCAAAGCCTCCGGCTCCGTCTCCAAAAAGACATCCTATGTCTTGGCAGGCGAGGAGGCCGGTTCAAAACTTACCAAGGCAAACGAACTCGGCATCAAAGTAATCGATGAAGCAGAATTTCTTGAGATGACCAAATAAGAAAGTGGATGGCCCTATGGAACAGCAAAAGCAAAACAAACTTGATTCTACATTGATTTATACGGCATTTGCTTGCCTCTTAATATGGATATTATCACCAATATTTGTAATGGTGCGAAATTTTATTCATCGTGACCTTAATTACTTCGCAAATTTTAAGCCTACGTTATTGACCTATGATATTTGGATTGGGCTTGTGGCAATCCCTGGTGCGATTGGATTGATTGTTGGTGCAATCTATTTGACTCGTCGGACGAGGACATCCGCTATGGTGGTGGGTAAAAAGTGGGTGGCGCTAACACCAGTGCTCGCAATGGTAGTCTTTTACCTGTGGTGCATTATCAATACTCTGTTCTTTGCAGAAGACAAGATGCTTGCAGTTAAGGGTGTTGGTATCCAAGTGGACTGTCTCTACATATATGCGGCATATGGTGGCCTTACTCTTGCTGCACTAGCCGTATCAAATGACAAGAAGCTCACCATGATTGTCACTTATGTATTCCTCGCAATTGCAACGATAATGGCTATTATTTCGTTTGCTGATAACCAATTTGCTCACGATGTCTTTGTAAACTCTCAAACAAATTGTTACCACTATCAAGGTGTCTTTTATAATACAAATCACTATGCTTATTATTTGACCATTGTAATCATTGTTGCGGCTTATCTTTTTGAATATCGAGAAGATAGCATGGAACGTTATTTCTATGCGTTTGTATTTTTGACAAACTCATGTCTTTTGATTTTAAACAACACTATGGGTGGATATCTCGCTGTTTTGCTTACATTGATTTTTGCAGTGATTTGGTCCTTAATTAACCGCGAGGATAATAAGCGCGAACCAATAACTGCGCTAATAGCATATCTATTTGTCTCACTTCTCTCTCTTGCATTTACGGATAATTTAACCAAGAGCTTTTCATCATTGTTTGCAGATGTCTCAACTGTCGTTGAGCAAGATGCGGATCAAATGCAATATATTGGCTCCAGCCGTGGTGAACGTTGGATAAAAACAATTGATATGATTAAGGAACGACCAATCACTGGTCATGGCTTGCAGTCGATTCTTGAGTATTCAACACACAATATATATCTACAAATAGCGGCATATTTGGGAATAGTTGGTATTGCCCTATTCCTAGCAATATTTGTTTTAGGTGTAATACGTCTTATCAAAGCACGTAAAACAATAACTCCGGTGGTAAGAGGCAGCGCATTTGCTGTTGTGGCGTATATGATATCTGCATTTTTTGGAAACACTGTTTTTTATACAGCACCATATTTCTATATCGCTTTAGGCTTTTGCTTGTCGGGCGCATTGTTAGAGCTTTTAGATGAAGAAAAAATGGAAGTTTAAATAAAATAGCACCCCAGTTCAGTTGAACTGGGGTGCTTGATTTTCTGTTAGATTTTGATTTCCATCTGAGCACCAGATGTCTTTGAAAGGTTCTCTGTGTGCTTGTCGAGGAGCTTCTGAATCTTGTCCATTGGATCAAGAAGACCAGAGATTGACATGTCGTGGTTGATTGTGTCTATAAGGAGAGCAATGTACTTTGCCATGTCAACTTCAGTGTACCATTTGCGTTCTTTGAGCTCTGGTGAGCGGTATACGAGGTTTGTTGTGAGGATACGCTCAATAACGCCATTTTTGAAGGCTTCGTCAAATATGTCGAGGCCGTTGCAGAAGAGGCCAAAGCATGTGCAAACGTAGATGCGGTTTGCACCAAGGCCCTTAAGCTTTGCTGCAACCTCAAGCATTGACTCGCCTGATGAAATCATATCGTCAACAACGATTACGTCTTTGCCTTCAATGTTGGTTCCAAGGAACTCATGAGCAAGAATTGGGTTACGTCCGTCAACGATTCTTGTGTAGTCACGGCGTTTATAGAACATTCCAAGTTCTACACCAAGGACTGTTGCGTAGTGAATTGCACGGCCCATACCGCCTTCATCAGGGGATACAACCATCATATTGGTTGGATCAAAACTGATATCAGGAGAAGTTTTGATGAGGGCCTTTATCATCTGGTAAATAGGGGATACGTTTTCAAAACCGTTAAGTGGAATAGAATTCTGAACACGTGGGTCATGGGCATCAAATGTGATTACGCTATCAACACCCATTCTGGTGATTTCCTTGAGTGCCATTGCGCAGTCAAGGGATTCACGTGAGGAACGCTTGTGCTGTCTGCCTTCGTAAAGCATCGGCATTACAACGGTAATACGATGAGCCTTACCTCCGATTGCAGAGATAACTCTCTTGAGGTTTGCGAAGTGGTCATCAGGACTCATTGGTACTTCCATACCGTACATCTTGTAAGTGACACCATAGTTAAAGGCGTCCATAAGGATAAAGATGTCGTAGCCACGTACTGTGCCGTTAATAACAGCTTTACCTTCACCTGAACCAAAACGTGCACATTTTGCGTCGATAATGTAAGAATCTTTGTTGTAACCTTCAAGCTTGATAGGTGAATTCTTCATTGTTTCGTTTTCAGCACGCCATCTTACGATGTACTTGTCGATGCGCTCTGCGAGTTCTTCACATCCTGGAAGAGCAATAATACCAAGCTTTCCAACAGGAAGAGTGGTATATTCTGATGACTCTGGCAATTCAAAGGCCGTAACCTCGGTTAACATAAGCATACCCCCAACATTTATTATAAAAAATGCTATATATCAAAATATTAGCACAACTTATAGTTTTATACAACCTAGTAAAAACTACAAAAAAATGGACACTTTTTAACCTCAAAATAGTCAAAATAAAATACGTCAAAAACTTAACAAACATATGGCGATTTTTTGTATTCATTTTTATTGAAATTGTGCATTTACGTTGATATAATAAACAAGTTAACAAGTGCAAAGTTAATATATTAATAGGTATTAAATTATTAATAGTTGACTCCACTAAACAGTTATACAAGAAAGGGTGATTTGGAGGAATGGCTTCAGAAATGATTAATCAGGTCCTTGACGCAGAAAAGACTGCTGCTGACAAGGAAGCTGCTGCAAGAGCTAAGGCTGCTGACATAGTTAAGTCTGCAGAGGCAGAAGCTAAAGCTACTGCTGAAGCCGGTAAGGTTGCTGCAGCCAAAGAAAAAGAGCAGATTGTAGCAAAGGCGCAGAAGAAGGCGGACGAAATCTACGCTGACGCTAAATCGCAAGCTGTGCAGAAGAAAGATGCACTTCTCAAAAAGAGTGAAGAGAAGATGGATGAATCTATCGCAGCTGTAATCAAGCACATTATTCCATAATTTATTTGTTTATGGAGACAAATTTAATAAGGAGGTGTTTCTTGAATGGCGATTTTGAAAATGAAGCGCATTGAACTCCTTGCTATGCTCGGCGATAGTAAGTCAATCCTTGACTTAATCCAGCAGAGTGGTTGTGTTGAAGTTCTCGACGTCGAAGAGGAATCAAACGATTTCTATAAACTTTCTATGTCAACATCTGTTAACCAGTTTGAAAAGTTTAAGGGCGTTGCAACACAGGCTTTAGAGATTCTCAATCAGTACGCACCAAAGGACGGCGGTTTGCTCGATTCGTTCGCACCACGTCCAGATATGACCGTTACTGACTTCTATAAGAAATCTCAGGACGCAGATGCTATTCTCAGCAAATGTTACGGCATTAATGCGCTTTATAAAGAGATACAAGACGCGAAGACAGAAATCATTCGTGCTCAAACGAGTATCGACCAGGTAATGCCTTGGGCGAGTCTTGATATTCCATCCTCTTACAAGGGTACACAGTTCACTTCTTGCTTTATAGGAAGTATCGGTGAACCAATCACAGAGGCTGATATCAATGCAAAGCTCGCAGCGGCAGTACCAGAGATAGACTTCAAAGTTGAGATTGTCCAGGAGGACAAGAATCAGACTTGTCTTGTAGCTATTTGCCATAACGAGAATGCTAAGGATTTCGAGCAGGCATTACGAAGCATTGGCTTTGTAACACCATCAGATCCAACCAAGCACGAACCTGCTGTTCGTATTAAACGCTTGGAAGCACAAATCGAAAAGTGCAATGAGAAGATCGCAGAGAACGAAGAAAAGATCAAAACTTATGCTGAGTTCCGTGGCGATATGGAGTTCTTAGTTGACTACTTCACACTTAGAGCTGATAAGTATCAGGCACTTGACAAAATCGAAATGAGCGACAACATCTTCGTACTTCATGGTTATGTACCAGAGATTTACGTAGAGGGACTTACCAAGAAACTCGAAAGTCTCTTTGATGTCGCAATCTCCATTACTGACCCAGACCCAGAGGCAGAGGACATTCCAGTTGTTCTCGACAACGGTTCAATTGGCCAGACAATGGAATCTATTACTAAGATGTACGCATTACCAACACATAATGACGTAGACCCTAACAAGTTAATGGCTATTTTCTATTACTTCTTGTTCGGTCTCATGCTCGGTGATGCAGGCTACGGTATCTTAATGGTTATCGCTTGTCTTGTTGTTAAGTTCAAGTTCAGACTTGAGCCAGCAAAGGCAGCAACTGTTAACTACGGCTTGCTCTGCGGTATTGGTACTACATTCTGGGGTGTTGTTCTTAATGGTTGGTTTGGTGACCTTCCAGCTTACCTCGCTAACGGCCTTAAGGCTGGCGGAGCAAACCCTATGTCTAAGGTTGCTTTCTTTGAAGCTATGGAAACAGGCGCTTCAACTACAGTATTCCTTATGATTTGCTTAATGATTGGTATTATCCACCTCTCATTCGGTATCTTTATCAACTTGTACAACATGTGGAGACACGGTAGCAAGTTGGAAGCAATTGTTGAGAACATTCCATTGTTCTTAATTATGGTTGGCTTCTTGCCTCTTATCGATAGCCAGATTTCTGGTCCAGCACTCCGTGAGTATGCTCAGGACCCAGCCATTACACATGGTGCAATGCAGGCTTTCGCAAGAGCGCTTGTAACATTCTTTGATACATGTTCTGGCCCACTTTACATCGTTCTCGCAGCTGGTGCTGCAGGCGTAATCGTTGGCCCTGTAATCATTGGTATCAAGGACAAGAAACCAATTGGCAAGATTATCGGTGGTTTCGGATCAGGATTATATGCACTTTATAATGCAGCATCTGGAACACTTGGTGATATTCTTTCATACGCACGTTTGTTGGCACTTGGTCTTTGCACAGGCATCATCGCATCGGTTATCAACCAACTTGCAGCAATGCCAGGCAACCCAATTTTGTTCGTAGTTATCTTCTTGTTCGGTCACGTTGTAAACATGGCTATCAACTTGATTGGTACTTACGTTCATACAAACAGACTTCAGTATGTTGAGTTATTTGCAAAATTCTACGAAGGTGGCGGACGTACATTCGAACCTTTGTCAGTAAAATCACAGTCATTTAAATTCAAGGAGGAAAATTAATTATGTATGCTATAGTAGAAGCATTTGGTCCACAGGCACTCGCAGTTTTAGGTGCTGCTCTCGCAGCAATTATCGCAGGTATGGGTTCAGCTAAGGGCGTAGGTATCGTAGGTGAAGCTGCATCTGGCGTTGTTTCAGAAGATCCAGGTTTGTTCGGTAAGGTTCTTATTCTTGAAATCCTTCCAGGTACACAGGGCCTCTATGGTCTTCTTGCAGCTATCATGGTTCTTAACAACATCTCAGCTGATCTTACATTCGTTCAGGGCGCTGGCCTTCTTTTCGCATCACTTCCAATCGCTATCGTTGGTTACTTCTCAGGTAAATCACAGGGCCGCGTTGCAGCTGCTGGTTGCTCACTCGTAGCAAAGAAGCCTGATCAGAACGGTAAGGGTATCATCTTCGCAGCTATGGTTGAGACATACGCTATCCTTGCACTTCTTATCTCTATCCTTCTCATCAACAAGGTAATGGCATAATTTAATTAACATTATTTAACGTTGATTAGGAGGTTTATCAATGGCAGGGTTAGAAAAAATCATTGAAAGAATTGCACAAGACTCTGCTGCAAAATGTGACGGCATAATCTTTGATGCTCAGAATGAAGCTAATAAGATTAAGGATGCTGCTACACAGAAGGCTGAAGATGACAAGGCACTTGTAATCGAGGCTGCTAACAAGGAAGCTAAGGCTCTTGTTGACATGGCTGAATCAGGTGCTGAACTCGATGCTAAGAAGGAACTTCTTGCAACTCGAGTAGAAGTTATCAATAAGGCTATTGATGTTGCCTTCCAGAAATTAGGCGCTATGCCTGATGATGAGTATTTTGCAGCACTCTACGCTCTTGTTAAGAAGTATTCACAAGACGGAGAGGGTACAATGCTTCTTTCAGAGAAGGATTTAGGACGTCTTCCTAAGGACTTCGCTAAGAAAATTAACGAGGGTCTTGCAAAGGGCGCTAAGATTAGCGTTTCTAAGGACCCAGCTAATATCTCTGACGGCTTTATTCTCGTTTACGGAGATATTGAAATTAACTGTACCTTTGAAGCATTAATCGAGGATTCTCGTGATGCTATCAAGGACGAACTTTATAGTATAATTTTTGCCTAAACAACACTATTTTCATAAGGAGGCGCGAGTATAATGAATCGCGAATTAGAATACACTTATGCAGTAGCGCGTGTGAGGGCAAATGAGCAAACTCTTTTAAGTGCAGCTGACATCGAACAGCTTATTACTGCTGGTGACTACAAAGTTACAATGCAGAAGCTTTCTGATGCTGGTTGGGGCGAGATCAAGGATATCTATGACTATGCATCATATATCGATAATTATTTTGCAAAGACATGGAACTTCCTTGTTGAGATCATGAGCGATATTCATGAACTTGATTTGCTCCTCGTTAAAAACGACATGCAGAACCTTAAGGCAGCACTTAAGCAAATCGTATCTCAGCATGACGCGAAAGATTTATATGTTCAGTCTACAGTTTATGATACAGAGACAATCTTAAAGGCAGTAGAAGAGAGAAGATGGAATGATCTTCCTGACTTCATGCAAGAGCCAGCAAAGGAAGCATATGAAGTGCTTACTGAAACAGCAAATGGCCAGCTTGCAGATGCCATTATTGATAAAGCAACTCTTGAAAGAATTAAATTCCTTGGCATAGAGTCAGGTAGCCCAGTTCTTGCAGAGCTTGCTGAGCGTATGTGCGCAACTGCTAACATCAAGACAGCACTTCGTTGCGCTAACACTGGTAAGTCTAAGGACTTCGTAACACGTTCACTCTGTAACTGCGACACTATTTCTAAGGATAAGCTCATCGAAACATCTCTTGAGGGTGTTGACTCAGTGCTTAAGTACCTTGAAGAGTCTTCTTACAAGGAAGCAGGCGCTAAGTTTAAAGAGAGCACATCTGCATTTGAGAAATGGTGTGACGATATTTTGATGGAATGTGTTAAGGAAGCACGTTACACAGCATTTGGTATTGATCCAATTATTGCTTACTACGTTGCTCGTGACGCAGAAATCAAAACTGTTCGTATTATTCTTTCTGCCAAGATTAACAATCTTCCTGCAGATGTAATTAGAGAGAGGGTGAGAGCGCTTTATGTATAAGATTGCAGCAATGGGTGACAAGTCAAGCATCTATGGCTTTGCTTCAATAGGTCTTGAAATTTACCCAATCGAAGAACCACAGGCCGCTATTCATCAGCTTAGAACTATGGTAGACGGTGGTTATGCAGTAATATTCATTACTGAAGAACTTGCTACACAGATCGAAAGCGAACTCGACCGCTATCGTGAATTACCTGTACCGGCTATTATTCCTATTCCGGGTATTCAAGGAAATACAGGTCTTGGTATGAGAAACGTCAGCAAGTCTGTAGAACAGGCAGTTGGCTCAGATATACTTTCAGACGCATAATTGCGTAAATTTAAATTTTAGCCGTAAACAGAAAGGCAAGTGATAGATAGAATGAGTAAAGGTACTATTACCAAAGTCTCCGGACCACTTGTTATTGCCGATGGCATGCGTGACGCTAACATGTACGACGTTGTTCGTGTTAGTGACGAGAGACTTATTGGTGAAATAATCGAAATGCACGAAGACCGTGCTTCTATCCAGGTTTACGAGGAGACATCTGGTCTCGGAACAGGTACAGCTGTTGAATCAACAGGTGAGCCTCTTTCAGTTGAACTTGGACCTGGTCTTATTACAACAATCTATGACGGTATTCAAAGACCACTTGAAAAGATCATGGCAGAGACAGGTAACAACCTCAGAAGAGGTATTGAAGTTCCTTCTCTTGATCGTGAGAAGAAATGGCACTTTGTACCAAAGGTTGCTGAAGGCGACAAAGTTGTTCCTGGTGATATCATCGGTATCGTTCAGGAGACAGAAGTTGTTGAACATAGAATTATGATTCCACCTAAATCAAAGGGTGGCGTTATCAAGTCAATCAAGGAAGGCGACTATGTAGTAACAGACACAGTTGCAACACTTGACAATGGCGAAGAGATCGGACTTATGCAGAAGTGGCCTGTACGTGTAGGCCGTCCATATGCTCAGAAGCTCGATCCTACAATCCCACTTGTAACAGGACAGAGAGTTGTTGACGCACTCTTCCCACTTGCAAAGGGTGGTTGTGCTGCTATTCCTGGCCCATTCGGTTCAGGTAAGACAGTTACACAGCACCAGCTTGCTAAATGGGCAGACGCTGAAATCGTTGTTTACATCGGTTGCGGCGAGCGTGGTAACGAGATGACAGACGTTCTTAACGAGTTCCCAGAACTTATCGACCCACATACAGGTAAGTCACTCATGGAACGTACAGTTCTTATCGCTAACACATCTGATATGCCTGTTGCTGCTCGTGAAGCATCAGTTTACACAGGTATCACAATCGCTGAGTACTTCCGCGACATGGGTTACTCAGTAGCTTTGATGGCTGACTCTACATCTCGTTGGGCAGAGGCTCTTCGTGAGATGTCTGGTCGTCTTGAGGAGATGCCAGGTGAGGAAGGTTACCCTGCTTACCTCGGTTCTCGTATTGCTCAGTTCTATGAGCGTGCTGGTCGTGTAATCTCACTCGGTTCTGACGGACGCGAAGGCGCTCTTTCAGCAATCGGTGCTGTATCACCTCCAGGTGGTGATATTTCTGAGCCTGTATCACAGGCAACACTCCGTATCGTTAAGGTATACTGGGGTCTTGATGCTGCTCTTGCTTACAAGAGACACTTCCCAGCTATTAACTGGCTTACATCTTACTCACTTTATGCTGATAAGCTTGGTAAGTGGTTCAACAGTGAAGTAGCTGATAACTGGACAGAACTTAGAACAAAGATGATGACACTCCTCTCAGAGGAAGCAGAGCTCGACGAAATCGTTAAGATGGTAGGTATGGATGCTCTTTCAGAGCCAGACCGTCTTAAGATGGAAGCTGCTCGTTCAATCCGTGAGGACTTCCTTCATCAGGTTGCTTTCGATCCAGTTGATACATATTCTTCTCCTAAGAAGATGCATTACATGATGACTCTCGTATGTGCTTTCTACGAGCGTTCAGCTGATGCCCTTGCAAACGGCGCATCAATCAAAGACATCATTGACCTTCCTGTACGTGAAGCTATCGGTCGTTTCAAGTACATCAAGGAAGAAGAAATTGATGCAGAATACGAGAAGATTGACGCAAGACTCAACAGCGAGCTTGCTGATGCTCTCAACAAGGAGGAGGACTATTAATGCCAAAAGAGTATAGAACTATACAAGAGGTTGCTGGTCCTCTTATGATCGTACGTGACGTTGAAAACGTTACATATAACGAACTTGGCGAAATCGAACTTGCAAACGGCGAGAAGCGTCGTTGTAAGGTTCTTGAAGTTGATGGTTCTAACGCTGTTGTACAGCTCTTCGAGAGCTCAACAGGTATCAACCTTTCAGACTCTAAAGTTCGTTTCTCTGGACGTCAGATGGAACTTGGTGTTTCTACTGATATGCTTGGCCGTGTATTTGACGGTCTTGGTAACCCAATCGATGGTGGTCCAGAAATTATTCCTGATAAGAGACTCGATGTTAACGGTGCACCAATGAACCCAGCTGCTCGTGCATTCCCATCAGAGTTCATTCAGACAGGTGTTTCTGCTATCGACGGACTTAACACTCTTGTTCGTGGACAGAAGCTTCCTATTTTCTCAGGTTCAGGTCTTCCACATGCTGAACTTGCAGCTCAGATCGCTCGTCAGGCTAAGGTACGCGGTAAGGACGAACAGTTCGCCGTTGTATTCGCAGCTCTCGGTATCACATTCGAAGAGCAGAACTTCTTCGTAGAGTCATTCCGTGAGACAGGCGCTCTTGATAGAACAGTCATGTTCTCAAACCTTGCTAACGACCCAGCTGTTGAGCGTATCGCTACTCCAAAGATGGCTCTTACAGCTGCTGAGTATCTTGCATTTGACAAGGGCATGCACGTTCTTGTTATCATGACAGATATCACAAACTACGCAGATGCTCTTCGTGAAGTATCTGCTGCTCGTAAGGAAGTTCCAGGTCGTCGTGGTTACCCAGGTTACCTCTACACTGACCTTGCTACAATGTATGAGCGTGCTGGTCGTCAGAAGGGTAAGGATGGTTCAATCACAATGATTCCTATCCTTTCAATGCCTGAGGATGATAAGACTCACCCAATCCCTGACCTTACAGGTTACATTACTGAGGGTCAGATCATGCTTTCACGTGACCTCGACCGTCGTGGTATCCAGCCTCCAGTAGACGTTCTTCCATCCCTTTCACGTCTTAAGGATAAGGGTACAGGCGAAGGCAAGACACGTAAAGACCACTCTAACACAATGAACCAGTTGTTCGCTGCTTACTCACGTGGTAAGGATGCTAAGGAACTTATGACTATCCTTGGTGAGGCAGCTTTGACTGATATCGACCTTCTCTATGCTAAGTTTGCTGACGAGTTTGAGAAGCAGTACGTATCACAGGGTTACACAACTAACAGATCTATCGAGGAAACTCTTGATCTTGGTTGGGAACTCCTTCGTATCCTTCCTCGTGCAGAACTTAAGCGTATTTCTGATGCATTACTCGATGAGTATTATGACAAAAAGTAAAGTAGGTGAAGCCTTGTGGCTAGACTCAATGTAAACCCTACCCGCATGGAGCTCACCAACATTAAGAATAAGCTTAAGACAGCAAAGAAAGGTCATAAGCTTTTGAAGGATAAACGTGACGAATTGATGCGTCAGTTTATCGAACTTGTTCGTGAGAACAAGGAACTTCGTCGTGAGGTTGAAAAAGGAATCGAAGCAGCTAACGCACATATGTCAGTTGCTCGTTCAGTAATGTCAGACGAAGCTCTTAATGTTGCACTTATGCTTCCTATGCAGGAGATGAGCCTTGAGATAACTGAAAAGAATGTCATGAGCGTTATGATCCCTGTATTTGACGCAAAGTTTAAGACAGCGGATGCTAACGATATATATTCATACGGTTATGCATTCACTTCAAGTGACTTGGATGACGCTGTTAAGGCATTATCCGACATTATGCCTCTAATGCTTAGACTCGCT
This sequence comes from Acutalibacteraceae bacterium, assembly GCA_045599345.1. GTDB lineage: Bacteria > Bacillota > Clostridia > Oscillospirales > Acutalibacteraceae > UBA1227. The sequence goes on from JAZRVV010000012.1 coordinate 276,608, forward strand.
GAGGTTGAGAAATCTTGCCAGCTTATGGCTGCTGAGATTGAAAAGACCAGACGCCGTGTTAACGCACTTGAGCACGTACTTATTCCTCAGTATGAGGAGACAATTAAGTACATCCGCATGAAACTTGACGAAAATGACCGTGCTACAACAACACGTCTCATGAAGGTTAAGGACATGATGCTTGAAGAGGCTCATCATTATAGTGAAAAAGAAGCTTAATCGCTTCCTTTGACCTAAATTAACTGGCCCGCTTTATAAAAAGCGGGCCTTTTAAGGTGAATTCTATGGGTACTATTAAAATTGTAATGTATATACTTATTATAATAGCTATACTCTATGCGGTATGGCTTGTAGTAAGTTCATATAAGAGGACAAAAGCATTTTTTGAAAAGAAAATTCCGCCTCTTACAAACTTCCACACACATACAACTTATTGCGACGGAGAGTGCTCAGCGCAGGAGATGCTTGAGGCCGCAATAGCACAAAATATGGAAGCGATTGGCTTCTCGGTTCACTCACATCTTGACAGTGAACCGGACTGGACAATCGCTAAAAATGAGATGCAACTTTATGTCGGCGAACTCTCTAATATGCAGGGCGACTATGAGCCGAAAATCCGCGTACTTATAGGCATTGAGCAGGATTACTGGTCAAAGGCAGAGGACTGCGACATAGAGGGAATCGAGTACAAAATTGGCTCGGTTCACAGCCTCATTGAAGAGGACACAACATGGTCCTCGGTTGACTATAAACCAGAGCATACCGCCGCTTGCAGAGACAAGTATTTCGGTGGCGATAATTACAAAATGGTAGAGAGATATTTTGAACTTGTGGGCGATATTTATGAGCGCACACACTGCAATATCGTAGGCCATTTTGACCTCATTACCAAGTTTAACAACTTGCCAAATAACGAATATAATCTCTTCATTGATGTCAATGATGAGCGATATATAAAAGCAGAGCAAAAAGCTCTTGAAAAACTCTCAACTGCACCTGTAATTTTCGAGATAAATACGGGTGGAATGTCACGTGGTTACACAACCGCTCCGTACCCATCAGAGCGTGTTTTGAAGTACCTTGGCGAACATAAAATTCCAGTAATTTTTTCATCGGATGCGCACACAACAGACGCGCTCCTTTTTGGGCGTGATGAGGTGCTCAAACTTGTTGAAAAATATGACCTTGAACTGGTAAATTATCCGATATAGGTTTGTATATCATTGACAATGGTGAATAGTACCACTATAATCTGTTTAGAAAGTTAAGTGAGGTCGGAAAGGGTTGCCGACGCACCTTTATGGTTTTAAGAGATGATGGATACGCCGCCCATCCACTTAGCTTTTGAAAAAGAACTCCAAGCA
>JAZRVV010000013.1:0-22115 GCA_045599345.1 Acutalibacteraceae bacterium
AAGCTATATTATTCTTGTCTACTTCAGCTATTACACAGTAAATTTTATCTTGCTTTAAAGCCCATTCTGTTATAGCAGTTACTGCCTCCGTTGCATAACCACAGCCTTGATAATCATCCGATATGCCATACCCAATTTCAGTAGAACTAGATTCATCAATGCCCTTAAAGCACAACTCTCCGATATGAGTGCCGTCTTTCAGTTCGATCATCCAGATGGCATACCACTCCCATTGATCGGGATGCGCAAGACATCCGTCCAGCATTTCCGTATAAGCCGCTTTCAGAACATCCACGGTCTGCGCTGCAATAAATGCTTCCATCTGTTCTTGGGAAGCTGAATATATTTTTAACCGGTTTGTTTCTATCATGTTTTACTCACTCCATTTTGATTGATTCGGCTCGACGAACTGGGATTTTTCAGTTCCACTCACTTTTCAAAATCCGCATCATTACGAAATCACTATACTCGCCGTTACATCGGCGTTCCGACTTCGATCAGATTTCCGTCCGGATCATAAAAGCGCACCACACGCTGACCCCAACTGTGAGTCATCAGTTTATTTACATATTCGGTTTCCGGATACAGTGTTTCCAATTTCCGGGCAAATCCTTCTATATCACTTTCCTCAAAATACAGTTCGCAGGCGTTGCTTTGCGGAATAACGTCTTTACCTAAAAATGTACGCCAGTATTTTTCCTCCTGCAAAACAAGCCCGTCTGACAGAATCATATTGCCGTCATTATCCTGGAGCATTTCGAGTCCAAAGAGGTCCTGATAATATTTTCTAGATTTTTCTATATCCTTAACAACTATCAGATAATTTTTAAGTTTCATTACTAATCTCCACAAATATTAATATAAATTCTTACTTATGTGCATCCACTTCTATATAAAGAAGACCATCGTTTGTATTATATTGTGAATAGAAGAGGTTTCCTTTTCCATCAAATTTCACTATAACTTTAGCCTGGTTAGGCTCAAATGTTGCAGTCATTGACTTCGCATCGTAAGTACCAGTCATCTTACCAATAAGCTCAGTCTCGCCTTCGATTGTAATCTCAGTTCCATTCAATGTAATATGAAGCCTATCATCCAAAGGAGCCGCAATATTCGCTTGTACGAATCTAAGTTCGCTAATACTATACACTCCAGCTATATCTGTGGACCCTTCCGATTCTTTTGGTTGGCTGTCAGAATTCTTAGATTCGGATTTAGGCTCTGTTATATCAGCACTCTCATTTTCAATACATTCATTGAAAGCCTTATCTACATTATTAAGGAATGCGTCTACATCAACTGGATTTTCAATATCTATGAGTTCTCCCATAGCTTCGATATAGACATCTGCTTCTGTTCCGTTATCTTTTGGTGGTTCCTCACTGATTCCCGTATCCGTAAGCACTTCTTTTACAGCTTTAGGATTTGATGTTTCAGTAGAACGTACGATAATCTCTTTATAACCGTCTATTATGTTAGAACTTACTCCCAATACTGTGCCGTCCTGAATATAGTCTCTCGCAAATCCCAAACCCGTTATACATACCTGTGCTGCATTATTAACAACTTCCGCTGCTTTTTCAGGATTTCTAATATCCTTGATGTTCTGAATTCCACCGCCTATAGCAAAGACTGCATTGATTGGCGCAATCATTTCAGCCGTCTTTTCCCATGCGGCTGTATACTCATTTCCTTCGCCATGCGTCGTATGTATGGTTACAGCTGTACCCATATCTATAACGGCATTCACACCATTCATTGCAAGTCCGCCAACTTCCATAATACCCGCAGCAGTGCCACCTGTTGCTGCGCAAGCAACAACAAATCCTGCTGTAGATGCAGCGGCCTTGGTCTCTACTGCTATCTCATAGCATTTATTTTCAAAAGCGGCTTGATCTTCATACGCAGCGCCTTCAAGAATCGCCTGCGCCTGATTCAGCATTACCTTTGCTTTCTTTACATCTGTACCATATTTTTCCGCAATTGCCTTAAGCCTTTGACCATTTTTTGCATTGTCAAAGGTCTTTGTAATTTCTTCTGCATATTTTTCTGCAGGTGATTTATCTTTTGCATATGCAGTTAGGAATGGAGAATAACTTACGATACCCGTAGACATAGACAGCAACTCATATGTTGCTTTGTTCTGCTGAACAGACCCTTTTCCCTCTACCTTTGCTAAAATCCCAGCATGCTTTTCTAATGAATTATCAAAAGCTTCGGCAATTCGAGTGGCTTCCATGGCTTTCGCCAAAAGCTCGCTATACTCCTGCGCATCAAAGGAATCCATATCATAGGTTTCCAACTTTTCTATATACGCTCTTGCGAGAAGATACGTCTGAGTAGCAATAACGGCCTCGCCTTCCACTATAGCCCTCGATCCTGTGGAACAAGGAATTTTTACCTTAACTTCCGTTATAGAACTATCATCTTTATTTCGACTGCAACCAACTAATGTAAATATCAGTGTGAAAACTAATATGAGGCTAATTACTTTCTTCATAACGGAATACTCCTTTCATTTTTGGTTTGTTAAAAATACATATCATCACTGCCGCCAAGTGAAACGGCATCATTTGGAATTGATTCCTTTATTCTGTCTTTATCTTTTCTGCCACATTTTGCGAAGGATATAGTGATTTGATAAAAATCAGGATAGCCTTCTAAATGGGTATAAAGGCTTTCTCGCCTATTGTAAACATAGCAATATATTGCTGAAAAAATAGGAATAATTGCATAGTAAGGATATACGATGATTAGTATTAACGATGCTATCGTAGCCTTTTCGTATTTGTGCTCTTCATTTTGATTACCAATGAAAACAATATATGCGACAGCAACAAGTGCAGCAGCAATGAAAAGCCTTACAAAGGCTCCAATTATGCCCTTGACAACGAAAGGTAAAGGACATGCCAAAAGAATAATTAGAGTCACATTTACCTTGATAAAAGCCGCCTCAAATCTTTTAAACTTGTCGCGTTTTCTACGATTTTCCTTTATTCGATTATTATAGTCGAGTACATTGTTATAAAGGTAATCACTATCGTCATTATAGAGTGTAATTTTATGCTCTTGCTTTGCCTCTTCTAAGAGTTCTTGATCAGTCATAAAGTATCACCACTTTTGTTACTCATTTATAGGTTGATTATATAATATAGAGAAATGCTTGTCTAATCATCTTTTTATAGCCATCCTAGATTTTGCTTCGTATAAAGTAGTGTAAATGATAGTTTTGGAGGATTTGAAAATGAAAAAGATTTATTTAGTTGCGTTGGTACTCACTTTATTGTTGCTCACCGGCTGTGCTTCAAAGCAACAGAATGTTGCAGGCTCTTACATCCCTGTTAACATTACTGTTCCTAATGTAATAGGTATGACTTCTGCTGAAGCAGAAAAGGTTCTTACAACTAATGGTTTTAAGGTAACAACTGTTTATGACAACTCTGACAAAGCAAAGGACACTGTTCTCTTAACAGATCCATTGCCAGGCGTCAAAGTGGCAAGCGGTAGCACAATCAAGCTTACACTTTCTTCTGGTGAAAAAAAGGAAAAGTCTCTCACCGTTACTATTACTTTACCAGAGAGTTCTGGCAATGTTAAAGTATCAGCTTATGTAGATGGTACTTATCTCAGTTCAAAAACTGTTGATACAGAGGTCGTTAATAAGACATCTTTCAAAATCAAGGGTACAACTGGCATCAAAGAGGTAAAAATCAAACTTAATGATATTGATTATAAATCATATGAACTTAATTTTGATAAAGATACAGTAACTGAAAAATAAATGGATGACATCAAGCAGACCAAATTATTTGGTCTGCTTGTTTTTTTATATGTTAAATGCTATGCTTTTATAGACAAAACCGTTCGCGGTACATAATTAAAAGGGAGATATAAAAAATGAACGTAGAAAATGTAATTCTCAGCTTTATTTTTAACATCTGCAACTGGGTAATGTTACCTATGGAAAACCATGCTCGCAAAAACTTCAAAAATGTAATTGACGAGAAGGACATTCCTTACTCAGATAAGTGCCCTGCTTGCAAGCTCGACATCCATTATCAGGAGAAAAAGCCTGCGCAGAAGAGACCTGCACTTGTTAACATTCACGGTGGTGGACTTATCATCGGTGATAAGAAAAACTCAACTTACTACTGCTATGAGATAGCTGGCAAATCAGACGTGATTGTCTTCAACATCAACTATGGTATGCCAGGCAAGGAAGTACCAGCTATGTTTGAGGGCTGCGATCCTGTGGCTTCTCACAATGATGAATGGGTATTTCCACTTCCAATTCGCACACATATGGATGCTCTTCGCTTCGTTGCAGAGCATGCAGAGGAATACAACATAGACCTTGATAACGTATTTGTATCTGGCGACTCAGCAGGTTCTGAGATGACAGGTATCACAATGGCTTGCTTCTGCTCAGAGGAGTATCGTAACGCTCTTGGCGTAGAACTTCCAAACTTTAAGCCAAAGGGCTTTATTATGAACTGTGGTCTTTACAACATGAACATTTACAAACACATCCCAATTGGTCGTGTAATGTGGGTTAAGTTCATGGGCGACAAGGCTCCTCACAAGAATGACTTGTGGAAGTACCACAACCCAATTCCATATATCAACAAAGATGCTGGTAATGCATTTGTACTTAAGGGTATGACAGATATCTTAACTATCTTCCAATCAGATTGGATGGTTAAAAAGCTCAAGGCTGAAGGCGTAAACACGACTTACTACATTGGCAAGAACCCACTTGATGCTTTCCATGACTTTATGATTTCTCCAGGTAAAGAAGCAACTAAAGCACTCGATGCAACAAGAGCTTGGATCCTTGACACTGCAAAATAGATGCCGTAAAAGTTTTTATGAGCATGTTCACTAAAATTTGATAGTAACATTTAAACGGTGTGAGAATTGTTTCTCGCACCGTTTTTTTATATAATTGTTTGGTAAAATAAAACAAATTTGGGAGGACAAAAAATGTCAATCAAAGATTATGAAGTTTCACAACTTGCAAATTTCTTTGAGCAATGCGACGCCAATGGCGTTTCAAACGCAGAGAAGATTGGTGGCTTCTCTGCCGAAAATGTAAAAGAGGCTTCAGGTATCATCTATGATGAAAACGACAAGCTTGTAGGAGTTGGTATCCACATCTTTAATGAAGACGTATATCCAATCCAGAGTTCACAGGCGTTTTACAGGGGACTCGGCCTCACAGGTTCACTCAACACAGATAATTTTGAAGACTGTGTATTTATGGAACTCTATCGAAATGATTTAACAGAGGTTTCACTAAAGAACATGCCAGCTCTTCGCATCCTTGGATACAGAGGATGCAAAAACCTCCACAGCATCGATACAAGCGAGTGCCCTGCACTCCAAGGCCTCGATGCTGGTATCTGTGGATGTGACAGTTTCGATATGTCAAAGAATCCAGAACTCGTTGAGTTCTATTGTGATGACAACAGAAACATCACATCCGTAGACATTTCAAAGAATCAAAAACTCAAATATTTCTATTGCCACAAAAACAATATTGCAGAATTTGATGGTATGAACAACCCACTCCTTCGCCATGTAGATACGACCGAGAATCCAATGACTCACCTTAAATGCTGGGCTCCTCGTCCAGACCATGAAGACGAGCGCGGTGAGGATGAATTCATCGAACTCACCGCTGGTGAAGGTGGCTTTGTTGGCGTGCTCTTCAAGCCTATTTACAACGAAAAGTGGAAAGAGACCGGTGAGTGGCAACAGAAGTTTGTTGCCTCACCAAAGGAAGGCTTTGAGTTTGTAGCTTGGATAGACGACAAAACTGGAAATATAGTATCAACTGACAGTACCATGGATGTTGAAATCGGTACAGCAGCCCAAATGACTGCTACATTTAAAGAAATATGAAGAAAGTGTTGATTGATGTATCAAACGGCTCAATCGCTGTTGAGCCATTTGATCAAAAAGAATATGGCTACCTTGGTGGTAGAGGTCTTGTTGCAAAACTTTTAACTGAAAAACATATACCGAAATGTAATCCACTTGGACCAGAAAATCCATTCCTTTTTGTGACAGGATATTTTTCTGGCACAGCACTCACAACTTGCAATAGGCTATCCCTTGGAACCAAGAGTCCCCTCACAGGAACAATTAAGGAATCCAATGTTGGTGGTACATTTGCAAAATATATGACCGAGCACGGCATTAAATATATAGAGTTCTTAGGTGCTGCTCAAAAGGGCGAATTTAAGGTCCTTGTCATTGACAAGGATGGCTCAATTCGATTTGATCCAGCCGATGACATTATTGGTCTCAACAACTATGATGTAGGCAATATCCTTCGCTCAAAATATGGCGACAATATCTCTATTGCATCAATAGGCACAGTTGGTGAGAAGTACTCACTTGCAGCCTCGGTTCAGGTAACTGAGTTCCAGACAAACAACCCTTGCCGTGCTGCCGCACGTGGTGGCATCGGTGCTGTATTTGCATCCAAAGGACTCAAAGCCGTTGTTATCGTAAGGCCGGATACTCCATACAAAGTTGAAGTGCCTATCGAATTTGCAGATGAATTTAAAGCATGCAACAAAACAGTAACTAAAGCTATTCAAGAAAACCCACTCACCGGCCTTCAGATGAACCAGTTTGGTTCTGCTGCCGGTATTGATGTAACTGGCAAGATGGGCGCTCTTCCAACGCGTAACTTTAGCGGCAAATTCTCGGCACGTTGGGAGGAACTTTCCTCTCCAAAGTGGCGCGAGAGAATGCTCGCACAAGGTGGACGTGGTGGCATCCCTTGCCAGCCAGGCTGCATCGTTCGTTGTTCAAACGAATGGTATGACAAAAACGGCAACTACCTCTCAGCAGGTATTGAATATGAAACACTTGGCCTTTGTGGACCAAACATCGACATCTATGATGCCGATGAAATCGTAGCCCTTGACCGCCTCTGCGATGATATGGGATACGACACCATCGAAGTTGGTAACAGCCTCGCTGTTGCAATGGAGATGGGTGTCCTAAACTGGGGCGACGCAGAAGGCGCAAAGGAACTCGTCAGGACATCCGTCACTGACGAGTGTAAAGTGCCAGAGTTTAGAAACGGCTGCTACGCCGCTTCTAAATCCCTTGGTGCGACACGCATTCCAACAGCCAAGAAACAGGCTGTTGCAGCGTACGACCCACGTATCATTTTAGGCTACGGCCTCTGCTTTGAACGTTCAACGATGGGTGGCGACCATACCTCTGGTTCTGGTCTAACATTCCGCAAGGACTTAACGCCACTCGAGCAAGCCGAGACAGCACTCGCTCAAACAGCGACCTGCGATTCATTCATGTGCCTCTTCCCATGGGCCGCAGTAAACTTTGATATGGATGCTCGTGCTGCTATCTGCCGAATGGCAGGCTGCCTTGCTGGAGACGCAGAAGGTCCAGACATGAGCCTCATAGAAAGTATGGGATTTGAAATCATTCGCATGGAGCAAAAGTTCAACGAACTAGAAGGATTTACTGAGGACGACAACAGACTCCCAAACTTCTTCTATACCGAGCCTGCCGAAGCAACCGGTGTGCCTTACACCTCACACTTTGACAAGCACCCAATCCCAGACGAAGAATTTTAAAGTACATAAAAGAAGCCCGATGCGTTTTGCATCGGGCTTAAGCTTTGTTCTGTTTTATTTCTTGAGAGCAGTAATATCAATTGGACAAATTGAGAGGATCTCAGTTGTGCCATCTACACCATCATAAAGCTTAACCATATAGAGATTAGATTTTGCATCCTTATCAGTCTTGCCTGTGCAAACAAGTGCATAGTTTGTACCGGCAACAACCTGTGTGCCTACACAAGCGATAGGGCTGATAATTAAATCTTTGTAATCGGCAAATGCTTTTGAAGTTGCTGTAGCAAGTCTTTCTGGCATAGCTGTAAGACCAGCATCAGTTGGTACTCCCCAACCACCTACTATTTCCTCATTTGCCTTAATGATATCTATATCATCATTTAGATAATCAAGTATGTTAAAATCAGCTGTTTCAGTGATGCTTGCTTGGCCACTTAACGGCTTGTAAATAAAGAGAACTTTGATGCTATCTCCATCCTTGACAAGAACGGCATAATTCATACCAGCGACAACTTGTGAACCAACACAACCAAGTGGTGTGTATTCTACATCTAAGCCAGCTGTTGCTTCATCATAGGCAGTCTTAACAATCTCTGATAGGTCACCAGCGATTGCGCCTTCTAGAGAAAAGGCGCCAGCCATTTTCCCTGCTGGCTCTGTTGGCATTGTGGTTGGCTCTGGGTCAACCGGTTTTGTACAACCAGCAAGCATTAATGTTGCCAAAAGTGAGAATACTAATAATACTGAAATCTTCTTCACAAAATCAGTCCTTTCTTATTGCTTGGTCGCTTCTTTGGCCTTACTTTTTTGTTTTTCAACAAAAACAATAATAAGGAAAGTAATAACGGTTAAAGCAAGTCCTAAATACATATAATCCGATTGGATAAGCAAATTATAAAACGCATGATAAATCATTGCTGTTGCGAGCAGTGCTACGGTTCCGGTTGCATACCACTTTTTGTGAATACCAAAAAGTGAAATGCCGTAACCTACTGCGAGCGTACAAATACTGTGCATCATACCCGCTCCAAGACCGCGTATAATTGCCCAGTCAAGTGTTATGCTCGCTGCACTGCTGGCAAATATGTATGCATTCTCAAGCATCGCAAATCCAATACCAACTGCAATTGAGCATTCAAGAAGATGTTGCTTTGTTGGCTTAAATATAAAGGCAAGATACATTATTGGAAGCGCCTTTAAAACTTCCTCAACTATTGGGGTTATATTAATAGTCATATAATAGTACGTAAGCGAAGTGCTACTAAGAATCGTGCCATTAATTGAACCCGCAACAAGACATGCGAATATGCCAAGCACCATATAAATTATGAGCGTCCTTGACTCTCCTTTAAAGACATAGGACATCATAAGCATTGGCAAAACAAGGCAAATAAAAAGCAATAAGCTTAGGTCAACCATACAAGACGCCCCTTTCTTGCAAAAATAATAGCAAGGAGCATAGCTATTGCAATTATAAGTGAGCAAATTTGTGATGCTAAAGTCTTGCTCACAATTGTAAATAGCAAGCAGCACATGTCTGCATAATAAGCTATAAGTAAGCACAGATTTGTAGGGCGAAGTGCCTTGATAAATCCATAGTCCTTATTAGGCCAAATCAAATGCTTAAAATTGTAGTACGACGCAATAATCATTGGTATGTAACAAGCATTTGAAATTATTGTAAGTGGCCAAGTATTAATCCTAGAACCAGATAAAACTGATGCCACCATCATCGTTATAAAGAATATCGGAACAATAAATGCTATATACCTGTATTTTTTATATTCTGGATTTTTATCATCAATAAGCGAATCAAACTGTCCTTTGTTTGCAGTCAACAAAAATAGATAACATCCAAAATATGCCACTTCGGTTATAGCAAAGCCCTCCATTGGTCTTCCATTCAATACATCAAACGTAAACCAAAAGAGTTCTGCAAGAGCGTAACATCCAACTGCACAAGCTATAAATTTAAAATAAAGCGCAGATGTATGCTGAGCAAAAAAGAAATGTACGCCTAGAGCAAACGCTGTAAAAAGTACTATAAGCGTTATAATATCTAATGCCATACTGTCACCTTTCATAAACATAAATACGCAAGTATTATACCACATTTAAAAATCTTTATGCTATACTATAATAAATTATAAACGGGAGGCAAAAATGAAACACTGTATTTTAGTTAAATGGAATGATACTGTTACTGACAAAGCTACCGTAGAAAGCGATGCTAAAAAGTTATTTGCTAATGCGCTGTCCTTACCTGAAATAAAGGATATTCATTTTATCAACAACTGCGTTGATAAAGAGAACAGATACGACTTTTTAATTATCATTGAAATGGAAAAAGAAAGCCTCCCAATTTGGAACGAATGTGACGTTCACAAAAAATGGAAGGCTCTATTTGGAGGTTTCATAGAAAGCAAAGCTATATTTGATTTTGAATAAAACAAGGCGTTAGGAAATTCCTAACGCCTTAAGTTTTATCCAATTGATGTCATAAATACGTTGCCCGCACTAACGGTTGCTTGATATTCAACTACTTCTCCTTTACTATTTGTGAAAATAATAATAGTTTCGCCGTCATGCTTGCCCTTGATCTTGGCCTTGGAACCATCAATATCAACTACAACAACCTTTTCCTTGTCCATTGTATAATCCCAATTACCCTTGCCAAGTCTTACATCAACTTTATGATTACGTCCAGTAAAAATAAAACATACTACAAACACAAAAGCTACAAAGCCAACTGTCAAACGCTTTAAAAGTTTCTTGTCATCAAAGAATACTACACAGAAGAAAACTGCAAGTGCAAGGCAGAAGATTGATGAAAGAAGGTGGTGTGGAAAATCAAAGATTGCACTGCGGAGGTAGGTTGCGCTTGCATATGCAAGATATGCATTTGCAACCGAAAGCACACCTGCTGCAATAATATTTTTCTTCTTAACAAAGTACGCAATAGCAGCACCTGGAATAGTTAAGATAGTGATAAAGGCCCAACGCTTATAATACCCAAAAAGACCCATACCCATATCGCTAAACGGAACTTGAAATAGATAAATAAGTGGCTGAGAAACTAAAAAGAAAACAAAGGTCTTGGCAACTGCTTCTGTCAACTTTTTAGAATTCATAATAATGAACATAGCAAAAAGTATCCAGCACTCAAAGGCAATTCCGATATCCTGGAGAGAACTCTCCTTGAGTCCATCAATGACGAGCATAACTGCTGTAAAAAGTGCAGATGCAACTGCAAAAATTAACACCTTTGGCCATGTCATATTTACTTCGCCAAAGAGTTTCTTCATCTTTTCCATGTCTGGTACCTCTTTTTCAAAAAATACATTGGTAGTATAACAAAATAACTTTCGCTTTTCCAGTTTTTTGTATTATAATAATGTTAAACAATAATTAAGAAAGAGGTCTTTTTATGACAAAACGTTTAATAGCTTTATTACTCGCACTTTCTCTTGTTCTCTGCCTTGGTGCTTGCGCAAAGGCTCCTGAAAAACCAGAAGTAACTGGTTCTGGTACAGAAGCTGATCCATGGACAATCGGTGCTACGGCAACCGACGATGTAACTGCTTGTCTTGTTGACGGCAACCGCCTTATGATTTCTGGCTCTGGTGCAATGATGGACTTTGACAGCGCCGAATCAACACCTTGGGCTAGCGTAATCGCTGACCTTACAGAAATAAGTGTTTTTGACGGTGTTACAAAGATAGGCAAAAACGCATTTAAAGGCGCTGGCGCAAATTCAGAGACACTCGGTTTTTACATCCCAACAGAGGGACTTGACGAAATCGGCGACTCCGCTTTTGAAAATGCCAACTTAAATTCAAATGGCGAAGGCCCATTCTGCTGCATCTCAATCATGTCTGATGTTAAGCACGTTGGCTCACGTGCATTTGCAAATGTTGGTTTGACAGAAGTTCAGGCATATTGCACTGCTGAAAGTATCGAAAAAGATGCTTTTGCTGACAACAGCGGTAAATTCTATGCTACTGCACTCACAGGATACAACTGGGATGATGCAATCATCAAAGAGTTTGAAGGCGATTTTGAACCACATTACCTCTTCTCTGTTAAATACAAGGAAATGTTTAATACAGACGAAGTATCAGGTAATGGTCAGATGAACGTTCCAGATGATGAGTTGTTTGAATACGATGCAGCCGTTATTTACGAGGAAGAAGGCTACAAATTCATTAAATATGAAATTTCCAAAGGTCAGCTTGATATTGACCTTACAAACCCTGTTATCAGCACAAAACTCACAGGAAATGTAGAAATGTTTATCCACTACGAAAAGCCTGAACAATAATGATAGATTCCACACTCTGTTATATTGAACAAGGCGGAAAGTATTTAATGCTATTCCGAAATAAAAAAACGCACGACGTCAACGGCCAGAAATGGGTTGGCGTCGGTGGAAAATTTGAGCCTGGCGAGACCGCGGAGCAATGTTTGGTCCGCGAAGTCAAGGAAGAAACAGGCCTTGACCTCTTGTCCTACCACTACTACGGCGTGATAAATTTTATCTCCGACGAGTGGGAGGACGAGCATATGCACCTCTTCCTTGGCACCAACTTTTCTGGCAATCTCATCCAAGATTGCCCAGAAGGCGAACTCCACTGGGTTCCAAAGAAAGAAATACTGGACCTCCCTATGTGGGAAGGCGATCCATATTTTTTAAAAGAGATGCTTTCGGGTGCAGACAAAATTTCAATGACCCTTCGCTATGAAGGCGAAAAACTAGTAGAGGTGTTTTAATGGCAGACCTTATCAAAACAAAAGAAAACTTAGAAAAGAAACACTATACTGTCCAAGTTTTTGAGACAAAGGAAGAAGCAAAAGCTTACCTTCTTGAAAACATCAACGGTATGACAGTAGGCTTCGGTGGTTCAGTAACTCTACAAGAGATGGGACTCATCGATGACCTTAAGAAGGAAAATACAATTTACAACCATTGGATTCCTCTTCCAGGTAAAACACCTGATGAAATGCGTGCACTCGCAATGGAAACTGACGTGTATCTCTCATCAGCAAACGGCATGTCAGAGACCGGTGAAATAATCAATATTGACGGCACTGGCAACCGTGTTGCATCTACAATTTTTGGTCACAAAAAAGTATACCTTGTTGTAGGCGCTAACAAAATTGCACCTGACTTCGAAGGTGCAATGTGGCGTGCTCGAAACATTTCAGCACCGCTCAACGCAAAACGCCTTAATCGTAAAACACCTTGCGCCGTAAAGGGCGACAAGTGTTACGACTGCGACAGCGAAGAGCGCATCTGTCGAGCACTCACAGTGTTTTGGACCAAGCCTACTGGCTCGGACTACGAAATTATTCTCATAAACGAAAATTTAGGTTTCTAAACAAAAAAGCACTTTCAAGATTACTTGAAAGTGCTTTTGTTTTACTTGTTAAAAAATTCTAATAATCTGTCCTTATAGTCTGGCGCTTCATCATACTTTTACAAGGATCAATCCAACAAGGGTGCCAAGTAATGCAAATGCACCTGGTGCCTTTGACTTCCACATAAGGAACGCCTCTGGCAAGAGCTCGCCAAACACAACATAAATCATTGCACCACCAGCAAAACTCAAGGAAATCGAAAGCCAAACAGGACTTAAAAGTCCGAGTGAATAACCAATGATTGCACCAATTACGGTTGGCAAACCTGATAAAGCAGTTATTGCAATTGCTTTAGTTTTGCTCATTCCTCCAGCAATCAAAGGAACAGAAACTGACATTCCCTCTGGAATGTTATGGAGACCAATGACAGCTGCAATAATAAATCCTGCTCCACCAACTATTTCACCCGCATCACCTGCATACGATGCACCAATTACCATGCCTTCTGGAACATTGTGAAGTGCAATAGCACAAGCCATAACAATGCCTGCAATAAAGAGTTCGTAATTGCTTGATGCATTTTTTACATGTGTCTCAAAGTGATCGTGGTGAATAAGTTCATCCAAATCATCAGCTGTCTTTGGATGCTCATTATCAATATGTGCAACTTCTGGATTAGTGTACCTGTCTATAATGTAATTTAAAATATAGATAAGTCCATAACCAAGTGCAACACCAATTATTACAAGCCAAAGCGGCATATCAGAAACAGCACCTTCTGGTTTAAATGCTTCTGGTATAAGCTCAAAACAAACTACTGCAAGCATTACACCACCGGCAAAGGCAAGTAACAAACTTACAATTTTTTCAGAATTACGGTGCAAAACTGCACCTATAAGACCTCCGACACCAGTGCAACACATTCCTGCTATGGCGGTAATAATAACTATCCACCAAAATGTACTCATAAAGTACCTCCATTCTATTTTACAAGTATATTTTAGATGGATGAATATACAAAGTCAATAAAAAAGTTAGCGTTCGCTAACTTTTTTATTTTTATGGCATTTTATACATTACATCAATATCACAATCGCCTTGTATGCCAGGCACTACGCCTGTATTGCTGCACTGCCACATAAAGAAATCTCCATCATAAGTTGGCTCTTTATAGTACTGTGCAAGCCATATGTTGGTAGTATCTTTGACATTCCAGCATCCGTTTGCAAGATAGTTTTTGCTTTGATATAGACAGGTGTCAAATCCTACTGCCTTGAAAGCGCCTTCGTAAATATCATATGATTCCCAGAGGTCCTTAAGGCTTAAGTTCGCAGATGTAACGCCCGACCAACTTTCCCAGTCGAAGGCGATAGGAAGGTCTGGTTCAAATTTGTTTTCTGTAAGAACATTATAAATAAATTTTACGTCCTCAAGAGCATCCTCTTTACAGGTTGCGCATGTATAGAAATATGGTCCTACTAAAAGTCCTGCTGCCTTTGCATCCTTAAAGTATTGAACAAAGTTCCTATCTAAATAGCGCTCTCCACGGAATTTCTCTTGAATTCCAAGGCGCATATATACAAACTCTACTCCTGCTTCTTTTACCTTTGTCCAATCGATGTCACCTTGCCAACGTGACACATCAATACCAATTGATATACTATCATCAGTTTTATATCTTGCAATTGCATCAGCAAGTGGCAATGGTGCCATCTTTGTTACAGATACTTCTGGGATTTCCTCAACTACCTTAAGCGTAAAGTTTTGCCTTGTCTCATTGCCAGCTGAATCTGATGCAATACGTGTTACTTTATATGAACCCACTGTATTTAAGTCATAGGTGCCTTCGTAAGTAAATGTTACTTTTCTATCACGATCATCAAGACAAATAGATGGAGATGGAATTTCCTCTGCACCAACCTTAACCATCTGTGAATCCGTTACTAGCATAAGTGGAGGAGTCGTATCCTCTCCTCTTACATAATTATTGGTATATTTATTAAAGAACACATCGATAGCAGCAAGGCCTGTTGGTTGAGGTTCTGCTTTCTTTGTTGTTTGAACCTCACTTGTTGTGGGTTTTGTTGGCTCCTCTTTTGGAGACTTGCTATCCTTGGTCACAAAAATTGAAAGGCATACAACTGCTGCTGCAAAAATCCAAAGAGCAACTATCCCAATAATGCTTTTCCTGTTCATTTCTTCTCCTCTTTCTTTATTTATTTAAGGATCTCTTCCATACCAATCTTTTGAGGAACGAGGCCAAGTTTTTCATAAAACTTATGCGCGTCCTCATTGCACGCCCAAACATTGAGTGTGATATTATAACATCCCTCGGATTTTGCAAAATCCTTTACAAAATCATAGAGAGCAGTACCAATATGCTGGCCTCGCAATTTTTCATCAACGCATAGGTCATCAATATATAAAGTCTTGATGTCAGTCAAAATATTATTACCTATTTCCTGCTTCATAATGCAAAAAGCATAGCCTAGCACAGTATTTTCTTCATCTACTGCTACAAAAATTGGTCTCTTGTCATCAGCTAGAATTTCGCAAAGTTCGACATCTGTATATTTTTTTGCGCCAGCCTTGAAAAGGTCTGGACGCCCATTGTGATGCACCATAAGGACCTGTTCTAATAGTATATTTATACCTTTAAGATTATTTTCAGTTGCTCGTTTTATTATCATGTTGTACCTCTAATGTAAATAATATTTATATAATACCATAATTAAATTCTTGCATAAACCTTTTATTTATAATAGAATTAGAGTGTACAATTCTTTTACAAAGGAGATTTTGTTAATGGATATAGTAAAAAACGCTAATGGCGAAGCTTTAGAAGTAGTTCTCAAGGGCCGCCTTGATACAACAACTGCTCCAGAACTCGAAGCAGCTTTAGAACTTGACGGAATCACAGACCTCGCTCTTGATTTTGAGGGACTTGAGTACATCTCATCAGCAGGCCTTCGCGTAATTCTTGCAGCACAGAAAAAGATGAGTGCTCAGGGCAAGATGGTTATCAAAAACGTCAACGATACAATTAAGGAAGTTTTTGAAATCACAGGTTTCATCGACATCCTTACAATCGAATAATCTAGACAAAAAGAACCTCGGCTTTAAGCCGAGGTTTTCTTTTTACTATTCCACACCGATAACTTGCTTTATTGCTGCAAGCAACTCATCGTATGTCTCGTATGCTGGTATATCTGGATAATCAGCCTTTATTTGATCCGTTGATTTAAATAAGAAACCTGCTTTTGAAGCACCTATCATTCCAAGATCATTAAAGCTATCACCACTAGCTATTGTTTCAATACCTGCGCTTTGAAGAGCCTTAACAGTTGTGAGCTTTGATTTTTCACAACGCATCTTAAAGTCTGTTATCTCACCATTGTCTGCAACAACAAGTTCATTACAGAATATTGTTGGCCAACCAAGTTTTCTCATAAGTGGTTTTGCAAACTGTGAAAATGTATCACTGATAATAATTACCTGTGTGAATTCATGGAGTGCATCAAGGAATTCTTTTGCACCATCCATTGGATCTATTGTTGCAATAACATCCTGAATTTCCTTAAGTCCAAGACCATGCTCCTTAAGTATTGCAAGCCTATATTTCATAAGCTTATCATAATCAGGCTCATCTCTTGTTGTCTTCTCAAGTTCAGGAATGCCAGTTGCCTTTGCAAATGCAATCCATATTTCAGGAACCAAAACGCCCTCTAAATCCAAACATACTGCGTACATAAATTATCTCCTTAAATTAGCCTTTGCGTGCATCATGAAGATCGGTGCGATACCATTTCTTATCAACCCAATCCCAGAAATCAGCTACCATGCCGCTGTGCATGAATTTATCAAGCTTCTTTGTAAGATTACCTACACCCTTGCTTACTTTTTCAAGAATTTCATTAAGTGGTACATTAATCATTTTATTATCCTCCCAAATAATTAAATAATTTAACTTCGATTAATTATATCAATGTTAATCAGCTACGTCAACAAACTCTGGTATTGAAACCACTGGAGTTTCTTCCTTTGAAATCTCCTTATAGAATGCAGCTGTTGCTGCCTCTGAATAAGGAGTGAGGAAAAGACCGCCGATTCCCATTGTGAATACTGAAAGAATTGCCCAACCAATAAAGCTAAGTTGGAGGCAGAAGAGTTGCCACTTATGGCCTCTCATCATCTTGCGTGATGCTTTAATTGCATCTATAGGGTCCATCTCTGGATGATCAGCAAGAATATAGAATGTCATCTGATATGCAAATGTTGCAATGATTCCTGGCACAATTAAAAGAATGTACTGAAGGACAATAAAGATTGTCATAAGTAAATCAGTCAAGAATGCCTTAACGAAAATGTCGTAGTGAACAAACAAATCAGAGAATTTTGATTCGCCCTTTTGAAGGTCAATATTATACTGGCAATAACCTGTTCTTGTTGGTCCGCCAAGGATAAATGTTGCAATTCCCCAAATAGCAGCGATGCTTGTTATGATTTCAATAATTGTAAGGAGAACTGATGGAATATTCATTGTCTCTGTAATTTGTTCAAGAGAGAAATTCATTCCAAATTTTTCAGCATTTTCCATCAACTCATCAATGTTAATGTCGGCAGAAAAAACAGTTGTATCAACAGCTATGCCACCAAGAAGTGCGGCAACGAATGCAGTAAGAACTGCTTCTCCCCAATGACCAGACAACTTTTCACGAGCTACTGCCCTATACTCTTTTGCTTTCATTTTCAAAGCCCTCCTTATTTAAGTTGGTCAAGAGTCAACTCATAGCTTGGGAGAAATTCTTTAATAAATATCTCCGCAGCTTCACAATTCATTTTATGAATTGATGCTTCAGTTGCTTCTAGCGCTTTATCAAATTCTTTATTTCCTGCCTTGCGCTCCTCGATACACTTGATAAGCGCACTGATTTTATCGGCAGCCTTGTTTAGTTTCCAAAGTTCCTCATCTTCTTTTGCTGGCAAAAGAAGATCCTCATACTCTGAACGTAGGTCATCTGGCAACATATCAAGAATCTTGCCTGTTGCTACTTCCTCTACTTTCTTGTATGCATTTGTAATCTCTGGACTGTAGTACTTAACAGGAGTTGGCATATCTCCTGTCAAAATTTCCGATGTGTCATGAAAAAGACCAATCAACGCAACTTTCTCAGCATCAAAGTTTGTGCCAAGTCGCTTGTTGCTAATAACAGCAAGAGCGTGTGCGATAACAGCAACTTCATAAGAGTGCTGAGTCAAAGACTCTTCTTCGGTATTCCTCATGAGAGCCCATCGGTCGATATATTTCATTCGTGATACGAATGCATAAAAATCGTTCGACAAAACAAAACCCTCCTATGGGGAAATAAAGCCCGCTTGGAATCCAAGCGGGCTTAGCCGTCTATTTAATTACTTCTTTGCCTTCTTTGGCTTGCTAGCTCTTGACATCTTCTTGCCAGCTCTGTCATACTGAGCAGCTCTACCTGTGTAGAGAATGATGATTGCAAGACAAGCAAACAATACGCAAACACCCATAAGGATGATTGCTATAAGGGCGATAATTCCGATTCCAAGTGATGTAAGCATATATGTATTCCCCTTTATTAATTTACAATATTACTAAAGAGAATATAAAGTACAAATATGAACAGAATATGAACAAACAACATATTATTCTATTTTTTTTATTAAATTATATCTTTATAGTTACATTTCTTGACTTTATGAACTAATTTGCTACAATTTTCTCATAGTATTTTAGACTGGAGGTGGGATTATTAACACGACTTTCATAGTTGAATTTGGGCGCTGGGTTTTGCCTATAATTGCTTTCTATGTCATCTTTGGATGTGGCATTTCTCTGGTTCGTGGCAACAAGAAAACTGGCACAATTGGTTACCTTATTAATTCCGCCAACGGTGATCAGATTCCACTAATTGGATATGAGACAGCTATCGGTCGCAGTAATGCTTGCGACATCACGCTTACGTATACAACCGTATCTCGTTTCCACGCAGTAATAACCAAGCGAAACGGTAGGTGGCTCGTATTTGACACGCATTCAAAAACAGGCACGTTTGTTAATGGCGATCGCGCAGATTCAATCTCGCTTCACCCACTTGAAGTTAAAAGTGGAGACACGATAGTTTTTGGCAATGCAATCTTTACCTTCTATGACTACGACGATGTCCAAAAAGCAAAAGAAGGCATCGAAATTGCGGTCGAAGATAATCCAGCTCTCTTCGAAGGAGACAGCAAATTCTACACTGGCGAAATAGTACTTCCTGAGCACCTTAAAACTGGTTGCTCAATCAAGAATTGTATTTCAGGCGAAGAATTCAAAATTGATGCTGTGGCACAAGTTCTAATAGGACGTAGCGATGAGGCCAATATCCAAATCAACTCACCTTCAGTATCACGTTCACACGCACTTCTTTCCCGCTCCGACACAGGTTGGATTATAGAGGATTTAGAGTCCATTGCGGGAACTCTATTAAACGGTGAGGAACTCACCGAATGCCGAGATTTAAAAGATGGTGACATCATTGAAATCTGTGGTTATACACTTAAGTTTTCTCAAAAATCCTAAAGGAGGATTAAGCCTTGAACGGACCTAGATGGTTACCTACAATGCTCCTGATTTCAATATTTCAGGTCATAACCTTCTATCAAGTCATTTTTGTTCAAGATGGCACACTCAATACCGCCGTTGGCGTAGTATTTGTCATCTTTACAGCAATAGAATGGCTTTGGGCCGTTATGTCTACAATCATTTTAAGCAAGTCATCTTTGGCACTTGAATGCATTGCATTCTTCCTCACAGGAATAAGCCTTGTTATTACAGCGTCCTGTGGCACAGGCTTGCTCATCAAGCAATTTGTTGCCTTTGTTATTGGCTTTGCCTGCTACGTTGGTTTACTTTATGTCGTACAAGACACCGAGCGCGCAGAAAAATTCCGCAAGCCTATGGCTGCTGCATCTATCGCGCTCCTCCTTATTACACTTGTACTTGCTAAAAATATCAACGGCGCCTATAACTGGTTAGTTATTGGTGGTGTGTCAATTCAGGCATCTGAACTTGTCAAAGTTGCTTTCATCTTTGTTGGTGCTGCGACCCTTGAAAAGCTTCAATCTAGCCGTAGCCTTACTCAATATGTAATATTCGCAGTTGTCTGTATCGGTTTGCTCTTCTTGATGCGCGACCTTGGTACAGCTTTGATATTCTTCTTTACATTCGTAGTACTCGCATTCATGCGCTCCGGTGACGTTCGTACAATCCTCTTCCTCATCCTTGGCGCAGCAATGCTCGCCGGACTTATTGTACTTATGCGTTCCGACTACATTATGAGACGTTTTGCAACATATCGTCATGTTTGGGACTTTGCCGACGGCAAAGGATACCAACAGACGAGAGTTCTCACATATTCAGTCAGTGGTGGTTGGCTAGGCCTTGGCATAGGCAACGGTCACTTACGTGACATATTTGCCGCAACAGAGGACTTGGTGTTTGGTGTCCTCTGCGAAGAGTGGGGCATACTCATCGCATTCCTTGTTGCATGGGCATTTATCTTTATTTTTATCCACAGCATTCGCTGTGCAAAAGGTGCACGCAGCGCCTTTTATTCCATTTCAAGTTGCGCTGCCGGTGGACTTTTGCTCTTCCAAGCAGCACTCAATATCTTCGGCGTCACCGACTTCTTACCACTTACCGGCGTTACCCTGCCGTTTATCAGTCGTGGCGGCTCCAGTACAATTTCGTGCTGGGCACTCCTAGCCTTTATCAAGGCCGCCGATAACAGAACATGGGCGGGAGGTAAGCGATGAATAGGATATTTAGACGTTCTTACATAATGTACATCTTTGCATTTGCCTTCCTTGCTGGACTCATGATTCTCTTCTTTACAATGGAAGTTAATTCTGGCAAATGGGTAGTAAAAGACTACAACAAGCACCTTTATTCAAACGGCGAACTTCTCACCGCAGGTGCTATCACCGATCGAATGGGCACTGTCCTTGCTGAAACCGTAGACGGCGAACGCAAGTTTAATGAGGATCAAAAAGTACGCGAAGCCACCCTTCATGTTGTAGGTGATACAGCAGGTTTCATTGCAACAGGTGTTCATTCATCAATGAAATCTGACCTTACCGGATACAGTATGATTCAAGGTGTATATAACCTAAAAAAAGAAGGCACTGGTCATGACATACAGCTTTCAATAGACTCAAGACTCTGTGTCGCTGCAATGGATGCGCTTGGAAAATATCAAGGCACCATCGGTGTGTACAACTACAAAACCGGTGAAATCTATTGTGCTGTTTCTCTTCCAACGTACGATATCTACAACAAACCAAAAGATATTGCTACCGATAAAACTGACAAATACGAAGGCATATATATGAACCGTTATTTCAGCGGTCTCTATACCCCGGGTTCTACTTTCAAAATTGTCACTGCTTGCTGTGCTCTTGAGAATATGACTGATATCGACAACCGTTACTTCACATGTAACGGTGCATGGACCAACAAAGTAGGCAACAAGGTTACCTGTAACGGTGTCCATGGCACTGTCAACTTTGACCAAGCACTTCAGCATTCCTGCAACACAGCATTTGCAGGGCTTGCTGCTGAACTCGGCAACGAAAAAATGCAAGCAACTGCAGAGAAATGCGGATTCAACCGCACATTCTATGTTGATAAAATTAGATGTGCAACCAGCTACTATGATGTAACAAAAGCTTATGACATAGACAGAGCTTGGTCTGGCATTGGCCAGTACACCACACTTATTAATCCTTGTCATGCAACAATGATGGTTGGTGCAATTGCCAATCGAACTGGTTACACTCCACAGGCAACCCTTATCAAGGGTGCCAACACAGGCAATGAGAGTTTCATGGGCTCCGTACAAGCCAAACGTCTCGACAAGATGCTTCGCTCCAATGTTGAAAAGTACTACGGCGACCATCGCTTCCCAAATCTCCTCATGTGCGGCAAGACCGGTACTGCTGAGGTATCAGGCGACAAACCACATACGTGGTTCCTTGGCTACTCTCAGCGTCCAGACCTTCCACTCGCAATTGTCGTTGTCTGCGAAAACAGCGGTGGCTACGGTATCAACCTCGCCATTCCTATCGCCA
>JAZRVV010000014.1:0-7059 GCA_045599345.1 Acutalibacteraceae bacterium
AGGTTTTGCACTATACGTTAGTATGCTTGAGGACTTGCTCTTTGAGTCAAGCGAGTATGATGTTGATGTCGCACTCCTCTATGACGAGGACGCTGACTTGTCAGCACTCTGCGACGCCGCAAACAGCCTTCGCGCTGACGGCCAGTCAGTGCTCGTAGAGACAGCACTTCCAAAGGCAATTCGTGCAAAGCGTGTAATGAAATTTAAGGGAAAGGGGATAACTCAAGATGCTTAATGTTGCATTGCCAAAGGGCAGGCTCGGTGAAAAAGTCTATGCAATGTTTGAGGCTGCCGGTTATCCTTGCCCTTCTATCTATGAGGAAAACAGAAAGCTGATTTTTGAAAATGAGGAAGCAGGAGTTAGGTACTTCTGGGTTAAGCCATCAGACGTTGCTATCTATGTTGAGCGTGGCGCTGCCGATATCGGCGTAGCTGGCAAGGATATACTCCTTGAGTACGAGCCAGATATCTATGAGCTTTTGGACCTTGATATCGGCAAGTGTAAAATGGCAGTTGCAGCGCCAGTAGGTTTTAGGGACAACACGCAAAAGACTTTGCGTGTGGCAACCAAGTTTTCAAACATTGCAAAAGCTTACTATGATTCAAAGGGACGCGATATCGATATCATCCACCTAAACGGTTCAATCGAAATCGCACCAATACTTAAGCTTTCAGATGTTATCGTTGATATCGTTGAGACAGGCACAACGCTCAAGGAAAACAACCTTGAAGTAATTGAGGATGTAGTTCCAATAAGTGCGCGCCTCATCGCTAACAAGACAAGCTTTAAGTTTAAAACAGAAGAGATAGAAAACATTGTGAGGAATCTTAAATGATTAAAATATATAAGTATGGCGAAGTTCCAAATAGTGAAATCTTTGCTCGCTTTGAGCCACTCTCAAATGTAGAGGACGTTGTAACTGAAATAGTAGAAGACGTAAAACTAAATGGCGACAAAGCGCTCTTTGCATATGAGAAGAAATTTGATAAAGCGGACCTTGACGCGCTTGAGGTTTCAAAGGAAGAAATCGATGAGGCGCTTAGTATCGTAGATGATGAGTTCATCGAGATACTGAAGGAGGCCGCAGCAAATATTAGGGAGTACCATGAGGCACAGCGCCGAGAAGGCTTTGAAATCAAGCGCGCAAGTGGTGCAATACTAGGCCAGAGAATTACTCCAGTAGAAAAGGCTGGCCTCTATGTGCCAGGTGGCACGGCTGCATACCCAAGCACCGTCTTGATGGATTCTATTCCAGCAAAGATAGCAGGGGTTAATGAGGTCGTAATGGTGACTCCACCATCAGCAGACGGCAAGATAAGTCCAGTAATTTTGGCAGCAGCCTTTGTTGCTGGAATTGATAGAATCTTTAAAGTAGGCGGTGCGCAGGCAATTGCAGCGCTCGCATATGGCACAGAGTCAATACCAAAGGTAGACAAGATTGTTGGCCCTGGCAACGCGTTCGTTGCAGAGGCAAAAAAGCAGGTCTTTGGCAAAGTATCAATTGATATGATTGCTGGCCCTTCTGAGATTTTGGTTGTTGCCGATGGCAAATCAAATCCAAAATATGTGGCAGCAGACTTGCTCTCACAAGCAGAGCATGACAAGATGGCTAGTGCAGTACTTGTAACGGATTCTATTGACCTTGCAAACGCAGTATCAGCTGAGCTTGAGGCTCAGATTCCAATGCTCATAAGGGAAGAAATCGCACGAGCATCAATTGATAACAATGGCAAGATTATCGTTGCTGATACCATTGATAAAGTAATAGATATAGCAAATGAAATTGCACCAGAGCACTTGGAACTCTGTGTTGATGATCCATTTAAGTATCTTGATAGTATCAAGCATGCAGGTTCAGTATTCCTTGGCCGTGATTGTCCTGAGGCAGTGGGAGACTATTTCGCAGGTGCAAACCACACACTGCCAACATCTGGCACGGCAAGGTTCTCGAGTGCATTGTCCGTTGATGACTTTATCAAAAAGACACAGTACATCTATTACACACGTCCTGCACTCGAAGAAGTTGCAGAAAAAATTGCAACATTTGCAAAAAAAGAAGGCCTCACAGGCCACGCAAAATCAGTAGTAATTAGAACAGAGGATAACGATGAGTAAGTATTTCTCAAATAAATATAAGGACCTTGTACCATACACCCCAGGCGAACAGCCAAAGGATCAAAAGTACAACAAACTCAACACAAATGAATCACCATTCACTCCAAGCCCAAAGGCAATAGAGTATATGAATGAGGCAGCAAAGAACTTGCAACTCTATTCAGACCCAGATTGCACCAAGCTTGTAAATACTGCATGTGAATACTTTGGAATAGAGAAGGATGAAATCCTATTCACCAATGGTTCGGATGAAATCCTAAACTTTGCTTTTATGGCATTTTGTGACAAGGATCATCCGGCAGTATTCCCTGATATCACATATGGTTTCTATCCAGTATTTGCTAAAATGAATGGCATTCCATATGAGGAGATTCCACTTGAGGATGACTTTTCGATTGATATTGAAAAGTACAAGGGAATAAACAAAACAATATTTATTGCAAATCCAAATGCACCAACTGGTATTGCGCTTTCCAAGGCTCAGATTGAGGAGATAGTTGCGAGCAACGATAGCGTCGTTGTAATCGACGAAGCCTACGTCGACTTTGGCGCCGAGAGCGTAGTGGAGCTGACGAAAAAGTATGATAACCTCCTTGTTACTCAGACTTTTTCCAAGTCACGCTCACTCGCTGGCGCCCGCCTTGGCTTTGGCATTGGTTGCAAAGCGTTGATACAGGACCTCAATACAATTAAGTATTCAACCAACCCATACAATGTAAACACAGTTTCAATGATGGCTGGTGTTGGCGCACTCGAAGATGACGGCTATATGAAACAGAACTGTATGACTATAATGGCAAATCGTGTCTATACAGTAATGGAGCTTGAACGTCTTGGCTTTGAAGTGCTCCCAAGTAGCAGCAATTTTGTCTTTGCAAAAAGCGACAAAATTGGTGGCAAGGAGCTCTATTTAAAGCTCAAGGAAAAAGGAATCTTGATTCGTCACTTTGAAAAGGATAGACTATTTGATTATAATCGTATTACAATAGGGTCTATGGACCAGATGAAAGCACTCATCAAAGCAATAGAGGAGGAAGTGTTATGAGCAGAACAGCGACCATAAATCGTAAAACTGCAGAGACAGATATTGAATTAAAACTCGACCTTGACGGTCGTGGCAAATCAATAATTGATACAGGCAGTGGCTTTCTTGACCACATGCTTACTCTCTTTGCAAAGCACGGCCGCTTTGATCTTGAAATCTCATGTGTAGGCGACGTCGCTGTTGACTATCACCACACAACAGAGGACATAGGCATCTGCCTTGGCCTTGCTTTCAAGGAAGCGCTTGGCGACAAAAAGGGTATCGAGCGCTACGGCAGCACAATCCTTCCAATGGATGAGTCACTCATTTTAACTGCACTTGATTTCTCGGGCAGACCATATCTAGGATATGGCCTTAGGATTCCTCAAAAGTCAGTTGGTACTTTTGACACAGAACTCATAGAGGAGTTTTGGCTTGCAGTAGTAAGGAATGCAGAGTGCACATTTCACATTAAACAACTTGATGGCAAGAACACACACCATATAATTGAGGGTGCGTTCAAGTCGGCAGGTAGGACATTTAAGCAGGCAGTAAGAATTGATGAGAATTTCAAGGATGAAGTTCCATCTACGAAAGGGGTTCTTTGATGGTAGCGGTTATAGACTACGGTGTAGGTAACCTTTTCTCACTCTGCTGTTCACTAGAGGCAATAGGTGCTGACTCTAAGGTCACAAATGATCCGGACGAGATAAGGCGCGCGGACAAGATTATCCTCCCAGGCGTTGGCGCCTTTGAGGATGCAGCGCGCAAGCTTCACGAGTCCGGTCTTGACCAAGTCGTAATAGAGGAGGCAAACTCTGGCAAGCCTCTCCTTGGCATCTGCCTTGGAATGCAGATGCTCTTTGAGGAGAGCCATGAGTATGGCTCATACAAGGGACTTGGTCTTTTAAAGGGCTCTATCGAGCCACTCAAGGGCTTTGTACCAGACGGGCTTAAGATTCCACAGATGGGTTGGAACAAGTTGATAATCAAGAGGGACAACCCAATCTTTAAATACATCAAAAATGACGACTACGTTTACTTTGTACACTCATACTATGCTCATGCAACAGATGACAGTGTCATCGCAACGACAGAGTACG
Source organism: Acutalibacteraceae bacterium (assembly GCA_045599345.1). GTDB lineage: Bacteria > Bacillota > Clostridia > Oscillospirales > Acutalibacteraceae > UBA1227. Next base: position 4,244 of record JAZRVV010000014.1, read on the forward strand.
GTGTGGAGGTAACGGCAGCAGTATCAAAGGATAATATCTTTGGCTGCCAGTTCCACCCAGAAAAGAGTGGAGACGTAGGACTCAAAATACTCAAGGCCTTTTGCGAGGAGGGTAATGTATGAACATCTTTCCAGCAATAGACCTCTATGATGGAAAAGCAGTTCGCCTCTTAAAGGGCGACTATAACGAGATGACAGTGTACAGTGACAATCCGCCAGAGTTCTGCCGCGACTTTGAGGCGTGTGGTGCAAAGTTCTTGCACCTTGTCGATTTGGAGGGCGCAAAAACTGGCGAGACACCAAACATCGAAGTTGTAAAAGCAATAGTAAATGGTACAAGCCTCTTTACAGAAATCGGCGGAGGCATCCGCTCAATGGAGACTGTGCGTAAATACATCGATGTAGGTGTGGACAGGGTTATCCTTGGAACAGCAGCAGTGAAGGATCCAGAATTTTTAAAGGAAGCACTTAAAGAATTCGGAGACAAGATTGCTGTTGGTGTTGATATCAAGGATGGCAAAGTTGCAATCAAAGGCTGGACTGAAAAGTCAGAGCTTGATGGCGAAGAGTTCTGCAAAGCAATGCAGGACCTTGGAGTTAAAACAATCATTTGCACAGACATTTCCAAGGATGGTGCAATGATGGGCACAAACCATGAGCTCTATGAGAGGCTCCAGAAAAACCTTAGCATTGATATCACAGCCAGTGGCGGTGTATCAACTATCGATGATGTAAAGCGCCTTCGTGAGAAGGACCTCTATGGTTGCATCATTGGTAAGGCATATTACACGGGTGCCATAAATCTAAAAGAAGCAATCGAGGTGGCAAAGTAATGCTTACAAAAAGAATAATTCCTTGCCTCGATGTGCGAGATGGTCGAGTAGTTAAGGGTACAAACTTTGAAGGACTTAAGGATGTTGATTCTCCAGTAGAACTTGCAAAGTATTACAGCGCATGTGGTGCTGACGAACTGGTCTTTTATGATATAACAGCATCAGCAGAGGGCAGGTCACTCTTTATTGATACATTAAAGGACGCGGCCCACGAGGTATTTATTCCTCTCACCGTTGGCGGTGGAATAAATACAGTAGAGGACTTCGCACGTGTCCTCGGATGTGGTGCGGATAAAGTATCTGTCAACTCTGGCGCAATAAAAAATCCGCAGCTTATCACGGACGCGGCTCGCCTCTATGGCGACCAGTGCGTCGTAATCTCTGCGGATGTTAAACGAGTTGACGGACAGTTCCGCGTCTTTGCCAAAGGCGGACGTGAGGACACAGGCCTTGAAGCCCTCTCCTGGATAAAATCCTGCGTGGACCGCGGAGCGGGTGAGGTAGTACTCAACTCAATCGATACAGACGGTGTCAAAGGTGGATTTGACCTCGAGATGCTTGAGGCTGTATCAAACCTTGTTGATGTTCCAGTAATAGCATCAGGTGGAGCGGGCAAGATTGAGGATTTCATCACTCTTTTCAAAACCCTTCCAAAAGTTGATGCAGGACTTGCTGCGTCAATCTTCCACTTTGGTGAGGTTAACATCAAGGAACTAAAACAGGAACTCAAAGCAAACGATATTCCAGTGAGGATTTAATTATGATAGATATTAAAGAACTTAAATTTGATGACAAGGGTCTTATCCCTGCTATCGTTGTTGACGCTAGCACAAAAAAGGTTTTGACCTTGGCTTACATGAATGAGGAGAGCCTCAAAATCTCTATGGAGAAGAATCTCACCTGCTTCTTTAGCAGGAGCCGCCAGGAGCTCTGGCTCAAGGGCGAGACATCTGGCAACTACCAGCACATCGTCAGCATCACTGCTGACTGTGACAAGGATGCCCTTGTTGTTGAGGTAAACCCAGATGGTCCTGCGTGCCACACAGGCGAGACAAGTTGTTTTTATAACGACCTCTATGAAAACCCAGAGGAAGCTGTTTTCTCACTTGAGGCACTTATGAAACTCATCGAAGGTCGCAAGACAGAAAAGCAAGAGGGCTCCTACACAACTTACCTTTTTGAAAAGGGTATAGACAAGATTCTTAAAAAAGTTGGCGAAGAGAGCACAGAGGTAATAATTGCAGCAGCGACTGATGATAAAAAGGAAACTATTTACGAAATCGCTGACCTTTGCTATCATATAATGGTATTAATGATTGAGATGGGAATCTCTCTTGACGACATTAATAGCGAACTCAGCAGTCGTCACGTAATAGACAAAAAGGTTAAACAGGAAAAGATGACTTAAGACCCTGGAGGCATTATGAAAACCATTTTGCTATATGCTCTCGATTACTGTGAGCAACAGTTTTTCTTCCTAATCTTGCTTATCGGCATGCGCCTTATTTTGACGCGCGATACGGCAGTTGGTAAGGAAGCATCAAAATTCATAAAACTCATATTGTATTTCACGTTTGCCTACTCATTAATTGACTATGCAGAGACAGTTTATGCGACGCTTCCGACGTGGAACATTGAGCGTGCAATTCTTTCGTGGATTTGTTACACAATACTTCCGCTCATTATCTTGTTCTTCATTCGAATGACAACGCATATCAAACGCAACACTGCGTGGCTCTATTTGCTGATTGGTGTCAATGGACTTATCTATGCGACGACATTTATTGAACCAATTAAGTGGTTGGCATTTTACTTTGATGAGGAGAATGATTTCACACGTGGACCGCTTGGATTTGCGTCCCACATTGTTGGTCTCATTTTGATGATAGTGCTCCTTTGCGTACTACTTACGTGGTACAAGGACCGCAAGCACAACGATACAGGCGCAGTATTTTTCTGCTCACTTGCTTGTATCATTGCAATG